>JAHDEQ010000029.1:1802-26916 GCA_020628755.1 Saprospiraceae bacterium
CGCTCATAACCAATCTTAGTAGAAGGGCCGTGTCCCGAATAAACACGCACTTCATCCTCCAAGACCAATAGCTTGGTCTTGATGCTTTGGATAAGCGTATTGTAATCGCCCCCAGGCAAATCCGTTCGGCCAATACTTCCATAAAAAAGTACATCCCCTGCAATAACAAATTCTGATTCTCGACAATAAAAAGAAATACTTGCAGGCGAATGTCCAGGTGTAAAAAGGACTTCTAGCTTCGTTGTTCCAAATTCAATAATATCTCCTTCTTCAATAAAAGATTCAGGCATTGGCGAAGGTTCTGGAAACGGAATCCCATACAATTGAGCTGCCAAAGGTGCCTGTTCCAAAACAGGCAGCTCACCACTATGAATTTCTAGGGGCAAATTATAAGTTTCAGAAACATACTTATTTCCAAAAATATGATCCAAATGACAATGCGTATTGATAAGCCGAACAGGTTTTAAACCAGCACTCTCAATAAAGGTTGACAACTGTTGTTTTTCGGAGGCATTCCAGCAGCCAGGGTCAAAAATGATACACTCTTTGGTATCATCATAAACAATATATGTATTCTCTTGAAAAGGGTTAAAAGTTAATTCAGCAACATGGGCCATGATTTTACCGTTTAATTTTTAAAGTTCAACAAATGTAACAATAATTATTATCCATGCAATATCGTTTACTTCTCTTTGTCGCACTCGCCTTTTTAGCTGCCTCGTCTGTATCTGCACAAGGCACACAAGTACAATTTGGTAAAAACCGTGTACAATACCACGACGACTTCAAGGAGTGGTTGCAGTACGAATCGCCCAACTTTATCACCTATTGGTATGGAAAAAGTCGAAATGTCGGACAAGCAGCAGTACAAATTGCAGAACTCGACCACGATGCCATCCAAAATGTTTTGGAACATCGTATTAATAGCAAAATTGAACTCATTATTTATTCGGACATAACAGATTTGAAACAAAGCAATTTGGGTTCAGAAGATGTTTTTGTCAATGCAGCAGGGCAAACCAAAATAGTCGGCAATAAAGTTTTCCTTTATTTCAATGGCGATCATCAACATTTACGTACCCAAATTCGAGAAGGGATAGCCTCGGTCTATCTCAATGCCATGTTATTTGGCTCTAATTTGCAAGAAATTGTTCAAAATGCTGTTATGCTCAACCTGCCTCGATGGTTTGAGCGAGGCTTGGTGTCGTACATTGGGCAAGACTGGAGTGTGGACTTAGACAATCAATTGAAAGATGCGCTACTTCACGAAGATTATAAAGATTTTAATAGACTTTCGGAAGACTATCCGCAATTGGCAGGACATTCTCTATGGTATTACATCGGCCAAAATTATGGTAAGTCAACCGTCTCTAATCTATTATACCTAACAAGAATAAATCGCAGTATTGAAAGTGGTTTTTTATATGTCTTGGGGAGCAATTACGAACGTATAATTGAGTCTTGGGAAGAGTATTTTCTTGCTCGCTTTCAGCAAGATAGCGAGCAGCGAGATTCGCTTGGTCAACATCTTTTTGCGGTAAAAAACAAGCGAAATTTGCCACTAAGTCAAGTCAAATTGAGTCCTGATGGCACTAAAATGGCTTATGTTTCTAACGAAATAGGCAAGTACAAAGTCTATTTGCATGACTTGGTCAACAACCAAAGAAAGGTCATTCACAAGGGCGGCTTTCGCAATGCTTTTCAGGCAACAGATTATAATTATCCTTTGCTCGTTTGGAAACCAAGTGGCTATGAGTTGAGCGTCATTTACGAAAGACGAGATGTCATCAAATGGCTCAACTACGATACCAATACGGGCGACAGCGTACTCGAAGATTTAGACCCGCAATATCAGCGTATTTTGAGTGCCGACTATTTGGATAATTCTAAAATGATATTTTCAGCTATTGTAAATGGTTATTCAGATCTATTTGTATATGAGACCTTGAACCGTCAAACCCAGCGTATCACCAATGATTTTTATGATGATTTGGATGCAAGAGTAGTAAAAATAATGGACAAAACAGGAATCCTCTTTGCTTCAAATCGGGAAGAAACACTTTTGCGTCAAGCAAAATTGGATACCATTTTGCCCATCAAGACCTTTGATATTTTCTATTATGATTTTACAGAAAAGTCAAAACAACTTATCCGAATTACAGACACTCCAATTGCCAATGAGCGTCATCCTGTCGCTATTGACACAACTTGGTTTGCTTATACCTCGGACGAAAGTGGCATTTACAACCGAAGGGTCGGTTATTTAGATGATGTTTTTGTATATAACGAACAAGTCATTACGCTCAAAGATAAAACCGAAATTGTCTTACACGAAGATTCTACCTTGACTTCGCTAGATGCGAGCTTGATTGCCAATATTGAGTTGCGACCTGTTTATGAAAAACAGGCTTTTACACATCACAACTCCAACTATCCTCGCAATATTTTAGAGTTTAATAAAGCACTCAAATCTCCAAAAATAGCAGAATTGGTTTTTACTGATGGTGAATATCGCTTTTTTATTCAAGATTTGGTCATTGACTCTTCTTACGATGTTGTAAAGACTCGTTTTCAACGCCAAGAACAGAGTATTTTTGAAAGTATCAATAATCTTTCGTTGGGAACGGAAATTCCCAACAACGAAAATAGTGTGCTCCAAGAATCTTCACAAACAGTAGTTGACCTTTTTCCAGCTACCGATACTAAAAAAGATACGACTAAAGTAGATATTGATGACTATCTTTTTCAAAGTGAATTTGATAATGACGAAACTCCTTTGGTCGTAGAAATTGAGCAAGACAAAGGCGAAATCCTACTCGAAAAGCCAAGCCCAAAGCAAGTGAATCCACTTGCTAAAGGCCCTAAGGTTTTGCGTTTTCGGCCATCACGAATCATCCCTTATAGACTCAAATTTAGAACAGATTTTGTTACCACCAATTTAGACAATAGTTTGCTTTTTGGAGGATTAGATACTTATGCTGGAGACCGCCAAGAATTTACGACACCGCCGCCAGGTATTTTGTTCAAAGCCAATTTTAAAGACCTTTTTGAAGATTATCAATTAGAGGGAGGAGTTCGAGTGCCTACCACTTTTAATGGTGCCGAATATTTTTTGACCTTTGATGATAAAAAAGGCCGTTTTGACAAACAATATGCAGTTTATCGAAAAGTAACTAGAGATAGAGTTGAAGATTTCAACTCTAATCCACTACGCAATGAGTATGTCACCTTGCTAGGAATGGGGCAATTGAGCTATCCTTTTGATATTTTTCGTTCGTTAAGAGGTAGTCTTACTTTGAGAAATGATCGCTCCACTCCTTTGGCTACCGATATACTATCTCTAGGGCAAGCCTCCCAAAACGAACAACGCATTGGTGCAAAATTGGAGTATGTTTTTGATAATACCCTTGATGTATCGGCTAATATCAAAAATGGTACACGCTATAAAGTCTATGCAGAAGTCGTCAAGCGATTTCGATTGGACTTGCTCAATAATGTTGACTTTGAATTTAATCCTGGTGTAATGACCGTATTGGGTATTGACGCAAGACATTATCAACGCCTCGACAAACGCTCCATTCTTGCGATGCGTTTGGCAGCAGCTACTTCTTTTGGTTCAGAAAAGATTTTGTACTATCTAGGAGGAGTAGATGGTTGGTTGTTTCCTAAATTCAACCAAGATGTTCCCTTGCCTGTCAATGATGATTTTGCTTATCAGACTTTGGCTGCCAATATGCGAGGTTTTAATCAAAATATTCGCAATGGCAATTCTTATATATTGTTTAATGCAGAATTGCGGGTGCCGATTATTCAATATTTTTCGAGACGTACACTTCGTTCTTCCTTTTTACGTAATTTTCAGTTGACAGGTTTCTTTGATACAGGCACTGCTTGGCAAGGACTCACACCATTTAGCGAGGATAATCCTTTGAATATTGTCGAATTTATTGGAGAAGAAGGGAGTCCAATTAATGTAAGTGTCAACTATTTTAGAGATCCTATAGTAGTTGGTTATGGTGCAGGTGTTCGCTCTATGTTGTTTGGTTACTTTATCAAATTGGATTATGCGTGGGGCATTGAGACTAGAGTCGTACAAAAACCAAGGTTTTTCTTATCTATAGGAACAGACTTTTAAATATATTTGACTTATGAGAATTTTCTATACTATTGTACTATTTGTGGGACTTTTTATTGGAGCTTGCCAATCTGACACCAAGCCCAAAGAAGCAGCTACCACTACGCCACCATCACCTAAATATGAGCGCAAAACGACATGGACAGATAAGGACATGGAGTTTCAACAAAGTTATTGCCTCCAAATCATGGCCAATATTCAAGATTTGGATAAGGAAAATTATTGTAAGTGCTTTTTAGATAAAGTTAAATTCTACTACGAACCTGTTGATGTACTTCATGCTTATCGGCAAGAGCGAGATTTTAGCCAAGAGTGTATGGAATTGCATTTTTCGGGAGAAGTGGAAGAAGAACAATAATTTCTAATCTTTGCGGAGGGCGTTCAGACGAAGTCTGAACAGGTGTTTGGGCGTTTCTTCGTATAGTTTTTGATACAATGCAAAGGCTTCGTTTTTGTGCTCATCATTTATTTTAGAAAGTTCGTAATAGACTTGTGCTTTTTTCTGAATAGTCGTTGCCTTTTCTAAAAGTTTGTGTAGTTTTTGAGTGGCTTTAGTCGTTTCTTTTTGCTCTATCAGCAAACGACTTGCTAGAGACTCTACTTCAAAAATCAATTCCTTATTATCCAATTGCAGGGCTAATTTATGTGCTTTTTGTTGTGCGATGTTCGCTTCTTCCAAACGCCCCATATATAATAATGAATAACTTTTTTCAATAAGGCTAGTACCGAGTACTAGCTTATTATCAATTTTTTGGGTTACATCAATAGCCTGATTGTAGTAAGAGAGTGCTTGCTCAAAGGAGGACTGAAAACTATATACATCACCAAGCGTATTCAATGCTTTGGCAATTCCTTTTTGATAATTGAGTTCCTTGCATAATTGCAATTGTGTCTCCAAATGCGGGATGGCCTCTTTGAAATTTCCCTTTAAAGCATACAAATCGCCAAGCAAACCATGTACAATGGCTATGCCTTGCTTATCGCCCAACTCTTCGGAAAGAACAAGGTCATACTCAAAGTTTTCTTGTGCTTTGTGGTAGTCCCCTTTGCGCTCATAAACACTACCGATGCAACCAATGGCAATAGACATCAATTGTTTGTTGCCCAATTCTTGGCTAAGAGCAAGCCCTTTTTCGTAAGAATCAAGCGCATTGTCATAGTCGCCTTTTTCAAAAAATACAATCCCCAAATTGGTATAAAGATTAGCCATTGCAGGCTTGTCATTTTTTTCGTTGGCCAATACGAGCTGCTCTTGTATATATTTGATTCCCTCTACATAGCTGCCTTGGTTCATATAAGTTAGTCCCAAAGTAGAAACCGTTTGGGCAGTGCCATTGTGATAAGGCAAGCTACGACTCAAATCAATACTTTTGACAAAATAATTCTTAGCCTTTTCGTATTGTCCTTGTCGGAAAAACAGATTACCCAGATTGCCATAACTTTTGGTTATACCAAGCTGGTCATTACTTGACTCAAAGGTGAGTACGGCTGTTTCGAGATGGTGTAGTGCTTCTTCATAATTGCCTTTGAGCATGAGCAATTTTCCGAGACTGTTATTGGCACGTGCTTCAAGAATTTTTTCGTTGCTAAACATGGCCGCTTCGAGCGCAGTTGTGAATGCCAATTCACAAGCATCCCAATCGCCGATAGATTCTAAAATACTTCCTTTTTTGAGCAAGGTTTTGATGTAAAGATTCTTTTCTTTTTTTGGACTAATCAAAGACAAAATCTTGTTATAAAAACGAAGTGCTTGTTGATTCTGAAAATTTCGCTCCGCATATTTGGCTGCTTTGTTGAGGTAAAATTTCGTCTTTTCAGCATTTTCAGCGTGTTCAAAATGAAAAGCTAAATCTACATAACGTTCAGCTATATTATCAGTATAGAGGTTTTCGATGGCTTCGCCTATAAGTTGGTGCAACTCGCGTAAGCGAGTACGCAATTGCATATCGTAAACCGCTTCTCGCAACAGTGAATGTTTAAAAATATAGCGCAACTCATTCATAGCTCTCCAAATCTGACCTCGCTCGGCAGTTTGTATTTGCTCTTGCAATACAATTGTTGAATCAGCATTGCTGCGAATAAACTCATTTTGAGTTTTCATGACTGCTGATAAAACGGGGATTTCAAACTCTCGCCCAATGACTGCTGCTGCTTTGACGGTTTCTTTGACCAAAGAAGAGAGTCTGTCAACTCGTGCCATCAAAATGGCATTGATGGAATTGGATAGTTTGATATTTTTATCCTTGATATGCCATTTTTCCTGCTCTTTGATTAGTAAATTGCTTTCCGAAAAATATTCTAAAATTTGTTCTAAGTAAAAAGGATTTCCATTGGTTGTACGTTGGAGTACTTGAAAAAACTCTTCGCTAATCGTCCCTTCTAAATAATTTTCTGCAAAAGCACGTAGTGCTTTTGGTTGCAAAATATTGAGGTCTAATTCTAAAATAGGTAACTGATATTGCTCCACTTTTTCGGGAGGTACAAGTCTTGGTTTTGAGCCGTCATCCAAATAACGAGAAGTGATGAGCAACAGCACGGGTAAGTGCTGTATGTTTCGGATAAGTTCTTCCAAAAAGGCTTTTGAACTATCGTCAAACCAATGAGCATCTTCCAATTCTATAATCAAAACTTGTAAAGAAGACTCGGCTATAAACAAGTTGGATAGTGCCGAAAGCGTATTTCGATAACGTCCTTTGGCATCAAGCTGATTCCAAAGACTATCTTCGTATTGAATCCCAATCAATGCTGCTAAAATGGTTTGAGTACGCTCCAACTCCAATTGCAGCGGAGACTTTTCGGGCAAGCCGTTTTGGCTTTGTATTTCTTCTAATTTTCGGAATAATTTTGACAGTTTGGCTTCAAAATTAGCTTTGTTTTTTTGTGGGGTATTTTGAGGAGATTGATGAAAATAATTTTTTAGAAAATAGATAAAAGGATTAAAGGGTTTTTGTAAAATTTGGTCGGCTTGGCAACTTAGCCATTTGACAATCATGGGTTTTTCGGTACTTGCCTGTTCGTCCAATTGGGCTTCCAATTGGCGCATAAATTCAAAAATAAGGCGGCTTTTGCCAATCCCTGCTTCGCCATAAACATAGGCGATATGCAACGAATGTTGAGTCCATAATGGCTCTACAAAATCGTGCAATATTTGCAATTCTTGTTCACGACCAATGATAGTACCTGTAAAGAGATGATTATTTTCTTCTTTTCTACCAACTAAACTGAAGGTAGGAATATCGGTTTGAATACCTTTATAACGAATATCTCCTTTGTGCTGAAAGTGATAATTTTTTTCTTTTTGAATTTCTTCATCAACCGAGATTTCGCCCCAATTGGCATAAGACATCAATCGAGCAGCAATGTTTACACGGTTTCCGACGACAGCATATTGTACTCTTTGTTCGCCGCCAATAATACCCGTAAAAGCTTCGCCAGAGGTGATACCCACCTTGAAATCAAGTTGGGTTTGTTGGCGCAATTGTTCCGTTTCTTCCTTTAGTGCCAAAGCAAACTCCAAAGCCCGTTCAATATTGTTTTCAAAGGAGATGGGTGCGCCGAAGAAAGCAACCATAACACCGCCTTTGTCTCCAAAGTCAATTTCTTTGAAATAGCCCGAAAAGTTTTGAATCTGATTTAATACGATTGTCGAAAATTGATTGAGCAAATCGTAAGTTGCTACATTTTTAAAAGCAACAAAAACCGAAATAACGGCTCGAAACTCTCCAATTTGACGAAATCGCAAAATAGATTTTGGAATAAATTGAGTAAGAATTCTTTTTTCTGTATTGCTTAAAGTTGCCTTAAATTTATGGGTAGTTTGCTCCATTTTGAGCAAATTCGTTGACTTTAGGCGATAGAATGGCTGTAGCCGAATTTTTTGAGTAGCTACTTTATTTTTAGAAATCTGATTTTTAAACGCTTGGTCTAAAACGATTTCTTGTTGTTTGGCCAGTAGCTGTGCATCAGCACAGCCATTGATGGCATGACTTCGGAAGTAAAAAGACTTTTGTTCATCACCAACGATACCCCATTCTACATTGCCCAGCGAAAGTCCAATTTTTACACCAATATCAAAATCTTCAAAAAGGGTATTATCTGCATTTTGTTTTTCAAACAAATCTCTCGTCTGCAAAGCGGCATCCAAAACATTTTCGATAGAAGTCTCCGTTTCTTCCATCGGAAAAATGGCCGTAAATGCATCTCCTGCAAAATAAGGAATGAATCCTTTTTTTTGATAAACTAAATGGACAAGTGGCGCAAAAATCTTGTTGAGACTAAAGGATAATTTTTCGGCACCAACGACTCCTTGTGCCATATATGCTTCTGTCAGGGCTGTAAATCCAGACAGATCAATAAACATAGTATAGGCTTCAAAACGACCTGTTTTATGCCCTTGATGAAATTGTTGTATGATAAAATATGGTAAAAACTGTTTCAACTATTGTTTGTTATACTTTTCTAAAACTAGAATGCAAAGCGAAAAATACAAATTTTGAAATTAAGTATGGCATAAAAATAGAGAAGTTCCTCCTAAATTAATAGAAGGAACCTCTGCTAGAAATTTTAACACTTTTAATGATTCATTATCCAAGGATAGATGAATCAGTAAAAATTAGATTTTACTATATGGGATGGGCGCATACCAAGTCATGGCAACGAATTAATAAATAAAGTGTATTCCGAAGAATTATTTGACCATCTTTTATTCCCACAGTCGCTTTGGTTTTCAAATTCAAATTCACTTCTTAAATAACTGACTCGGTTGGGATAAGAAGGTCGAGTGCTCAACCAAGTATCATCGGTATCTAACTTTGCTAAAATACCTTGAATGGACATTCGGTCAAACAAAGATGTTTTGCATATTTGCCGATTAGTTTCTTGGTCTATTTCTTGCACGGTACCATCTTCGGTATAATTTATTTCTTCTAAAAATTTATTCACTAAATCTTCAAGACTAATGTCTGAGGAGCTTATTCCTGTTTCAATAATTTCAATCAAATCTGCCGAATTATTGGCATAAGAAACGAGCTTGCTTATCAAATGTCGCTCTTTCATAATCGTCAATTCAAAGGACATAATATAATACAACTCACTCTCAAAATTTAAGGCTTTGAGCAAACCTGTACTCACAAAAAAGTCGCCCCCAGGCAAGCAAAAAGCAAATCTCTCGTCAGATTGGCTAATATGTACTTCCCATATTCTATTACTATTCCATTGGTCATCAGCCGCAGCACTCCAATCTTTTCTTATAGCAAAATAGGCTTGATCGTAATAATTTTGCACAAATCTATAATTAGAAGCATACTCATCTTTTGGTAAAACATTTAAGAGGTCATTATCAAGTATAATCTCCTTCATGTCTTGCCCTAAATGTGTGCGTTGTGTTTTAGTGATTTCACTAGGACTAGGAATGTCAGGCACTTGCTGACAAGCAATTGAAAGTGTTAAAATGACAATGACCAAATAGCTTAACGCTAGATGATACCTAAGTTCATAGTTCATTGTTTTGCCCTATTTTATGAGTGTTCTGTAATCGAATTTAACGGGAAATGAAATATTAAATATCTTCGGTAGGGATTATCTAATATCATATTCAAAAATGATTAGATTAGACTTTTTACATAGTCACAAAAACCTGTCCAAAAAACGTTAATACAGTGTTTTTTTACAAAAAGTATAACAATACTTTTGTATTTCTTTCAAAAAAATTCCTTTTCAAAAAAACAAATAGCCTGCGCTTGTTTGTTGATACTATTGTTTATGGCTAATTTTGTAGGCTGATTTCTAAATTCGCCATTGAAAACCTAAAAAAAATCCTATGCCTTTATTTGAGCTTACTTCTCCTTTTCAACCTACGGGCGACCAGCCCCAAGCAATTGCACAATTGGTGGATGGGATTCATCAGGGAGAAAAATCACAAACATTATTGGGGGTTACAGGTTCAGGAAAAACATTTACAGTTGCCAATATGATTGCGCAACTCAATCGGCCTACTTTGGTCTTGACACATAACAAAACCCTCACAGCTCAATTGTATAGCGAGTTCAAAGAGTTTTTTCCTAACAATGCAGTAGAGTATTTTGTATCTTACTATGACTATTATCAGCCCGAAGCCTACATTAGTGTATCCGATACATTTATAGAAAAAGATTTGGCTATCAACGAAGAAGTTGATAAGCTACGTTTGCGAGCAACTTCCTCACTACTATCAGGACGAAGAGATGTTATTATCGTCGCTTCCGTCTCTTGTATATATGGTATGGGTAATCCCGAAGATTACCAGTCGAGTATCATTCGTATCGAAAAAGGCATGACAGTTTCTCGCAATACTTTTTTATACAATTTGGTACAAAGTCTTTATGCTCGTACAGAAGTTGACTTCAAGCGTGGCACCTTCAGAGTACGGGGCGATACGATAGATATTAATCTACCGTATGTGGATTATGGCTACAGAATTACCTTTTTTGGCGATGAAATTGAGTCTATAGAACAAATAGAGATAGAGTCAGGCAAACGTATCATGGACATGGATACGGCTGCTATTTTTCCAGCCAATTTGTATATCGCACCTCGTGAGCGTATTCATACGATTATCCGAGAAATTCAAGATGAACTAAATGCTCAACAAAAATATTTTGAACGAGAAAAAAAGTTCTTAGAAGCCAAACGTATTTATGAGCGAACCAATTTTGATATTGAAATGCTCAAAGAGTTAGGTTATTGTAGTGGTGTTGAAAACTATTCTCGCTTTTTTGACCGTCGCAAACCAGGTATGCGCCCATTCTGTTTGTTGGATTATTTTCCTGATGATTATTTAATGGTAATTGATGAAAGTCATGTAACAATACCGCAGGTTCGAGGAATGTGGGGCGGTGATAGAGCAAGAAAATTGAACCTCGTCAACTTTGGGTTCAGGTTGCCCTCTGCGATGGACAACCGTCCGCTTAGTTTTACCGAATTTGAGTCGCTGGTCAATCAAGTTGTTTTTGTAAGTGCTACACCTGCCGACTACGAGCTAGAGCAAACAGGAGGTCTTTTTGTCGAACAGCTCATTCGACCTACAGGTTTGCTTGACCCACCAATTGAAGTACGACCTAGCCTCAATCAGATTGATGATTTACTAGAAGAAGTACACCAACGCATCGAAAAAGACGAGAGGGTTCTCATCACTACACTGACCAAACGAATGTCTGAAGAACTAGCCAAATATTTCACCAAACTCAATGTCAAATGTCGCTATATCCACTCCGAAGTAGATACAATGGAACGAGTAGAAATTTTGAGAGATTTACGATTAGGAGAGTTTGATGTGTTGATTGGAGTTAACTTATTGAGAGAGGGTCTCGATTTGCCCGAAGTTTCTTTGGTGGCGATTTTAGATGCCGACAAAGAAGGTTTCTTGCGCAATCACCGTTCGCTTACGCAAACGGCGGGACGGGCTGCACGTAACTCCAACGGATTGGTTATTTTTTATGCTGACAAATTGACCAATTCCATGAAAGAAACGATTGATGAAACCAATCGTCGCCGTAGTATCCAAATTGCATACAATGAAAAACACGGAATCATACCAAGAACAGTTAGCAAAACAAGAGAAGAAATTTTGAGTCAAGGCTCTATCCTCGATATTCGAGGCGGAAAAAATGCTTATATCGAACCCGAAGCACCAAGTATTGCTGCCGACCCCGTAGTAGGTTACATGAATCGAGAACAAATCGAGAAACTTATGGCCGAAACAGAACGTAAAATGAAAAAAGCTGCCAAAGAACTCGATTTTATTTCTGCAGCGCAGTTTCGAGATGAATTATTTGCGTTGAAAAAACGCTTAAAAGAAATAGTGTAAACTTATGTTATACGAAAACTTCCCAGAAGGACAAGAATATAGAAAGACCGCCATCCAAAAATATGGCAAAGCCGAAGTAGAACAATCTGAGCGAGCCATTCAAAAATTAGGGAAACAAGGTTTTCAAAAATTGCAAAGCGATTTTGAAAAGGTTAACATAAAATTATTTGAACTAAAGAATCAAAACCCTCAAAGTGAGGAAGTTCAACTATTGGTTTCCAAACATTATCAAATTATTCGACAATTTTGGGGAACTTCGCATAAAAGCGACGGACAAGCCGCAGCTTATGCTGGGCTTGGGACTTTGTATGTGGAAGACGAACGGTTTTTACAAAATATTCTTAAAGAAAAAACAGAACTTCCCAAATTTGCTCTTTTTCTTCAACAAGCAATGGACTTCTTTGCTAAAACTAATCTCTAATAGTTTCATTTTCCATAATATTTTCTAACCTTTGAGGCAAGATTTATCCCACAGTAAAGAAACAACCAAAAATGATTCAAAAACAACTCTATTTTGGTAGAGGAAAATTACTATTGACATCAGAATATTTTGTCTTGGACGGCGCAGTGGCCTTGGCCTTGCCCACCAAGTTGGGTCAACAAATGACTGTCGAAACAGAAGAACATGGCGAAGCGAGTTTGCTCCAATGGACTTCCATAAATGCAGATGGTAAAGTGTGGTTTGAGGCACAGCTAAGTCCAAAAAAATACCATGTTGTTTCGACCAATGACAAACCTACTGCAATCTCCTTGCAAACGATTTTGCGCAGTGTAAAAGCCAATGGCCATTTTATACCCGAAAATAAAATTACCAAAGTTACTACCGAACTCGACTTTCCAATAAATTGGGGTTTGGGTTCAAGTTCTACACTTATATACATGATTGCCAAATGGTCGGGCATGGATGCGTTTGATTTGCTAAGCGAGACTTTTGGCGGTTCAGGTTATGACTTGGCTTGTGCTGGTGAGGAGCAACCTCTCCTCTATCATCTCGATAATAAAAAAGCTAATTGGGAGACGATAGATTTTTCTCCGACATTCAAAGATTCTATTTATTTCGTTTATTTAGGAAAAAAACAGAATAGCCGAAAAGGAATTAAACATTATAAAGAGACCATCAAAACGCCTCAAAAATATATTTCGCTTTTCAACCAAATCACAGAAGCTATTTGCGCAGCAACTAGCTTGGACGATTTCGAAAAGCAGCTTACCGAACATGAACACCTCGTTTCAAAATCACTCAAGATGGAACGAGCCCAAAGTCTTTATTTCAACGATTATGAAGGTGGCATTATCAAATCATTAGGTGCTTGGGGAGGCGATTTTGTATTAGTTACCAGTTCACACTCTCCTGAAGAAACCAAACAATATTTCAAATCCAAGGGCTTTGATGTCGTTTTACCTTATAAGAAATTAATCGTGTAGAACTTTGCAAAAGCCAGTAGAGTCATCTTTTTAACTTTCTTTGAGAACCATCTAATTCCAATAAGTGTTATCTTTGTGAAAAATGTACCAAGGTTTTTGTTTGTCTATGTTGCATACGATACGTAAACACACAAACACCTACATACTTAAACACCTAAGAATATGGATACACCAATAACCAAAAGTCCAGTACTTTTATATACGGAGCAAACGCCCAATCCTGAGTCCTTGAAGTTTGTAACCAACCGAATGTTGTACAAAGGAACGGCGGATTTTAGAGAGGAAGCATTGGCGAGAGAATGGTCGCCAATGGCATCGGCCATGTTTGATTTACCTTATGTCAAAGGCGTTTATATTTGTAATAATTTTGTGACTTTGACCAAGGAATTTAACTATGCTTGGGAAGATGTCATGCTCAAAGCTAAAGAATATATCAAAAAATATATTGAAGAAGGTGGCGAGGTTTTGAAAGAAGGTTTTGCCGACGCAATGGCAAAAATCGAAGAAGAACGTGGCGCAAGTTACGAATACAGCGAAGACGAGGCCGAGTTGGTCAAAAAAATCAAAGACCTTATTGATACTTACGTCAAACCAGCCGTTGAAATGGATGGTGGAAATATTGAGTTCAAACGTTTTCAAGAAGGTATCGTAACAGTTGTATTGCAAGGAAGTTGTAGCGGCTGCCCTTCATCAACTGTGACCCTAAAATCGGGAATTGAAGGGATGCTCAAACGTATGGTTCCTGAAGTAAAAGAGGTTGTTGCCGAAATGGGATAAGAACAATGGATATTATTCTTGGAACATTAGCTTTTGGATTGCTCTACGTTGTTTTGCAGTACATCCAAAAAATCTATAAAGACCGAAAATGTCTTGAAGACAAAGTCCTTACAGCTTATCGTGAAGGACGCTATAAAGAAGGACATCCCGACTACGAACACGTGATTGCTCATCTCGGCATTTGCAAAAAATGCCGAGAAAGAATGGGTGATTTTTAAGTTACTTTTCCTTAATCTGGTTCAAAACCAAGAACAATACTAAACTTACCAAAATCTTGGAATATATTGCCTGTCGGATTAGGTAGATTTTTGTCAAAACCAATTCCATAGTCAAATCCTAGTGTACCAAACATAGGCAGGAATACACGCAAGCCCATACCATAAGAACGACGAATATCAAATGGATTGAAGTCTCTAAAGTTTCTCCAAGAGTTTCCTCCTTCAGCAAATGCCAATACAAAAATCGTAGAGCTAGGATTGAGTGATAACGGATAACGCAGCTCAACTGTAAATTTGTCAAAAACGGCGGCTGCACCTCTATCACTAGCTGGCAAATCATTGACCTCATAACCACGTAAGGCTATAATATCGTAACCCAACAAACCTGTATTTTGGTTAGACAATCCATCTCCTCCTAACTGGAATCGTTCAAAAGGCGACGTTCCAATATCTCGATTATAAAAACCAAGCATCCCAATCTTGGCGGCTGCACGAAGCGTCAAATCTCCAATCAGCTGTGTGTACCACTCAGCTGTTAAACGCCATTTGTGGTATTCGAGCCACTTGAATCGGTCTTGGGGCAGTTCATTAGCATAGTCTCTATCTTTATTAAATAAAGAATAGGGCGGCGTAAATTGCATGGCCAAAGAAATACGTGAACCCGATTTTGGAAAAATAGGGTCACTAATGGAGCTACGAGAAAATGTTTGATTAATGCTAAAATTATTGAAACTACCATCCGCAAGGATTCCTCCATCTACCACAAAATCACCTCGTGTCCAACGGTCTAAGTTCAGAATTTGGAAATTGAGCGTCGTACTAGAAACAAAGTTGTCATCAGGAAATTTGAGTCTTGTACCAAGACCAAATGATATATTGGCGATAGACAACCTAGAGTACAAATCGCTGGTTTTGAGTTGCCCATTGGTTAACTGTGTATAAAAACCCGATACGGTAAAAGAGTTGGGTTTTTTACCTCCTAACCAAGGTTCTGTAAATGATGCATTGTACGATTGAAAGAAGCGTCCATTCGTTTGTGCCCGCAGGGACAAACGCTGACCGTCTCCTTGCGGAAGCGGACTCCAAGTCTCTCTTTTTAAAATATTCCGAACAGAAAAATTGTTAAAAGATACACCTAAAGTACCAATTACACCTCGACCTGCTCCACCCCAACCCGCAGAAAGTTCTAGTTGGTCAGATGGTTTCTCTTCAACCGTATATTCAATATCAACCGTTCCTCTTTGTGGATTTACAGGCGTATTAATACCGAGTGCTTCAGGATTAAAATAACCTAGATTGATAATTTCTCGTTGAGAACGAATAATGTCAGAACGGCTAAATTTTTGCCCTGGACGTGTACGTAATTCTCTGCGAATTACGTGCTCGTGTGTACGGTCATTTCCTTGGACAATAACCTTGTCTATTGTGGCTTGTGGCCCTTCAAAAATACGTAACTCGACATCTATAGAATCTCCAACAATAGCCACTTCAATCGGTTCGATATTAAAAAACAAATAACCGTTGTCCATATACAAGGTAGAGATGTCTCTACCATCTTGACTAAATTGGAGACGTGTATTGAGCAATTCGGTGTTGTAAACATCGCCTTCTTCGATACCCAAAACCGTACGAAGTCGCTCCGTATCGTAAATAGAATTTCCTTTCCAAACAATATTGCGGAAAAAATAACGGTTGCCTTCATCAATATCCAAGTGCAGCATCAGTTGCCCTTTTTCATTGCGCCAAATAGAATCATTGGTAATGATAGCATCTCTAAAACCAAGTGTATTATAGTAGGCAACAATGGTTTCTTTATCGGTTTGATATTCAGGTTTAATGAATTTAGAGGAAGAAAAAATACGTCGTTTGCGACGTGTGTTTTCCATTTTGTTACGGAGTTTTCGAGATTTGACATTTTCGTTTCCTGCAAAAGTAATGTCTTGAATTTTGATACGTTCTTTGCGATCAATATCAAAAACTAGGCGTACTTTATTAACTCCTTTGTCTTCTATTTCTTTGACTTTGACTTTGGTGTCAGGATAACCTTTGCCTTTAAAATAATCTTTGATACCGACTACAGCATCGCTTTTGATGGTTTCTGTAACGATAGCTCCCTTGATTAGATATTGATTGACGACATCGTTGAGGTCGTCATGGCTTGTTTTCTTAACTCCTTTAAAAGAATGTCGTGATAGTTGAGGACGTTCTTGTACGGCGATTTCTAAAAAAATAATATCACCAATTGTTTTTTCTTGGTATATCTGAACATCCGTAAACAAGCGCAATCGCCAAAGTGCTTTGATGGCACGGGCTATTTCGCCGCCAGGCATCCGAATCTTATCGCCTACCTTGAAACCAGCTATAGCGATAAGAGCATTTTCGTCACTATAATTGGCACCCGTTACTTTGATACCACCAATCTCGAAGTCCTGAGGTGTAGCATAATCAAAAACAGGAATACTGTCCGTCGTTTGCGCCATTGCGAAATGAGGCACAAAAAACGAAAGCCCGAAACACACTATAATATATATAATTCGATTCATAAAGTTCTTTTCTTTTCTCCGTTTGAAAGTATCTTGAATATTGCAGATAGGTTGTATGATGGAGTTATTATTTTTCTATTTGCTCGCTAATTTTACCAAAGCGTCGTTCACGATTTTGGTAATTTAAAATGGCTTCATAAAGATGTTGCTTTCTAAACTCTGGCCAAAAAATAGGTGTGAAGTACAGTTCAGCATAAGCTATTTGCCACAACAAAAAATTGCTAATGCGTGTTTCTCCGCTAGTGCGTATCAACAATTCTGGGTCAGGCATTCCTGCGGTACTCAGCGCATTTTCAAAAACTTGTTCATCAATAGCGTTGGTATTCAATTCTTTTTGTTCTACTTGGGTAGCAATATTTTTGACTGCTTGCATGATTTCCCATCGTGCGCTATAATTCAACGCCAAAACCAAGGTCATGCGTGTGTGATGTTTGGTTTTTTCTATCCCTTCGAGCAAAGCCTTACGGCTTCTGTCGGGAAGTTTGCTCAGGTCGCCAATGGCTTGCAGACGAATATTATTTTCGGTCAAGGTTTTAAGTTCCTTACGAACCGTGTCCACCAACAAAGCCATAAGTGCGGTGACTTCCAAAGCAGGACGACTCCAGTTTTCGGTAGAAAAAGCATATAAAGTTAAATATTTGACTCCCAATTCTGCTGCTCCTTCCGTCACTTCTCGTACCGAAGTTACGCCATTGCGGTGGCCAAAAACACGAGGCTTGCCGTGTTTTTTTGCCCATCTGCCATTGCCATCCATTATAATAGCAATATGCTGGGGGAGTTTATCTAAGTCTATTTCGGATTTCAAATCCATTTATATGCTAAATAGTAAGGCGAAAAAAATATTTTTTCAAAATTCACACAAAGTTAAGAAAAGTAGGCAAGAAATTGAGGGTTTATTTAGTCTTTGGTTTAGCACTTGCAAAATACCAAATCATAGGAGCAAAAGCCAAAATCAAAATGACAATAATCAACCAAGGGCCAGAACCTGCATTGCCGTTCATTGCAGAGTAGCAAATCATAGTCGTTACGACGAAAAAAACCAATGCCATAGAAAAGTTTGTCATACGCAGCATTTCTCTTGCTCGTTGGTATTCGTAAGCGGCATTTTCGGGAGTGATTTTGGTCATATAATTATACGTATGTGGAATTTTATACAGATAAAACATAGGCAGGCTTACGCCCAAACCGATAAGAGGAACTAGCCAAAGTGTCATTTTATTGCCAAAACCATCGGGTTCGCCTTTGCCATTGAAATGAATAGGAATCTCTTGGGGCAACTGCGGATAATAGATGGCCGCCACTACTAGCATAGCTAGTAGTGTAGCAATAGTAAGTTTGTCGAACAGCTTCTCTCTTTGTGTTACAGGTGGGTTGACTTTGGGTTGTTTTGCCATTGCTTTATTTTATAAACCATATTTGTCCAACAAATAAATCAAGCTCGTCATAGCTGCTGCCCCCAATTCTAGCTCTCGCTGATTGACTGCATCAATTTTATCAATATGAGTATGATGATAGTCAAAGTATCGCTGCGAGTCAGGACGCAAACCAAACAAAAGCCCTTTTTGGCTTTTGAGGGGCGAAATATCAGCTCCCGAACCGCCTTTAGAAAAATGCAAACCATAGGGTTCTAATAAAGGAAGCCAACTCGTCGCTTTTCTATATTTTTCATTAAAAACTTCTGCTTCAGCATCCGCTGAGAAGCCTCTTGGCGAAAAACCTCCAGAGTCCGACTCAATAGCAGCCATATGAAACTCACCCTTTTTATTAGATTCATCAGCATAAGCACGGCCACCAGCCAAACCATTTTCTTCGTTCATAAACAAGACACAACGAATCGTTCGTTTTGGACGATAATTCAACTGCTTTAAATGGTACATTACATCCATAGATTGCACACAACCCGACCCGTCGTCGTGTGCACCTTGCCCTACATCCCAAGAATCGAGATGCCCTCCAACTACAATTATTTCATCGGGTTTTTCAGAACCTTTGATTTCGCCAATCACATTATAGGTCAATTTGGGTTCAAACATTTTGCAAGTCGTTCGTACAAATACACGCACAGGTTCTTCTTCCAGCAAGCGACTCAACAAATTGGCTGCATTAGTGCTAATCGCAACACCTGGAATTTTGGTTGTTCCTTCTTCATAAAACGTGCCTCCTGTATGTGGCACATCGTCGTGGCGAGTAGTCATAGAACGTACCAAAGCGGCAACTGCTCCCAACTTACCTGCCCGACTAGGGCCAACGCCTCGTTGGTCAACAGCACCACCATAAGCACGAAAGGTACGAATCTGTGTAGGATCCATCGGACGGTTAAAAAACACGATTTTACCTTCTACCTTGGCACGACCCAATTTTTCTAACTCGTCCAAACTACGCACTTCAATCACTTCGGCTGTAATGCCGTATTTGCCTGTACCTACAGAATTTCCTAGTGCCAAAGCATCTAATTCGACCGTTCCCATTTTATTAGAATTGACAATTCGGACTTGTTCTTTTTCGCCTCGAATCCAGTGTGGCGCCATGCAAGGTTGCAACCAAACCGTATCTAAACCCAAGGTATCTAACATTTGCTTGGTATATTCTACGGCTGCCGCCGCTTGCGGAGAACCCGCCAAGCGACCACCAATACCTGTGGTCAGGTGTGTGAGCCATTTGTAGGATTGTCCATCTGTAAGAGCTTGGTCATAAATTTTACGAATAAAAAAAGCATCTTCATCTTTTTTTGCATCTTGTGCAAAACCAATATTGATGCATAATAGTATCAATGCGAAAAATAAAAATGTCGGTCTCATATAATAGCTGTTTTAAAATCAAACCTATCTTTATCACTTCAAAATTAATAAGATTTGTTTGTTTTAGAGTAAATTGCAATTCTTTTTGAACAAAACAAATTCACCTTGAAGATATTATTAAATATATTACTAGCCCTTTTGTTGTTGGTCTCTTGTGGCGAAGCAACACAAGAGACTGCGGAAGCTCAAAATTCCGTTGTCAAACAAAACATCCTTCCAACTAAGCTTTCTGCCAAAGATTCTATCCCTAAAAATACAAATATGGATTTGTTAGAAGAAGATTTTTCGATTGAATATATTATGGGACAATTTGACCCTACTACGCATAAAGATTTTGTAGAAATATCAACTCAATACGCCGAGTCAAAAGGGATGTATCTGCGAAAAGATACGTACGAGGCATTCAAAAAAATGTATGCTGCTGCTCAAAAAGCAGGACACAAAATGGTCATCCGTTCGGCAACCCGACCATTCAATCATCAAAAAAGAATTTGGGAAGGAAAATGGAATGGAAACCGATTGGTAGATGGCAAAAATCTATCGAAAACGATTAAAAAACCCTTGCCTCGTGCCTTAAAAATTTTGGAATACAGTTCGATGCCGAGTACTTCTCGTCACCATTGGGGAACTGATTTTGACATTAATGATTTTGAAAATGAATATTTTGAGTCAGGTGATGGAAAAAAATTATACGATTGGTTGCTGCAACATGCCGCAAGCTATGGCTTTTGCCAGCCCTATACTGCAAAAGGCCAAAATCGTCCCGAAGGTTATTTTGAAGAAAAATGGCATTGGTCATACCTGCCTGTTGCGACTCCTTTAACTCGACAGGCCAAAGAAAAATTGACCGATGATATGATAAAAGGCTTCAAAGGTTCTGAAATGGCTAAAGAAATTGAGGTCGTCCGAAAATACATTTTAGGGATAAATCAAGAATGTTTGTAGATTGGATTTTATCTTTTTTTTAACAATCTCTCGCCCTAAAAAATCGTTTATTATCTGGTAATTCTAAAATGATAAAACGATTCGAATGCACCAAATTAAACTCTTATTTACACTACTTTTTTCTGTTCTTATTTTTAGTCTTCAAGCAGGCGAAGTTATTCTTTATACACAAGTCAGCAATCCAACGTCTAGTTATGTAGGTTTTGCCTACAAAAAAACAGTTGATGCCGAAAATGCCAGCTTTTTCCGAATGGACTTGAATGCTCAAAATGCAGCTCAAATGCAATTGAGTTTGGATGCTTCCAAATTTGTAGAACTTCACTACAATAATCAAATCATAAAATTATATCTCGAAACAGGAGATGATTTAAAAATATTTTTGGATGGAAATAATCCGCAAAAAAGTATTCGATTTGAAGGTCGAGGCAGTGCCAACAACAACTTGTTGGCACAATACCACCAAAGCTATCGTTCTGCTGAACAAAGAACATTTGAAGGTGGCTATCTTAAAGTAAATATAGACGAAAAAGCCCTTCGTCAAGCTGCCGCAAGTCCTGCGGCTGCGTATGCGACCGAACTACAATCGGAACAGTCTCAACAAATTCAATTATTAAAAAATAATCGTTCTCAAGTAAGTACTTTTTTATACGATTATCTTCAAACCGAAATCGAATATACCAATGCGACCAATCGCATCGCTTGGTTTTTAGAGAATCGTTATCAGCCAATTCAACGTTCCAAAAGTTCTATTCCTGTTCTCAAAGGGGTTTCTATAAAAAATGATAAGTTGTTGAGTCATCCAGCATATAGCAATTTTCTTAATGCTTATTTGTTTTATTTGTATTTGCCCGAAGACTTGTCTCGCTTCAAAGTGCATTATCCTTTGTACAAAATTGTACAAGAAAAATTTTCTGGTCGTGTCAAATATCACTTACTTTCGGAACTTTTGGTCAAAGTTTATGAGCGATCTGGCAATGCCGAATTTGCACATAAGCATTTTCGAGATTTTGTTAACCAAAATCCCTATCCAGAATATACCGACAAGGTTTTGGCGATGTATGGCGGTGTGCTGAGTGGTACGCCTGATGTAGCTGCGCCTGATTTTGATATGATGGACGATAAGCGAAAGGTCATTTCATTAAGTGATTATGAAGGTAAAGTTGTATATTTGAGTTTTTGGGCAAGTTGGTGCAAACCTTGTATCGAAGGTTTTAAGAAATCAGCTGATATCCGAAAACAAATGCAGGACATGGGAGTTGTCTTACTTAATGTCTCAATTGACAAGAAAGAAGAAGCCTGGCGTGATGCTATGATACGGCACAATCCAATTGGAGTCAATGGTTTGGTACTATCTTTGGAGGACATATCAAAGAAATATGATATATCTAGTATCCCTCTGTATCAAATAATTGACAAAAATGGAAAATTCGCCTTCCTCTCCGACAATGCCCAACGCAACATCCTTGAAGAGTTCCGCCAACTCGTCAGGCGATAGCTTACAGCGTTTATTAGACAAAGGAAAACCAACTATGAGAAATGCGCTTTTCAAAATACGAGAAAACGACAAGTATGGCTTTATTGACCATACTGGTCAAATCATCATCGAGCCTCAGTACGTTGATGTAGAAGATTTTTATAATGGCTTTTCGAGAGTTCGTTTCAACAATAAATTAGTTCCGATCGATTCATTGGGTCGCCTCCTGATGAAGCAATTCTTTAATTATGTGGGTTATTTTGAAGAAGACCTTGCCAAAGTGCAGTTGGTTAATCAATGGGGTTTTATAGACCAAAGAGGCAATTTGGCTATTGATATTCAGTTTGAAGATGCAGGAGATTTTAGTGAAGGCTTGGCGGCGGTTCGAACCAATGGACATTTTGGTTATATTGATGTGGATGGAGATTTGGTTTTAAAAGATATTTATGATGGGGCAGGGTCGTTTAAAAATGGTTTAGCTCCCGTCGAAATCGACGGAGCAATCGGCTATATCAACGACGATGCAGAATTGGTTATTACACCACAATTTGAACAAGCGGGGAGTTTTCAAGGTGAAGTTGCCGTCATTACCGAAAATAATAAATGGGGACTAATTAATCAACAAGGAAAAGTCCTTATTCGACCACAATACGATACCGACGATGGTTATGCCAATGGCGAGTTTTACGATGGTATGGCACTTACGGTTTATAAAGATAAATATGGTTTTATCAACCAAAATGGAAAAGTTGTAGTCGAACCCATGTATGATTTTGCAGGTGATTTTGCAGAAGGGCTGGCTCTAGTTGAAGTCAACGAAGCCTTTGGCTACATTGACACTAGGGGCAAAATGGTCATTGAGCCTCAATTTGAAGATGCAGGTGTATTCTCCAATGGTTTGGCGCAAGTCAAATTAGACGGCAAGTGGGGCTATATCAACAATCAAGGAAAATTAATTATCAAAAATAGATTTCAAAAAGTTTATCCGTTCAAAGATGGACTCGCACTCATCGAGCATAATGGACGTTGGGTGTATATGAGTACCAAAGGCGAACCCGTTTGGGCGGAGAAAGTATCATAAGAGTGCTTGTGTGTCTATGCCTGTCTAACGACAGGTAGATGTTTGCGTGTTTATGTTTCACACGCACATAGGCACACAAACACGTAAACACATAATTTATGAAAAACATAGTATCCTATTTATTCCTATTGAGCATCGCTGTGATGCTTTTTTCTTGTAAAACTAGAACAACTAATTCTGCTCTCAAAAAAGGAGAAGTTTTAAAAACCAATTTGGAATCCTTTGAAAAAAATAGGGTAAAACTCTCCACCAATTTAGTCGAAAGTCTCGAAGAAGCCAAGACTTCTTTGACGCAAGAAAATCCAGATATACCCGAAGTTTCTAAAGATTTTGAGAAAGAATGGCGTAGCATTATGAGCCGTTACAACAAGCTCAAAAGTGATTTTGATGCGGTTGGGAAAAGCTCGCAAGAGTACTTTGGACAACTCAATGAACTAAGTGGCAGTATCAATAATACCGAACTTCGAGATAGCGAACTTCAAAAAAATAAAGAACTCGAAGCGCGTTGGCAAAAAACCTATCAACGTGCTGGAGCGAGTATTGAAAAAATTACTACTGTCTTGGAATCAGGAAATGATTTTCACATGGTTTTAGTTGCCTCCTCTATTCGTCAGAAGTTGGAACAAAATGTAGCCGAACTCAACAACATGGCCGAGCAAGCCAAAGTCCTTTTGGCAGACCTTGAAGTTTTTACTCAAGCTGGCCGAGATTTGGTTGAAGGCGAAGGATAATTTTTAGACATCATACACCAAAATATAGTTTCATAGAATCTCTATAATTGAAAGTTCACTATACGAGAACATTATTTATAAAGCTATGAAAATAAGATTTTGGTGGTACTGCACTCTTTTGAGTGCAGTCATCTTCTTTAGCAATTGTCATTTGCAATCCAGCTATTCCAAACGCATCATTCCGATGCGAGAATTGAGTAATCAAAATTTGGATTTGGTCAAGCAGGATTCGCTATGGCAAGTCCCCCCTCCACCTGATTCTTTAGTCAACTAGCTTTTTTCTCCTAACACAAGTCGGAACTACCAAATATTATTTCATTATGAAGTATGCCATTTCATAAATGGTAGTGCTTTGCAAATAGCTAAATTAATTATGAGACAAGACATTTCAAAACTCCGCAAAAATCGAGGAATTTATTTCAATATTGGTATGATATGCTCGCTTTCGTTTGCATTGTTTGCCTTTAATTATACGGTTTATGATGTCAAAAATGAAGACTTTGAAATACCTACAGAAATTCTTGACCCCGAAATCGAAGTCATCCGAACCAAGCACGAAGAAAAACCTTTGCCTCCTCCTCCGAAACTAGATGTTTCTGACGAAATCCTAGAAATGGAAAGTCCAGAGTTTATTGAAGAACCCCTACCCGAACCAGTTGAACTTCCACTCGAAGTTGAAGTCAAAAAAACAGTCGAAGCTCCTCCTGCTCCCAAGCCAATAGTAAAGCAACCCAAGCCAAAGCCTAAACCCAAGGTTATTCCAAAAGAAGAAATAATTGAAGAACCACTCTATACTATTGTAGAAAATATGCCCGAATTTGGGAATTGTGGAGAGAGTAAGAACAGGCAAGAGCGTAGAAAATTATCGGATAAAAACCTATTAGCATTTATCTACAAAAACATCAAATATCCCAGACTAGCTATCGAAAATGGAATTCAAGGCCGTGTTATTGTTCGATTTGTTATCAACAAAAAAGGAAAAGTGCAAAATGCTGAAATTTTGCGTGAGCCAGGCGGAGGTTTGGGTAAAGAAGTGCTAAGAGTGGTCAATAAAATGCCCCTTTGGACTCCAGGCAAACAAGGGTTGCGCAATGTAAAAGTGCAATATACCATGCCTGTTGAGTTTAAACCCATTTAAACAGAA
>JAHDEQ010000280.1 GCA_020628755.1 Saprospiraceae bacterium
CTTTGGAATTTTTACAGGTGCGAGTAGTGATACCTTGTATTTGGAGGTTGTCAAAATTTAATCAAATTCTATTTTCTATACGAGTGCGCTTGTTTTGTCTTAATGATGCAGCACACACACATCAGACAGCACTTTTCAACCTCATTGTATCCAATCAAAGTCCGCTGCCGACCTCAATTTCACGTCTTGTAAATCAATGATTTGCAAGGCGTTTTTAGTTTTAGCTAGCATTATAAAAGTAATATTTACTAAAAAATAGCTCCTTCAAATTCACTTCCTTAGTCCTAATATTTTTGTCTTTTCAAGTTTATCAAAAAATAAAACTCCAGCTTAGTGTTTTTTAAACACTATTAAAATTGTCCGTTTCCTCAAAATTTTCTAAATTGAGTTATGGAAAAAACAATATTTACACTACTACTTTTGACTTGTACTGTACAGGTATTTAGCCAGTCCAATCCACCTTGCGCCAATTCGGTTATTCTAAACGGCGCAGAATCTGCGACAGCAGATTATGAATCGAGTAACTGGATACAATCCGATCAAATTATTAACCCTTCTGCAACAGTTGACTATTCGGCTGCCGACTCCATTTGTATCAATGCCAATTTTGAAGTCATTTTGGGAGCTGTTTTTCATGCTTATATTGATCCTAACAGTTGTCTGGGGAGTTCGAACAGCCCTTGTGGTACAGATGGAGCTATGTTTTCGGGGAGCGAAGGGACATTCGACTACGAGGGCGAATTGTGTTTTGATGGCAATGAAGTTACCGTTCAAATATATTTCCCCAGTTCAGTACCTACAGGTGTTCTTATCTTTGTTCCTTCAGGCACAGGACCTCCTCCTGGCTATGGTATGACCCAAGTAAGTCCAGGTCTTTTTACAAGAACATTTACAGGTTATACTGTTGGACAAACATTTGATATTAGTTATTTAGTTATCCAAGATTCGGGTGGTGCTCCTCCACAATATCAAACAGGGGCTTTTAGTGAAACGCTAATCGTAGGTTGTAGCGATGGCAGCATCAATAGCTTATTCATAAATGCAGGTGCTGACCAAACGATTTTTGCAGGCAATACGACCCAACTAAATGCTACGGTTAATGGTGCTTATGGTATCGTCACTTATGAGTGGTCGCCTAGCACAGGTCTTTCTGACCCTTTTATTGCCAATCCAATTGCCAATCCTACTACAACTACGACTTATACGCTAACGGTTTATGACGGAAATACCTGCACAGGAACCGATGAAGTTACCGTAAATGTGAGTACCGATAGTGCTTGTTTGGTGCAAGTAGGCAGTGGCGGTTATACAACCGATTTGCCAGCAGGACAAATTGGCCCAAGTGATGACACTAATAATCCTATTGCTCGATTGTTTACAAGCAATTTGCAAGCACCTTATCCAACAACGGATTGGTGGTCGTCATTAGCTTTTCCTAGTATTTCTACACAAGTTCATTCTTTTAATATGTTTCCTCGTCCTTTGTGTGTAAGGGCAGAGGCAGAAGGTTTGCAAGTGGGCTATCCAACTGAGGCAGTTGGTACAGCAACCTATTTTTATAACTATACCGAAGATTTAAAAATTGCTACCATCAACTTGAATGCAACAGAAACGAAGGTATCCGATTATTCGGATTGGACGGTTACTGCAGATTGGTCAGATGGGACACTCCAAGCGACCTTTGGTCATGGACTTCCTTATGTTTTTTGTAAAAAGAATACGACGGATAATGCACTCCTTACCTTTAATGGAACGCCTACAGTCTTTCATGACGCAGGCAATTATTTAGGTGTTTCGATTAATGGTAAAAACTATGGAATCTTCGCACCGCAAGGCGCAAGCTGGACGCAGTCCAGCAATGCCTTTGAATCCAATTTGGACAATAAAGATTATTTCTCTGTAGCCATCTTACCTGATAATTCTATTGCGACTTTACAAAAATATGCCAATCATGCTTTTGCTTTTGTAACAGATACCCAAGTAAGCTGGGTTTACAATGAAGCAACTGCTTCATTGACCACGACTTTTGCTTTTACCACGACTCCTCAAGAAGGAACAGAAACACAGACCTTATGTGCTCTTTTCCCACACCAGTGGAAACATTCGTCTGATGCGCTGACGAGTTATCAATACAATTCAGGAAAAGGATTGCTAAAAGTTCGAGAAGGATTAAGTTTCCAAACTACATTACAAAATAAAGGTATGCTTCCTTATATGCCTTCTTTGGCAGGAGCAACTCAAAACACCTTTTTGTACAACGAAATTGATGCTTTATATACTAATTTTAACTTCGGAGCAGCCGGTACTTATTGGCATGGCAAAGAGCTTAACATGATTGCCCAACTCCTACCCATTGCCGAGCAAGTAGGCCACACCAATGCTTTTGACCATTGGCTAACTTTGTTAAAAGCCGATATGGAATCTTGGTTTTCTACATTTTGTGATGGACAAACTCCTTTATTTTATTACGATGATACAGTCGGTTCTTTAATAGGATTTCCTGCCGATTTTGCAATGAATAGCCGTATGGACGACCATCATTTTCACTATGGTTACTTTGTTATGGCTGCTGCTATTGTTGCTCAGTACGACCAACAATGGGCTAGCGATTGGGGACCAATGGTCGAACTACTTATAAGAGATGTGGCAAATGAAGACCGCAACAGTAGTTTATTTCCATTTTTGAGATGTATGGACCCTTACGCAGGGCACAGTTGGGCAAGTGGTTGGTCTCCTTTTGCCGATGGCAACAACCAAGAATCTACCTCAGAAGCCATCAACTTTGCCGCAGCCGTTCTCAAATGGGGCGAAGAAACTTGCAATTCTACGCTTACCGATTTAGGAGCTTATTTATATTTGACAGAAAGTACCTCGGCTCATGAATATTGGTTTGATGTTGACAATACAAATCTTCCAAGTACTTTTCCACAAGAATATGTCGCCTTAGTTTGGGGAGCGAAAGCAGATTACGCTACTTGGTTTTCGGGCGCACCAGAACACATACACGGCATCAATTACTTACCTATAACTGGTTACTCCTTGCATTTGGGTTATGACCCTGCCTATGCTGCTGCCAACTTTGCAGAGATGGAAACTTCCAAAGGAAGTCCTGTTACTTTGTGGATTGATGTTTTGTGGAACTACTTAGCACTTTCAGATGCTGCTACTCCTTTAGCTGCATTCAATGCTAGTTATCCTTATTCTGGTGGCGAAGATGGTGAATCGCCAATTCATACCTATCATTGGCTCAATAATTTGGACGTGATGGGAACAGTAGATGCTTCGATACAAGCCGATATTAGCCATTTTGCGGTCTTTGATAAAGGTGGCACTAAAACTTATGTTGCTTACAATCCAGCTTGCAAAGCACCTCGTACCGTTACGTTTAGTGATGGTACTACATTTAGCATTAATAGCGGTGAACTAAAAATCGTTCCTTAAAATAACCCACGTTACTGGATAAATTTATATTAAAACGTAGTCCTGTTTAGTTAAACAGAGATTTCAAAACAAAGCTTCTATGCTTTGAGTAGGCTTCTTAGATTCTGTCTAATCAGACAGAATTTAAGAAGCCTTTTTTCGTAGCATTTTCAAAATCTAGAAAACTAAAAAAGTAGTTTTCTAACGAGTTAATTTTTTTGTTTAATTTTATAATTATGAATGATAAACTAACGAATAAAAATATCCTTATCACTGCTGGTGCTCAAGGAATTGGCGAGGCAATCACCAAACAATTTATTGATTGCGGTGCAAATGTAGCCATCCATTATTTTTCAAGCGCAGACAATGCCAATCGATTGATGGATTATGCTAAAACCAAAGGTTCAAAAGCAATTGTCATACAAGGTGATTTGACCAAAGAATCCGATGCCCATAAAGTTGTTGAAGAAACGGTAAAAGCCTTGGGTAGTTTGGATATTTTAATCAATAATGCAGGTTCGCTTATTGCTCGTAAAAAAATAAGCGAAATAGAGATTGATTTTTGGAATAAAGTTATGGATGTCAATCTTACTTCTATGATGTATATAACGAAGTTTGCTACTCCTCATCTCACTAAAAATAACAATAGTAGTATTGTAAATCTAGCATCTTTGGCAGGACGCAAAGGTGGCCATGCTGGCTCACTTGCTTACGCTACAAGTAAAGGGGCAATTCTTACCTTTACTCGTGCGCTCGCTTCAGAGCTTGGTGGCCGAGGCGTAAGAGTTAATGCGGTAGCTCCTGGACTTATTCTAGGAACTTTGTTTCATGATACACATACGACCAAAGAATCAGCAGCCAAAACAGTTGCGGGTATTCCAATACAAAGAGCTGGCAATCCTGATGATGTTGCAAGAGCTGTTTTGTATTTAGCATCTGAGTATGATGGTTTTATCACTGGAGCGACCCTCGATATCAATGGAGGTGTATATAATATGTAGGACTTCTTTAAAACTGAGAAAACATGAATAAGCTAATTAAGTTTCTTCTTTCCTTCGGGCCAGG
>JAHDEQ010000281.1 GCA_020628755.1 Saprospiraceae bacterium
TTTTCCAGTAAATTTAAGCCTACAAATTGATTCAATTTGTAGGCTTTTGTATTTGATCTTAAAAAATGAAGTACTTCTTTTTTATTTTAATACTTGGATGTAATGCTTGGATTAAAGCCCAAACAACGCTCACCTTTGAACCAAGGTTCAAAGGCAAAGCCTTGGTTTTGACGGACTACGAAACAGAGCTTTCCCAAGATAGTATTCAAATCGAAACCTTTAAATGCTACATTTCTAGCATCAAATTGATGCAAAAAGATTCGATCGTTTTTGTACAAAAAGAAAGTTATCATTTGTTGGATGCAGAAGATAAAAACTCTTTGGAGATTAGTTTAGAAACTTTAAATAAAGTCGAATTTGATAGCATTCAATTCAATATAGGAATAGATAGTTTGACGAGTGTTTCGGGTGTTTATGGTGGCGCACTCGACCCAACAAAAGGGATGTATTGGACTTGGCAAAGTGGTTATATCAACTTCAAATTAGAAGGAATAGCGGCCGATTGCCCCGCCCGCCACCACCGATTTCAATACCACATCGGTGGTTATGAGCCGCCCTTTTGTGCAATGCGAAAAAAGGTGTTGGCAGTTAATGCTGCCGACAATATTAAGATTCAAATAGATTTAGATAGTTTTATAAAACAGATAGATTTATCGCAAGAATACGAAGTCATGAGTCCTAATAAAACTGCGATGTCTTTAGCAGATCTTGTTGCTTCTATATTTTATATCCAAAATGAAAATTAGGCTTTTTTTTGTTGGTTTGGTCGTGTTTTTTAGTTGTGCTACAATTTGGAGCGACTTTTTTAGTTTGGAATACCCTGCGTATTTTCCAGCTACGGTCTATGATTTTTCCAAAAATCCCTTGGCCGAGCCTAAGATAGAATTGGGAAGAGCCTTATTTTTTGATCCGATTTTATCTAAAGATAGCACCATTTCTTGTGCTTCTTGTCATTCGCCATTTAATGCTTTTGCCCATACCGACCACGATTTGAGTCATGGTATCCATGACTCAATTGGCACACGAAATGCACCTGCTTTATTCAACTTGGCTTGGCAAAATTCCTTTATGTGGGATGGCGCAATCAATCATTTGGATGTACAATCCTTAGCACCCATTTCGCATCCTGCCGAAATGGGCGAAAGCATCGAAAATGTGGTTCAAAAATTACAACATAAAGCGATTTATCCGAGCCTTTTTCAGGCAGCCTTTGGCGATAGTATCGTCACAGGCGAGTTTGTGCTCAAAGCTCTAGCACAGTTTCAATTGACTTTGGTTTCTAGCAATGCCAAGTATGATTTAGTAAAAAGAGATGAAGCTGTTTTTACCGAACAAGAACAAAAAGGCTACGAAATATTTAAGAAAAATTGTAATTCTTGCCATACCGAACCTTTATTTTCTACCTATAAATTTGCTCACAACGGACTGCCAATTGATACAACTTTGAATGATTTTGGGAAAGGGGCGATAACTAAGCAAGCAAAAGATAGTTTGCTATTTAAAATCCCATCTCTACGAAATTTGAGCTATTCTTATCCGTATATGCACGATGGACGTTTTAGAAAACTTCGCCAAGTCATTCAGCACTACACGAGTGGGGTAGAACTTCGAGATATGGCAAGCAATAGCTTTCAAAATACAATTTCCCTTAGTTCAAATGAGAAAACAGATTTAATTGCATTTTTGCTAACACTTGATGACAAAAGTTTTGTTTTTGAGCTCAAACATCAATATCCCAGAAAAATACTTCATCCCAAGAAGTAATTTTTTGATGCGTACTAGCCAAGGGTCGTATTATTTTTTGAAGATAAATAGCCTTTATATACTGTAGCATTGAGACTGATTTGCTCCTTTATAACAAAGAACATTCAGTGTTTGTATCAAACAAATACTGAAAATTGGTATCATTTTGGGTTTCTATAGCTTAGATAGAGTATATATAGTTGTGTATTCTTTCTATTCGACTTTATTTTATTAGCCCTCCTTTAACTTCCACGATTAAATTTAGTTGCATTTGAATAGGTATAGCCTATTACAATTATAAGAATTATAGACTGTATAACCTCAAACGAAAAAGAAAACAAGGTCAAAAAACAATGTATAAAAAGTTTTTAGACAAATACATCGTACACGATAGGTTAAAGGAAATACCTTTTGTCCATAGCAAAGCAAGAATACTTGCTTCGCTACACGTTTTTGCTATGGGTTTAGGGATGCTTTTTTTGATTATGCCTTTTGTGCTTGATTATGAGGAGCAAGTTCCTATTTTCAGTGGTATGGTCGTTATCTTGTGTCTTACAATCACATATCGATGTCTAGGAAATTTAGTTCTTTCGGGCAATTTATTGGCAGCTATTATTTTTTTGGTATTGGCCTCCACTACTTACACAACAGGAGGTATTTATTCCGATAATTTTTTGTGGACATTGATGGTGCCACTTATTGCATTATTATTTGCCAATAGGATTTCAGGATTTTTTTGGTTGGGCTGTCAGGTGTTGTTGGGATTGCACCTCTATTTTAGTGTAGAGCTATCAAAACCTATAGTAAGTACATTTGAGACAATGTATGATACGGATTATTTTTTGACAAGTTATACTTGTTTTTTTATGTCAATTATTTTTATTGTACATATTTTTGAAAGTAGTCGAGAAGAAATCATAACGCTTTTATCTGCTAAAAATGAAGAAATAGAAGAAAAAAAATTACAACTCGAACGACAAAACGAGTTGCTTGTAGAACAAGCAACTGCACTAGAAAAACTAAGCCACAACCTCATGGTTTCTAATGCAGACTTAGAAAATTTTGCTCATGCAGCTTCGCATGACCTCAAACAACCTTTGCGAGTTATCAAGTCATTTATTCAAATTTTATCTAAAGACAAAAGCCTAAATCTTGATGCCCAAAAACAAGAATATATGAACTTTATCATTCAAAGTTCACAAAGAATGGAGTGTTTGCTCAATGATTTGTTGGCCTTATCTCGTTTGGGTAAGGACAACCCGACTCCAGAACGACTAGACTTGAATGATTTGATGGTGATGGTTACCAATAATCTGTCTTCACGTATTCGTGAGACCAATGCCCAAGTACGATACGACAACCTTCCAATTGTCAAAGCACCATCTTCTTTGATGACGCAGCTTTTTCAAAATTTAATCTCTAATGGCATCAAATTTCAACGCGAAAACTGCGAGCCAGTAATTATTGTCAAAGGCGAAATACAAAATGATGAAGTCCTTATTTCTATCGAAGATAATGGTATTGGTATCGAAGAAAAAAACCAGCAAAAAATCTTTGAAGTATTTCGACGACTGCATACCCAAGAGGAATACGAAGGTTCAGGTATTGGTTTACATACCTGCAAGCGTATCATTTCTAGCATAGACAAAAAAATATGGCTCACATCAGAGTATGGGAAAGGAACAATCTTCTTTTTTACACTTCCTTTATTTGTTGATTCAGTTATACCTAACCAAGGAGCAAGTCCTGCACCAAGTATCGGAGAACTACCAAAGCGTGGAACAGCAAACGATAAATAATCCAACCCAATTCAATCAATTATTTTTTTAGATATTTAATCTTTTTTTCTATTTTTGAGAAGGATTTTAGAACAGGTGTTGTCTAATTGAAAAAGTTAGACTAAAGCCAAACTTTGTAACTTCCAACATCAATCAAAACAAACTAAAAACACATGAAAAACTTTAATTTACTAGTATTCCTATTTCTAGGAATACTACCGATATCTCAAGCTCAGTTAAGTCCTGTCATTACTTCTTGGCTTCAAAATACAAGCAATACAGGCAGCTACTATGTAGCTGGCAATTCTACGGCTATCGACAATGGTATTTTATACAATTGCCAACAAGTAGAATATTCCAGCAATGGAGTTTGGGCTTTTGTCACGACCACAGGTACACCTGCGTATCCAACTGGTCCCTTTCAAGATGGAAATCCTTCGCAAGCGGAAAATCAAAATGTGATTTTTAGATTTCCATTGAATCCAGTCGAAGAAACAGGTACTAAAACGGCAACTACTCCAGGAAGAATAGGAGTATTCATAAATGGAGTTTCTTTATTTGATTTTCGAGACGGTGTAGCCTGGAATCCTAGTACGAATGCACTTTGTGGCGGACCAGGCAACTCGCCTTGCCCTGGTGGGCCAGGAACGACACAAGATTGGAATCGAGATGCCGTACCTGCCGAAATGGCTGGCTTTGACTGTTCCAAAGGTCATCCTGCGATGGGAAATTATCATCATCATCAAAATCCCTCTGCTTTCAAATGGGATTTGACTGTAGTTTCTAATGTTTGTGATTTATATGATGCTGATGCTTTATATACGATTGACCCAACCCAACATTCACCTTTAATTGGCTTTGCATACGATGGTTTTCCAATTTATGGCGCCTATGGCTATAAAAATGCAGATGGAACTGGAGGTGTCGAACGCATCAAATCAGGTTATCAACTAA
>JAHDEQ010000282.1 GCA_020628755.1 Saprospiraceae bacterium
AGATAATTTGATGAAGGATTTACCAAAACCATTTAAAGAACAAATGCAAAATGCACTCAACGATTATAAATCGTTTGAGGCTGCGCTGCAATTGGGAACTCCGACATCTATCCGTTACAATTCGCAAAAATCTATAGTAAAACAACAATCTTTAGAACCTGTAAGTTGGTCTTCGAATGGTTTTTATTTGGCAGAACGTCCAGTCTTTACACTTGATCCGCTTTTTCATGCAGGTGCGTATTATGTACAGGAGGCTTCTTCGATGTTTGTGGGGGAGGCCCTGCGGCAGCTAGTATCGGGCAATCGCCCCTTGCGAGCTTTGGATTTGTGTGCGGCTCCTGGTGGCAAAAGTACCTTATTGAGTTCGGTTTTACCAAAAGGCAGTTTTTTGTTGTGTAACGAAGTTATCAAGAGTCGAGTGAGTGTTTTACAACAGAATATGTATAAATGGGGCAACCCAAATGTCGCAATTTCTAATCATGATAGTCGAGATTTTAAGGGTTTAAAAAACTTTTTTGATGTCATTTTGGTAGATGCACCTTGCTCGGGCGAAGGACTTTTTCGCAAAGACAAAAAAGCCATTGCAGAATGGTCGGCAGACAATGTTGCGCTTTGCTCGGCACGTCAAAGACGGATTTTGGAGGAGGCGATTCCTTTGCTCAAAGATGGTGGACTTTTTTTATATAGCACTTGTACCTATAATGCAAAAGAAAACGAAAATCAAGCAGCTTTTTTGACGAGTTTTTACGATTTAGAAGCTTTGGATTTGGATATTCCAAACGATTGGAATATTGAGAAACGAAGTATTGGTTTTCAATTTTATCCACATCGGGTTAAGGGAGAAGGTTTTTATTTGGCTTGCTTCCGCAAAAAAATGGGAGAAAGCAGTTTGCGTCCCTCGATTATGCGGGTGACCAATTTTTCGATGAAAAAATTGCCCAAAAAACAAGTTCCTTTGGTTGAACCTTATTTAGAATATCCAAAGCTATTTCAGTATTTTATAAAAGCCAATCAACAAATTGTAGCTATTCCGCATCATTTGGTAGATGTGTGTATGCAAGTTGACCAACAATTGCAACGCAAGGGTTTTGGAATTGAGTTGGGACAATTTAAGCGAGAGCAATTTATTCCATCACACCAATTGGCTTTGAGTACCGCTATTTCAAAGTCATTGCCTTCCTTAGAATTGACTAAAGAACAAGCACTTCGATATTTGAAAAAAGAGACGTTTGAAATTAAAGATGCCTCACAAGGTTGGACTTTGGCGCAGTACGAGGGTTTGAATTTGGGTTGGTTAAAAGTCCTTAAAAATCGGATGAATAATTACTTTCCGAAAGAGTGGCGGATACGAATGAGCTTATAGCTGTGTTCACGTGTTCATGTATTCACGTGTTCACGTTTCTTTTTTGATACAAGAATTAATAGTAAAAATACGATTGACCCTAAAGCTATAAACCATAACTTATTAAAAGGTTGTGCAATGTTTATACTCTCCATGTTGCCAATGGGAATAAAACCTGCCCAATAGTAGGGATGTGCGTAGAGTCCTTCGTCAATCATTTTATTTTTGGCGAGCCAAAGGGCTTTATCTTTGGGATGCTTTTCTTTGAGATTTTTATAAAAGTCCACTATGATTTCGGTGGTGCGTTGGTCGTTGACGCGCCATAAGGTTGTGATGATACTTTTTGCGCCTGCGTAGCTAAATGCACGGGCGAGACTTATGATGCCTTCGCCTTTTTCGATTTTACCTAAGCCCGTTTCGCAAGCACTAAGGACGATGAGTTCGGCATTGAGGCGTGTGTTGTAAAGGTTACGGACATAAAGTAGCTCGTCTTTGTCGAGTGAAGAATTTAGCTGCGAAAATGCAATAAAAGAATTGTCGGGCAAGGAATCAACAGTTCTTGCATGCGACGAAAAATGTAGGACAGCATAATCGGTTGCTAATTCTAAAAAATGATTTTTTGTAGCTTTTTTTTCTTCTAGTGATTTTCCTTTAAAGAGATTTAAAATTTCGGTAACTTCTTGTTGGTTGTAGAGTAGGGGAGGCAAACTATTGTTGCCTCCTGTTTGAAAACTTGGTGCCATTGCCAAGATGCCATCATTACTAGGTTCAACAAGTGCGTTTTGCATTTCACGAAGTGAACTAATCGAGTAGCTATAGCTCAATTGATATTTTTTTCCGACATAAGGATATTTGCTATAATTCTTGTTTCTAATTTGTTTTTCTAGCAAAGCATCAAAAGGTATATAACCTAAAATATCGTCAGGGATGATGTAAAGTTTTTCGTTGTTTAGGAGTTGATTTTCAAATACTTGTAATAGTTTTTGATAGAATAAATGAGCGTGGTTTGCATACATTGTATGCAAACTGTCTTGGCTGATTTGAGGATTTCCAACAAAGGCTTGATAAATACCGTTTTTAAGATTTTTTACCCAATCTTGAATTGGGAAATCTAATGTTTGTCTAACATATTGATTGGTTCCTTCTTTTGGAATATAAAATATAATCAATTCTTTTTCTCCTAAAAAGTACTGCAAAAAGGCTTCGCCTTTTTCAAGTAGTTGTGGGACTTCAGTCAATTGGATAGTAGCTGAATTTTGGATGTTTTTTTGGTATTCTGGCACGTTATTTTTAATGCTTTCTTGGAGTTTAGAAAGCTCTAGTTTGCTTGCTATTAATTTTTCTCGAAGAAGGATTTTTTCTTTGTTATTGCTTTCTGATGCTTGACGGATTTGTTCTTCGAGTTCAGAAATATTACTTTTAAAAAGCAACTCTTTTTCTTGTAGCTCTTTAGGGATTTGACTTCTGATTTTGGCTTGTTTATCTTTGATAGCATCAAGCAAAACGATGGCTTTACTTCGTTCGATATAGTAAAAAGCGGTTTCCAAATATGGTTGATGTTCTTGCAATTCATACAAGTCTAAAGCAACTTGGATGGCTTCATCATAAATCTTTTTGGCCTTATTAATCAAGAAAGTTTTGGATTCGTCTGAGTCAAAATTATTTTTAATATCTTCTATAAATAAGTCAATTTGCTGGTAGGCTTTGGCTGCGTATCGAAGCCAAATATCGTCTTGCTCAATCGTATAATATTGAACTAAAGCCTGTGCTTTTGCATGAATATTCTCCACCAAATTGGGTTTGTCACCCAATAAAACCATGTCTAAAGTAGGATTCATATCCAAACTTTCTTCCTCAAAATCGACGACCAATTGTTGAATAGATTTTTGGTGTGCAGTAAGGGCGCGAGGATAGTCATTTTGGCTTTCGTAGATTTTGCCGATATTATGATAACAGTCCGAAATAGAGACTTTATCCTGGAGTTGTTGGTAGATTTCGTAGGCTTGTTTTTGGTAAGAAAGGGCTTGGTCAAAAGCCCTTTGCTTGAGGTAAACCAAAGCAATATTATTGTAATTGCCTGCCAAAGAATACGAGCGTTCTGAACGAAAACGTTCATTGATTCCAATAGATTTTTGAAAATTATTAATTGCTTTTGCTAAATCATTTTCTAGCTCATATCCGACGGCTAAATTATTGTAGTTGTTAGCGATTTCGTACCAATCTTCATCATATTTCTCATCTAAATTTTGATAAATATCTAAGGAAAGATTGGCTTGTTGGAGCAAGGAGTTTACCTTTTTTTGATCCAAATAAAAAATACTCAAAGTCGTGTGGATACGTGCTATTTCCCAGGGTTCGTCAGTATAGAAAACTTTGGCATAATCTAGGGCTTGCATCAGGTATTCCTCCGCCCTATTATAATCTTCTTGCTCTTGCACGGCCATCCCCAAATGTTCGTAAATATAGACCAACAAATTGCTGTCTTTTTGCGTGTTAGACAAGTGGAGATTTAGAGCTTGTTGCAATTGTTGTTCTGCCGCTTGATAACTATTTTGTTCTAGTTGAGCAATTCCAATATTGCGGTGGCCTCGTACAATTTCGATATGATTTTGAGGAAAAATAGCTTGTCGAATCTTGATTGCCTTAGCATAAAAAGTTATGGCTTTTTCCCATTCATTATTTTCATAAAAACTAACGCCATGTTTGTGGTAGGCAAGTGCCAAAACGGAGCGTTCAACTTTGGAAGTATCAATAAGCTGAAAGATACTATCTTGAAAATGAATGGCTTTTTGAGAACGTCCATCATTTTGAAAATTGAGGACTATTTTAGTGGCTATTTTTTGTATAGCTGTAGGCTTATTTTGACTTTGATAATGGTCAAGTAATTGTTGATAAATGGTATTGGATTCGGCATAAGCCTCATCTTGCGCTAGAGAATCGGCTTTCCGTATTAATTTCTGAACTTCGTCGGGATTTAAATTAGATTTGGAGTAACTACTACTTGGAACAAGGAGTAGCAATAAAGTTGTTGTGATGAGTATAAGGTATCGCAGTTGGAAACTACGACAAACCTTAGAAGATTTGTCGTAGTTTCTGATAGATAGAAATTTTTT
>JAHDEQ010000030.1:0-1680 GCA_020628755.1 Saprospiraceae bacterium
AATCTTCGACGAACTTATTGTTTATATGTTTGTCGTAGTTTTCAACTACGATACTATATACTTTGTAAGTGTTGTGACTGTATTTTTTAAAATTAAAGTGCCTAATCGCAGATACAATCTTCAACAAACTTATGACTTTCTAAAACTGCTCTTCTTCCGTACTACCTTTCATAGCTACGGTAGAAGCAGCACCTTGTTGAACAGTATTTTGAACCATATCAAAATACTGCGTTCCTACAAAAGTTTGGTGCTTGATCGCTCTAAAACCATGTTCTTGTAAAGAAAATTCCTTCTGTTGCAATTGCGAGTAGCCCGCCATACCTCGCTCTTTATAAGCCTTAGAAATTTCAAACATAGAAGTGTTTAAAGCATGGAATCCAGCCAAAGTAATGAACTGAAAACGATAACCCAATTCAGCCAAATCCTCTCGGAAAGTGGACATACTTTGCTCATCCATGTGTGCCGCCCAATTGAAGGAAGGCGAGCAGTTGTAAGCCAACATTTTATCTGGATATTTCTCATGGATAGCCTGTGCAAATTCTCTCGCTTGTCCTAAGTCAGGGTGTGAGGTTTCCAGCCAAACCAAGTCAGCATAAGGTGCATAAGACAGCCCTCGACTGATACCTTGCTCCAAACCATTTTTAACCTTATAAAAGCCTTCAGAAGTACGTTCGCCATGTATAAACTTGCTGTCTCTTGGGTCAATATCAGAGGTAATCAAGTTAGCAGCTTCGGCATCGGTACGTGCGATAAGAACCGTAGGAACGTTCATCACATCAGCAGCCAAACGAGCCGCAACCAATTTGTTGATAGCTTCTTGAGTTGGTACTAAAACCTTGCCTCCTAAGTGACCACATTTTTTGGCAGAAGATAATTGGTCTTCAAAATGCGCTGCGGCTGCTCCTGCTTCTATCAAAGATTTCATCAATTCAAAGGCATTCAGATTTCCTCCAAAACCTGCTTCTGCATCGGCAATAATTGGCACCATCCAATCAATTTCGCCTTCGCCAGATACGGACTGAATTTGGTCACGACGGAGCAAAGCATTGTTGATGCGCTTGACTACCATCGGAACAGAATTGGCTGGATATAAAGATTGGTCAGGATACATTTCACCTGCTAAATTGGCATCGGCAGCGACTTGCCAGCCACTCAAATAAATGGCTTCCAAACCTGCCGAAACTTCTTGAATCGCTTGGTTTCCTGTCAAAGCTCCCAAACCTGCTGTCCACAATTGTGTGTTTAAGCGATGCCACAATTTCTGTGCGCCATTGCGAGCTAAGGTGTATTCAATATCAATACTTCCTCGCAATTTGAGGACTTCTTCAACTGAATATGGACGTTTGATTCCTTTCCATCGTGGGTTTACATCCCAGTCTTGTTGTAGTCTATTTTTTCTAATTTCTTTTACCATTAGTGATATGTTTAATTTTAAGATGAATAGAGATTTTTTCAAATTTGCAATAAGCGTTTCAGGACAAGGCGCAATGCGCCTTGTCGTCATTTGGTGTTTTGAGTGAACTTTGTTTTAAGGGCTTTCCTAAATTTGCGGGTGAGCTTTGTGAAAAGCTAAGTTTAGTAAAGCTAAACTTTAACAAACTAAGCCCTCCGAAATAAATGCTTCCCGCAAGTTTATCAAAGTAATCCTAAATCATATTATATGCTGGGAGGGTTAAAAAT
>JAHDEQ010000030.1:1780-5828 GCA_020628755.1 Saprospiraceae bacterium
GGCATGTGTTCGTCAAAAATTTTCATGGCAACTTCTACTAAGGCAGGATGTGCAACCCAAGAACCATCGTGTCCATTTTTGACTTCGAGGAGTTTGTCTTTACGAACTTTTTCTAAAGCTCTTTCATTAGCTTCGGGATCGTTTTTGATTGGAATTTGAGCCGCCATTCCGCCCATAGCGTGGACACCACGCTTATGGCAGGTCTGAATCACCAATTGCGAATAGGCACTCATAAATGGCGTTGTCATACCAACCTTCGCACGATCGGGCAACAAGAAACCATCAAGGTTTTTAAATTTCTTGATATAAGAAAAAATATAATCCCAACGACCACAATTGAGTCCAGCGGAATGGTCTCTTAATTCGTGTAAAATTTCGTGGAGTTCAAAACTTGCCAAAATTGTTTCTATCAAAACTGTCGCTTTGATACTACGCTGTGGAATCGACAAATAGTCTTGTGCAAAAACAAAAACATCGTTCCATAAACGAGCTTCCAAATGACTTTCCAATTTAGGAAGGTAGAAATATGGCCCAGAGCCTCGCTCTAGCAGATTTTTAGCATTATGGAAAAAATACAAACCAAAATCTACTAAGCCGCCACTCATATTTTCACCATCATAAGTAATGTGCTTTTCTTCTAAGTGCCAACCACGCGCACGTGCCATGAGCGTAGCCGTTTTATCGTTGAGTTCGTAGAACTTTCCATTTTTAGGATTGGTAAAGGTTATTTCTCGATTGATGGCATCTCGAAGATTGATTTGTCCTTGAATGGTGTTTTCCCAATTTGGCGTATTGCTATCTTCAAAATCTGCCATAAACACTTTTGCGCCAGAGTTGAGTGCATTGATAACCATTTTGCGCTCGACTGGCCCCGTAATTTCAACTCTTCTATCCAATAAATCTGCAGGTAGCGGAGCTACTTGCCACTCTCCTTCTCTGATATTTCGGGTTTCGGGTAAAAAATCAGGCAAGATACCTTTGTCAATTTCAGCTTGTCGCTCAACTCGTTTTTGAAGCAATTCTTTTCGTCTTGCATTAAAAAGTAAATGCAATTCTTTTAAAAACTCTTGTGCTTCTAGTGTGAGGATAGTATCAAATCCTTCTTTAGAAGCTCCTCTAATTTCAAGTTTTTCGATGGTCGAATAATTAGTATTGGTGGTATTCATGTGGATAAAATTAGTTTTGAATAACAAAATATAACGCAATATAAGGAAAATATATTAAAAGCGGAAATTCCGCTAAATATATTTTTTTAGCTTTTTGTAAAAAAATCAGTATTTTTGTATAAAAGCAATGCTCTCTATCATGTTTAGGTTTAACAAAGCTCTCAAACTCACATTGCTTCCCGCAGATTTATCAAACCCTCCAGTAAAAACGCTGGGAATAGCATTTAGGAATGAAAAAATAATAAATTAGACACTTATTTTATGATCTTTTGCACCAATACTGCGTTAAAAATCCTCGCCGATGCTAGGCATCGCCTGTGTTTTTTGCCTTGTCTTGGCACAAAATCTCTATTTCTAAGTTGTCTAATTTATTAATTCATCATTCCTTATTAAAATATTGGATAATTAAAGCATTAAATTCATGCTCAATGAAAATCAAATTATACGGCTCATTTTTGGATTTAAGGTGCGCTATTTGCGACAGCAAGGAGAATTGTCTTATCAATCCCTTTCGGAAAAAACAGGTTTATCAACTTCTTATCTAAATGATATTGAAAAAGGGAAGCGATACCCCAAGCCTGATAAGATTCAGGCTTTGGCTGCGGCTTTGGGTGTGGACTATAATTATATGGTGGCCACCAATGCATCAAAAAAACTGCAACCCATCATTGATTTATTAAATTCTAAATTTTTTAAACTCTTTCCTTTATCGGATTTTGGTATCAACCATGAAAAATTATTGGAATTATTTACCCAAACACCCGATAAAGTCAATGCCTTTATATCTACTATTTTTAAAATTGCCCGAAATTATCAGGTGGACGAACAGCAGTTTTATTTAGAAGCCTTGCGTTCGTATCAGGATATGCACAACAATTATTTTGAAGAGCTTGAAAATGCAGTAAGAGCTTTTAAAAAGGAGTTTTCGCTCAAAGAGAAAATTGCATACTCTACCAATTATTTGGAGGAACAACTGATTGAGTTGTATGGTATTCAAATAGATAGGAGTCAGTTGGCTAATGATGAGAGTTTGCAATCTATCCGTTCTTATTTTGATAAAAAAAATAAAGTTTTACATCTCAAAAAAGGGCTTGAGTCAGCGCAAGAAAATTTCTTGCTGGCTCGTGAATTGGGTTTTCAGTACCTTAATTTAAAAGAACGACCTTATGAAACGACCATTCTTAAAATTGATAGCTTTGAAATTTTATTGAATAATTATAAAGCCTCGCACTTTGCGGCTGCCTTGCTGATGGATGAGCAGCAGCTCATCCTAGACATCAAAAATCTAGCACGTGAAAATACTTGGAAACCCAAATTGCTTCTTGATTTAGTAAAAAAATATCAAGTAACTCCCGAAACGCTTTTGCAACGGTTAACCAATATTTTGCCACATCATTTCGGATTAGAGGATTTGTTTTTTATTCGTCTCACGGGGAGCAAAGATTTTCAGCATTTCCGAATGACCAAAGATTTGCATTTGTCGCAATTGCACAGTCCATACAATAATGAATTGTCAGAGCATTATTGCCGACGTTGGGTTTCGATAACGAGTATTCAAGATTTGAATGTTCAAAAGAAGAAAAAATCATCCATCATCGCCGATGCGCAAATTTCGCAATACTGGAATAGTGATAAATCTTATCTGTGTTTGTCTTTGGCCAGACCAGCTTTTGGCGATGCTAAAAAAGGCATTAGCGTAACCATAGGACTTTTAGTCAATCCGCATTTGAGAAGTATTTTTTATTTTTTGAGCGACCCCAAACTCAAAGTCCGACAAGTGCATACGACCTGCGAACGTTGCGGAATCGTAGATTGCGAGGTGCGCCAAAACGCTCCTATCGTCATAGAAGAACAAGAGCGTTTGAATAATACTTTTGAGGCTTTAGGTGATTTGTAAGGTTTTAATCTTCAATCTTAATCCCCATATTTTTCATCAACTGTGTAGCGTTGAACGATTGGCTAACTCCCTTTTTCAATTTATAATCAAAAATGAGTTCGCCGTCTTGAACTTCGACTTCCATACACCAATTTTCGATAGCACCGCCATAACTCGCTTCGAGTTGTCCGAGTTCGAGGTCGTGGGTAGCAATGAGTCCTGCGCCTTTGTTTTTGATGAGTTGTTTGATGAGAGCTTTTGAGCCTGTGTGTCGATCGTTGGAGTTTGTTCCTTTAAGAATTTCGTCCATCAAGAAAAAGATATTTTCTTGATTATCAACGGCTTCGATGATGAATTTTAAGCGTTTCAATTCGGCATAAAACGAAGAAGTGCTTTCGTGCAAAGCGTCTTGCGTACGCATACTCGAATAAAGTTGCAATAAGGGCGTTTCAAATTGCTCGGCACAAACGGGCGCACCACAATTGGCAAGCGCAACATTCAATCCCACCGTCCGCAAAAGCGTACTTTTGCCAGCCATATTTGAACCCGTAATGAGTTTAATATGACCTTTGGTTGGAATTGAAAAATCATTGCAAATTCGTTTTCGGGAATCAATCAAAGGATGTCCTGCGGCTTGAGCAAGTACTTTATCCGTTTCTACAATTTGAGGCATTATCCAATCAGGATTGTTATAAAAAGCAGTCGCTAAGCTCAAAATAGCCTCAAATTCCCGTAAGCAATCAAACCATTGCGGCAACAAGGTTTGATGCTGAACCTTCCATTTCTCCAACTGATATGTCCATTGCAAATCCCACAATCCAAAGAGATTTAAAAATATCGCAAACATATTGTTCCGAACATTGAGTTGAGCAATCAAATACGATAGTCGCTTGGTTTGAGCAGAAGCCTTTTTATCCGTATTTAATAGTTTTTGCTTTAAAGTTTTTAATTTTTCGGACTCAAAATTTTCATCTTCTATATGTTCAATCAATGCTCCATAATAAGC
>JAHDEQ010000030.1:5928-10671 GCA_020628755.1 Saprospiraceae bacterium
TTTCGGACTCAAAATTTTCATCTTCTATATGTTCAATCAATGCTCCATAATAAGCTATAATTTTGGCGGCATCGCCTGTTTGGTGTGCCGTTTTATTGATATGTTCAAAGGTGTTTTTCAAGAAATAACCTGCTGGCAATAAGAATAAAACAATAACCGACCAGTGCATAAAAAAGGTCAATATCAAACCAATTATTGATACTATTGGCACCCAATACAAAGCCGCTGTTCGAGCCTTATTACCTAAAATTCCATGTTCTTGTCCAAGCCATTCTTGCAAGGCAAGAATGTGTTTGTAAGCATCTGTTGTCGCTGTTCCTTTCGCTTGAAAATCTTGTCGCCAATCTAGTTTTTCTTTCAGTTCAACAATCGCATTTTGGCGGTCTAAAATCTCATTTGTATCAACAGGATTTTTTAAATAATCGGCCAAACAACGCTCTCCTATCGCTGTAGAAGTTCGGTTGCAATATTGAAAATAGGAGTAGTCTCCAAACAAATCCATATCAACCGAATAAGGGTGACTTGGGTCAATAAACGCTTCGCCATTTCCAAAGGATTGATAATTGTGTTGCACGGCTGCTTGCTCTTGTGCGTTGATGCGCACAAGTGCCTCGTTATGCTTTTGCAACTGCTTAATAGCCGAATGCCAATTGACAAATCGAACAAATAAAATCAAAAATATAACCGCTACCACAAAAGCCAAAAAGCCTCCGCCCAAAGACCAAGCTAAAACGACCAATGCTGCTCCTGCAAAAAAGCACAACAAACGCACCATGCTAAATCGGTTGTACTTGGCACTTAAAGTCGTAGCTAATTGTTGAAATTTTTCCTTTCGTTGTTGATAAATTGATTCTAAATTTTTCATCGGCTGCAAAGGTAAAAAAACTGAACTTAAACCCGTAAACTACACACAAATATAGGTTTGTCGCAGTTTTTCAACTGCGATACGATATGCTTTTCCCAATACGAGTTGCTATGAATAAAATAAAACAGGCTATTTCGACTACATTCTCTAAAAAATCTCCTAATTTTAGCTTTCTTATTTAAAATAAATTCATTTGGCAAAACACCCGAACCATAAAATAATTTTTGGCCTCAAAGTCAAACAGTTACGTCTCGAAAAAGGGATGTCCCTCAAACAGGTTTCTGAGCTTACAGGCTTGTCACAGTCCTACCTCAATGAAATCGAAAAAGGTAAAAAATATCCTAAAATTGATAAAATCAAAACTATTGCTTCTGCCTTAGAAAGTACCGAATCAGAGCTAACTTCTTTAGAACTCAAACACAATCTAGCTCCAATTGGTGCTTTATTGAAGTCCAACTTTCTCAATGACCTGCCCCTTGATTTGTTTGGAATTGAATTATCCAAAGTAGTCGAAATCATTGCCAATTCGCCCTTGAAGGTAGGTGCATTTATTTCAACTTTGGTGGAGTTGTCTCGTACCTACGCCGTACAAGAAGAAAACTTTTATCATCGAGCCTTGCGGGCCTATCAAGAATTGCACAACAACTATTTTGAAGATATAGAAACGGAGGTTGATCGTTTTATCAAAATGTATGACATTCCAGTTGGTGAGGCCGTGCCTCCACAACTGCTATCAGCTATTCTCAAAAACCGTTTTGGGTATAAAATAGAGGAAAAAGGATTGGACAAGTTTCCAGAATTGAGTCGTTTTCGATCGCTTTATATTCCCAAAAAGAAAAAATTATTGCTCAACGGCAAACTCAACAATGAGCAAAAAGCATTTCTTTTTGCCAAGGAATTGGGTTTTTGTTTTTTGCGCCTCAAAGAGCGTCCTTATACCACGAGTTTTCACAAAGTCAATTCTTTTGACGAAGCACTCAATAATTACAAAGCAGGTTATTTTGCAGTAGCAATATTGGTCAATCGAGAATCTTTTATACGAGATGTTCAAAATTTCTTTGGTCAAAAGAAATGGAACCCACAGCTTTTTCAGCAACTCACCGAAAAATACCATGCTTCAGCAACGGTACTTTTTCAGCGATTCAATATTGTACCTCAGTTTTTTGATTTAGAAAATATGTTCTTTATTCGATTTTTTCACAATCTTAATCGAGACATTATTTCTATTGATAAGGAGTTGCACCTCAATCGCAAACATTATCCACATTCCAATGGATTACAAGAGCATTATTGTCGGCGTTGGTCGTCCACCTCTATGTTGTATCAACTAAAAGAACAAGATGACGATGCTACGCTTCGGAAGCCAATTTTTGACGTACAACTCGAACAATTTCATGGCACAGACGATGAGTATTTGTGTATGACAATTGCTCAACCTTCTTATCCTGCGACGCATAAAAATTCAAGCATCACACTGGGTGTTTTGATAGATGATAAGGCTCGTAAGGCTATCAAATTTTTAGATGACCCTGCGATTCCTCGCAAACAAGTACACGCTACCTGCGAGCGTTGCCCCATTGCAGATTGCAATGAAAGGGCAGCTCCGCCCGTTTTTATACAAAAGAAAGAAAGACATCACCTCGTCGAAGAACGATTGAGTAAGCTATTGAAGTAGTTATATCGTGTTCACGTGTTCGAGTATTCACGTGTTCACGTTCAAAGTATATATAAAATCCAACGTGAACACGTGAACACGTAGATACCTGCTTGCAGCAGGCAAGCGTGAACACCTGTAACGTGCAAACGTTTATCCATGAAAAAAACAAACCTTCTCCTTCTCCTTACTTTTTTAGTAGGAACAACTTTTGGTCAACAAAAAATCAATCTCGAAGACCTTTGGCTAAATTATACCTATTACGCCAAGTCTGTACCTGGATTCAATTTTATGAATGATGGCAAGCACTATACACGCCTCGAAGACAATGCTATCAAAAAATACGACCTTACTACAGGCGGTTTTGTCGAAGATATTTTGGTGGGCGATGCCATTAAAACACGAGGTGGTTTTAATGGAGAAATTGGCAATTATACCTTCCATTCTGATGAATCAAAAATTATAATTGAATCAGAACGTGAGAGTATTTATAGACGTTCGTCCAAAGCCTATTTTTATGTCTATGATAGAGCAAGTAACAAACTCACTTCTATTTATGACGAAGATAAAATCATGTATGCCTCTTTGTCGCCTGACGGCAACAAAGTCGCTTATGTCTGGCAAAACGACCTCTATTATTTTGATATTGCAAGTGGAATTACCTTGCCCGTAACGACCGATGGCAAATTCAATGAAATCATAAATGGTGGCGCAGATTGGGTTTATGAAGAAGAATTTTCTTTTGCCAAAGCCTTTGCTTGGTCGCCCGATAGTAAGAAAATTGCATATTATCGCTTTGACGAATCGGCTGTCAAAGAATTTACCATGACTAATTTTAAAGGTGGTTTATATCCCGAATATGTCACTTTTAAATATCCTAAAGTTGGTGAAGACAATGCCAAAGTTTCGATTCATATTTTTAATATAGAAAGCGAAAAAGCAACCACCGTTCGATTGTCTGACGACATCGAATACATCCCACGTATCAAATGGACAAAAGACCCCAATAATTTGGTTGTTTTCACCATGAATCGTCATCAATCCGAATTAGAATTGCTTCTTGCTAATGCTTCTACGGGCGCAACAAAATCGCTCCTAAAAGAAAGCAATAAATATTATATTGACATTACTGACGATATGACTTTTTTGGAAGACGGCAAGCAGTTTATTTGGTCGAGCGAAAAAAGTGGCTACAATCATTTATACCTCTACAATATGAATGGAAAAGAAATTCGGTCACTCACACAAGGCAAATACGATGTAACTTCTTTTTATGGTGTAGATGAAAAAAATCAAGAAGTCTATTTTCAGGCAGCTATGGAATCGCCTATGCAACGAGAGCTATATAAAGTAGGTTTGAAAGGAAAAAAACCGAAAAAAATAAGCAAACAAGCGGGTACCAACAGCGCACAATTTAGCAGTACTTTTGATTATTATGTGAATACGTACTCCAATATCAATACACCTGCAACTTATACGGTTTACAATCGAACTGGAAAACCTGTTCGTAGTATCGAAGAAAATACGACGATGCGGGGCACTCAAAAAACTTTTGGCACTAGCAATGTCGAGTTTTTTGAAAGCCCCAGTGCTGGCACTGAAAAACTAAATGCTTATATGATAAAACCGCCTTCGTTTGATGCCAATAAAAAATATCCTGTATTGATGTATGTCTATGGTGGGCCAGGTAGCCAAACGGTGCAAGACCGTTGGGGCGGACAAAATTATTGGTGGTTTCAGATGTTGGCTCAACAAGGTTATGTTGTTGTGAGCGTTGACAATCGTGGCACAGGCGCACGTGGCGAGAAATTTAAAAAAATGACCTACCTACAATTGGGCAAATACGAAGTCGAAGACCAAATTGCTGCCGCCAAATATCTTGGTACACTTCCTTATATTGATGCAGAACGCATTGGTATTTTTGGTTGGTCCTATGGTGGTTATATGAGTTCACTTTGCTTGGCTAAAGGAGCTGATACTTTCAAAACTGCAATTGCAGTTGCACCTGTAACGAGTTGGCGTTGGTACGATACTATTTATACCGAACGCTATATGCGTACCGAAGCCGAAAACCCCGATGGTTATGCCGACAATTCGCCTGTTAATTTTACAGATTTAATCAAAGGAAATTACCTGCTCGTTCATGGTAATGCTGACGACAATGTCCATTTTCAGAATGCGGCCGAAATGGTCAATTCATTGATACAATCTAATGTACAATTTG
>JAHDEQ010000030.1:10771-15798 GCA_020628755.1 Saprospiraceae bacterium
TTTCAGAATGCGGCCGAAATGGTCAATTCATTGATACAATCTAATGTACAATTTGATACATACTATTACCCAAATCGCAATCATGGTATTTATGGAGGCAATACTCGTTATCATTTATATACTAAGATGACTAATTTTTTGAGGGAGAAGCTGTGATTGAAAAAGGTGTCAGGTGTCAGCAGTTTTTCGCTTTGCGAAAAGAGGGGTCAGCTTTCTAGCCTTGTAAAACTGACTCCTCTAGCTCCGCAAAGCGGAGCGAGCTGACACCTGACTCCTTTTCAATCCCCCCAATAGGATAAGCACAATTTTACTACTTTTACTTATTCTTTTAAACCAAAATCAATTCAAATTATGAAGCTAAAAAACTTAAAACCATTCGCATGGGTACTGCTTTTCTTCACTCTACTCACACACTCACAAGCACAAATTTTATTTCTGGCACAAGATTTTGAAGATGTGGTCGAAGATTGGACCATCGAACCTGCTGATACAAGCACCTTGTCTTGGCAATATGGTCTTGCCCCGACTTTGTCGAGTGCTTATTTTAATATACCCGAACATACAGGTATTGCAGGTGTCAACGACGATGCGCCTGGTGCAGGATTCAATACTTCGGGTCGCTTAATTAGTCCTCCTATTAGTTTGACGGGAACGATCAGTAATGTTATCATTTTTGATGCTTATTTTACCGATGGCGATTATAATGGAGACGATGAAAGTCTCAATGTCGAAATTCGTAAAAATGGAAGCGACGAGTGGGAACGTATTGGTTTTGTCGAAGGCCAAGAAGATGGCTGGCAAGACAGACTTCAGGTCAGTATTCCCGAATCATACAATGATATGGATATCCAAATCGCTTTCAATTATCAAGAAGGTGGTGGTTGGAATTTTGGGGCTGCTATAGACAATGTTTCGGTACAAGAAAAACCCGATTATGATGCTGTGGCTTTCACCCAAAAAACTTCTTTGACGACCTCTTTTCCTGCCTCGCAAAGTTATCCGTTTCGACTGGAATATGGTATTGAGAACTTAGGGGCAAATGCGCTTGAAAATGTTGTCTTTGATGTATTAATCGAAAAAGACGGACAAGAATTTGACTCTGCGCAAGAAGTGATTGGCTCTGTTGAAGATGCTTATGAAAATGAATTTGAATTTACAGCTCCTGAGGTTGGTGAATATACCTTGACTTTTGGAGTGCGAGAGGCTAATTTGGGTGATATAGAGGAAATCTCTTACTCTTACATCATGAGTGATTCGACCTTTGCCAAAGACGACGGCATTCCTGAGCAACAACTTGGTTTTGCTTTTGGAGATCCTTCTTGGTATGGTTATTATGGAAGCGAATTTTTCTTACAAAACCCCGATACACTTACGAGTATTGACGTATTTATAGGACAAGGCTCCGATGCAAGTGGCACGATGAATTTTACGGTTGGTTTGTTTAATGAAGCGGGTGACTCTCCTGATGATGAAATTTTTCATTCGGAAGAAGTTCCTTTGGATAAAAATGATATTGGTAATTTTAAAAACTATCAATTGCCCGAACCCTTGCCCCTACCAGCGGGACGCTTTGTAGTGGCGACTGGACAAGATACGATACAAGGAGTTCTAGCTTTTGGATTTGATGACAACGAACCTGAAGATGCTTTCTGGATTATTTCGCCCGTTGCTGGCGGAGGCTATCCTTGGTTTTATACTGCTGGCCCTAATGGCAATGAAGTAACGATGTTGATTCGACCCAACTTTGGTGCTACGCCAACGCTTGTTGCTACAACGGAGTTGGAGCAAGTACCACCCAACATCCAAGTCTCTCCAAATCCTTTTCATAAAAATTTACACTTGGAGTGGCAATATTTGGAAGGAAAAGCTACAGCTACGATTGCTGATATGACAGGTAAAATCATTGCTCAAACCCATCTTAGAAATAACCATTATCTCGATTGGCAATTGCCTAGCTTGGCGAGTGGTATTTATATTCTAACTGTTCAAGATGAGCGTGGGATTTATACAGAAAAAGTGGTGAAGGAGTAATAAAAAGGTGTCAGGTGTCAGCGCGCTCCGCTTTGCGGAGCTAGAGGAGTCAGTTCTGCACAGCTAGCAAAACTGACTCCTCTTTTTTGCAAAGCAAAAATACTGACACCTGACTCCTTTTTAACTCACTTCATGTCCATTCTCCTCGGCTTTAGGCTGTGCCTGCTCTAGCTTCTTGACCAAGTTCTCAGGTAAAGTCATGCCACTCTGATTTAAGAAATCATTGAGTTGGGGCATCATACCGTACAAACCTTGTACAAAATTGCCTACGCCTTGTCCGTTTCCGCTATCGTAAACCACCACTTTATCAATTTCCAAATCTTTGATAGCACTTGTTTGGATTTCAGCTAATTCAGTCAATTTGTCAATCATCAAATAACCGATTGCGCTTTGTGGGTCGCCATTGGCAGCTTTGACCAATTTCTCAAAACCTTCAGCTTGACGCGTCAACAGTTCCTCTTGACCTTTAGCTTGTGCCATAAACTTGGCAAGGATAGCATCTGCCTCACCTTTAGCGATTTCACGCTGACGCTCCGCTTCAGCTTGTGCAGCGATAACTGCTTTTTGCTTCTCAATATCAGCATCAACAACTTCGTCTGCTTCTTTCTTTGCCTGCTCCATTGCAGCACGAGCTTTCTCCGCCTCTTTCTCCGCAAGGTAAGCCTCCTCCAAAGCTTTAGCCGAAGCTACTTTTTGAGCAGCCGTTGCTTTACGGTGTGCTTCTGCGATTTCAATGTCTCTCAAGGCATCCGAATTTGCAATCTTAATTGCTGATTCGTTTTTACCTTCTTTAGCTTGTGCATCAGCTACAGCCTCCCCTACTTCGGCACGACTATTTGCATCAGCTACTTTGATACGCTGGTCTTGTAAAGCCTCTGCTTGTCCAATAGAACCTGTACGAGTCTCGTTAGCAACTTTTACTTTAGCATCGTTGATTGCTTTTGCAGCAGCCTCCTGACCCAAAGCTTTGATATAACCTGACTCGTCTTGAATGTCGGTAACATTAACGTTGATTAACTCCAAACCGATTTTGTGTAACTCATCACCAACATTGGTATAAACTGAATCTACAAATTTGTCACGGTCGGTGTTCAACTCCTCGATGTCCATATTTGCAATTACAAGACGCATTTGTCCCATAATAATATCATGTGCCAAAGAAGTAATTTGCTTTCTTTCTAAAGCCAATAAACGCTCCGCAGCAGCCAACATAATATGTGGCTTGTTGCTCACTCCTACCGTAAACTGAGCAGGAACCGATACACGAATATTTTGCTTTGAAAGGGCATCTTGTAAGTTCACATCAATACTAAGTGGTGTCAAGTCAAGGTACTGGTAATCTTGGATAACGGGCCACACAAAGGCAGCTCCACCTGCATAACATTTGGCGGATGCTTCTCCGCCTGTTTTTCCATAGACGACTAAGATTTTGTCACTCGGACAACGCTTGTAGCGGCTAATGAAAAATAAGATTAATAAAAGGGCGACGACAGTAATAAAACCTGCAATCATTAAAATTCCTTGTGTCATAATTAATTGGTTTTGTACTATTAAGCTCAAGAGCAAGTATCAAGAACAAGTTCAATTTAATTTTTAAACTTGTTTACCCGCCTAGCAGGCTTGATGCTTGCACTTGTACTTATCAGTTGGGTTTAAAAAATTTGGTTTTGTTTTTATAATAAAATTAGTCATTCATTTTGCTGACAATGGCAAAGCCATTTTGGTAATCTTGCACATAGACTTCTTCGCCAGTAGCAATGTCTATGAGGTCATTAGTTTTTGCTTTGAGTTCGCGGGTTGCTCCATTAATATTTATGTGTATCAAACCTGAACTACCTGTAGGGATTCGGAGATAAACCTTAGCCATTTTATTGATGGATTGGTCGGGACTCCAATTGACATTTTCTTGATTTTTGAGTAATAGTCGAAGCAGTAATGTTAGTAGCAAAACAGCAAGGACTCCTGCCCCAATGCCAATTGTGGCAGCTACGCCTGGATTCATTCCTGCTAACAAAGCAATACGAATAATCCATAAACAAACCGATACAAAAGTCAAGGTACTTTTTACCACGCCTAGTCCGCCAGCATCTACATCGGTATCGGTGTCTCCAAAGTCAAAGTCTAAATCCAATCCTCCCAGTAAAGAGAGTAACATCAAAAGGATAAGTAAACCTCCGCAAAACAGCGATATGTAAGTTATTGTAGTAATCATTGGTTTTTATTTTTTTTATTTAAAAGATGTCAGGTGTCAGATTTTTTTGCTTTGCAAAAAAGAGGGGTCAGTTTTTGAGCCTTGTAAATCTGACTCCTCTAACTCTGCAAAGCAGAGTGCGCTGACACCTGACATCTTTTTACCTCGCTTCATATTTGTTTTATATTATTTGTTTTTTGTATTTTTAATTTCCGATAAATTAAGGTTTTTTGCCAATTAACTCGTTAAATCCAAGGAGAAATTCGATAAATGTTAATTTTTCCTTAATAGAATCAAAGCTAAATAAAACTAAAATGAATTTTAATCACATTATCTCTAATAATACAGGACTAATCCACTTAATAGCTTCTATTGTTGCTTTGATAACAGGTACAATGGTTTTGTATCAATTAAAAGGTACAACGTATCATAAAAAAATTGGGTATATCTACACGTTTTCTATGGTTATTGTACTTGTAACTTCATTTATGATGTATCATTTATTTGGAAAATTTGGGATTTTTCACTGGTTTGCGATTTTAAGTACAATCAGCCTTATTGGAGGAATTTTACCTATGCTTTTAAAAAAGCCAAAAGGTTTTATTACAACGCACTTTAGCTTTATGTACTGGTCTGTCATGGGCTTATATGGAGCATTTTGTGCAGAAGTTTTGGTAAGATTACCTAAAACTATTTTCCAAGATGGAGAAATTTCTCCTCTCTTTTTCAACCTTGTTGGTGTAGCTGTATTTATAGTTATGGGGATTGGGGGCTATGTTTTTAGAATGAAAAAAAATGATTGGAT
>JAHDEQ010000030.1:15898-26446 GCA_020628755.1 Saprospiraceae bacterium
CGATGGGCATGCAATACCTAAAAAAAGATGAGATAAATCTTTTTGAGGACTTGCGTTATTTTAACCTTTTTAAAAATGGACGTTCCAAACGCTTGAAGCATATTATATATAAGCAGCATCAAGCAGATTTGAAAACTTATATTTTTGATTATAAATATAGTACGGGAAGTGGAGACTCATCGAAAACACATAAACAAACCGTTTTTTATATCGAATCGAAAGCATTGAATTTACCTGAGTTTTATATGAAACCTGAAAACTTCTTTCATCGCATCGGAAAATTCTTTGGTAAAGAAGACATCAATTTTGAGTCGCATCCTGAGTTTTCGGCTCAGTATTATCTAAAAGGACATGACGAAGAAGCTATACGAGATATGATGAATGAGGATTTGCTCTACTGCTTTACTGTAGAAGATGGTTGGTCTATGGAGGGTTATCGGGATACTTTATTATTGTATAGACACGATGAAAGTTATTCCAAGGATAAAATTTTGGCTTTGTACGAACGAGGACTTTCAATTCATCATTTTTTAGTTGGGAATCCTAGTTAAATCACCACCGAGTTTCACGAAGTAACACAGAGTTAAATCTAAATTCTAAAATCCGAAATCTAAAATCATTACTGCCTCGCTGCTTTATTAAATGCTCTGCTCAGTTTATTATACTCGTCCACTATTTTGTTGATGTCGTTGGTGAGTTTTTTACAGATTTTAAATTCTTCATCTGTTTTGACGGTAGCTTCGGCGCAGCGACGGCGTTCGTGCTCGGCTTCCATTTTTTCGAGTTTCTTTTCGAGTGCTTTCATTTCGATGGCGATTTGCTTTTGCTTGGTTGTGCCGTATTTGAAAGCATCGCCGTATTGATTGCTTAATCGTTCGTTTTTCTTTTTGTAGTCGCCCATTTGGATGAAGGTTCGCTTGCCATTTTTGCGTGGAAAAATGAGTTTGGGCTGTTCCTTTATTTTAAATCCTTGGATATAAGTTTCGGGAATCTCTCCGATGGCAATAGGACTTGTGGTTTCTACAAAGGCATAGCCTGTGTTAAAATCGCCATATTTGCTTGGTACTTTTAGTCCAAGTGCCATGTGGCTAACTTTCGGAAATTCCATCAAAACGTGCTTATAATCCAAAGCCGTCAATAATTTACTCAACAAAATGGTTTTGTCGGCACAAACTCCTTTTTGCATATAAACCGTTTCGTAAGGATATTGCAATAAAAATTCGTTATAACTCGCCTTTACATCATCGTATTTAATTCCATCTTGGACATAAGCGATGGCCAACTCGACAGGCGTAACGTCGAGTTGCTGGGCTTGCCGCTTAAACTGGGTCGCCATGTCGGCAATGACCTGCTCATCTTCACTTGCGTTTAAAAAAAGATTATAAAATTCCACTTCCCAATCTTTTGGCGGACGTGTACCTCGATATTGATATTTCTTTTGCTTTTTGGACATCCGTTGCGCCAAATTGCGACTGTCGTAGGCTTGCAATTTGAGATTGCTATTGGTTTGATAATCGTAATAATGCGTCAGGCGTTTGCCCGATAAGGTGGACGCATCTACTCCTTTGGTCGTAGTTGCCTTGGCATTGGGTTCGGCAATTTTTTCAGGAGCTTTTGCCGTTTTTGCTTTGTTGTTTTCCTTGTATATCGGACTTGTGGTTTCAACTTCAGTATCTTGGGTTTGAGGAGAACTCCCCAAAGGTTGCGTCAAAAAATAATAGGCACCATAACCGATTGCGCAAAGAAGGAGTAAAATGAGGAGATTTTTCATGATATGAATAATGAAGATTTCCTATTTAAACGAATAGTCTTGTGTAGAAATTATAATCTGGATTTGGCCGTCTTGATTTTTTATTTCGATGCCCGCCGATTCGAGGTCGCCTTCCCAAGTAAGGGTAATTCCTTCTTTGGTTTTGATTTGATTTTTCATGACGCTCGTTCGGATACCTTCGGGTTCGGGTGCAAAAGTACGAGTGGTCAAATCATTCTTTTCGAGGTGTTTATACAAAGATTGTTGCAAATCTTGTTTGCGTTCGGGGTTTTCCTCGTCTTCGGGTAAAACGACATTCATCAATTCGTGTGTGTCGAACTCAGCAGCCGTTCTAAGGTAGCTTACTGCTCGTTCTTTATAATCGGCAATGTGTTCGGCTGGCAAGAGGACTTCTTCGCTGTTTTTATTGGCCCATTTTTGAACTTCTGCTACGACTTGCGTCGAAAGAATGGCATTGATTTCTTTTTCTTGAACGTGTAAAAATTGCTTAAAATAGTCCGCTAATTTGCCGCTACCTTTTTGGCGGTCTTGCGCCAAAACGTCCCAATCGTAATGCGCATCAATATCAATCAAAGCTGATTTTTGAATAGCAGATTCATTCTCCACCAAAGCATTTTGAATGGATTGCAAAATGGTTTTTTCTTGTCCTTCTTCGGAGGTTTGAGTTTGAACCTGTAGGACTTCTTGATAATCCATTTTGGCTATAAAAAGCATCGGATGACTGTCTTCTCCAATATTGATATTAGCAAACAATAAGATACCATCGCTCGAATTGCCATGTTGACTATTCCAAAACAATTGGCTTAGTTTTTTACAATGTTGAGTGAAGTTTTCTTCTTCATCTTCGAGCAATTCTATCATGGTCAAAACAGCTTCGCTTTCTTCTTCCAAAAAAGAGAAAGCGGCCGACTTACTGGCAGCAATTCGGATAATATTTTCAAAGAAATCGTATTGCGTTTCTTCAATTTTTAGATTTTCTAAAAATGTAGGTTGTTCCGCCTCTTTTTTAAGCAAATGAAAAGTCATTTTTTGGATGCTCAACTGGTCGAGGTCTTGGGCTGGAATGTGTTTGCTCATAATAGATATTGGATTGAGCTTTACTAAACTTTGCTATGCTAAATCGCATCCCGTAAGTTTAGGAAAGCAGATGCTTTGAAAAATTTGCTGAGACAAAAGTAGAGCTTTTTAAGGGGTTTTAAATAGCAATTCGTCTATAATATCAAGAAGTTATTAACATGAATTTGTAAATTCGTAATCATCTTAATTCCAAAAATGTCAGAAAACCAACAAGCATATTGTAGCAATTGTTATTATCCTCTAGCCGAAGAAGATAAATTTTGTGCCAATTGTGGCCAAAAAAACTCGACTGGTAAAATCAGTTTGTGGAGTTTTTTTAGTGTCTTTTTTAATACCGTTTTTAATTTAGAGTCAAAGTTTTTTAGGACAGTCTTTGATATTTTTGTTCCTGGGAAATTAACCAATGAGTTTTTTAAAGGGCGACACATCCGTTATTTTCATCCAGTTCGTCTTTTTATTGTAACTGCACTTTTATTGATTGCTGCGATTGGTTATCAGTCGAAAAATTCCGAATTTTTTATATTTGGCTTAGAAGAGCGTTCGACCAAAGCCCTGTATAAAAAAGAAACTTCAGCTAAAATAGATAGTTTAGGTGCTTTGATTGCGGGGCAATATGCGGACTCTGCCAAAATTCAAATTGCATTTGATAGTTTACAACAAAAAATAGAGGGTAAAAAAAGTTCAATCCAAGACAGTGTTCAACTAGACAAATATATTGTTATTGCAGATAGTTCCTTTGACCAAGACATGAAGATTGCTACAAAGGATTTTGTCAATCTTTCACCTAAAGAACTCGAACAAAAATATCCAGTAGATGGCTTCTTCAATCGTCTTATCTTTCGTCAACGAGTACGATTACTAAAAGATGAAAGCAGTATTCTTCCCTTTTTCCTAGGAAACTCTTTGTGGATCATCTTGGTAATGATGCCATTTTTGGCAGTCATCCTAAAGATTTTATACTTTCGGCGAGATTATTATTATGTGGAGCATTTGGTTTTTTCTTTTCATACACATGCTTTTCTATTTTTATTAGCGGCCTTCGGTATTGTTATTTCATGGTACTTCAATCCAGAATTATTAGCCCTGGCAACGCCAATAATCGTATTTCTGTATGTATTCAAATCTCTACTTAATGTGTATCAACAAGGAATAATTAAGACCTTTATCAAGTTAGTATTATTGTCAGGTATTTACTTCGCAATGTGTATATTTTTCCTGATTTTTGGATTACTTATAGGAATTGCTTTGTTTTAAATTTGAATTATGAAAAAGATAATTTTTGTCATTCTAAATCTATTTCTAATGTCTGGACTTTCTGCTCAACAAGACACGCTATTTTATATTGGTGACCCGATGTGTTCGTGGTGTTATGGCTTTGCGCCTGAGATTATTGAAATAAAAGAAAAGCTCCCCAAAAACGTCGTTTTTCAAACCGTTTTGGGTGGTCTTCGCCCAAATGGCACAGAGACGATGGCTGATTTAGGTGATTTTTTAAAACATCATTGGGAAGAAATTGAGTCTTTGACTGGGCAACCCTTTAAATATGATATTTTAGAACAAAAGACCTTCACCTATAACACCGAGCCTGCTTGTCGGGCAGTGCTAACCGCCCGCAAGCTGAACCCCGAGCAAGAGCTAGTCTTTTTTAAAGCCGTTCAAACTGCTTTTTATAAAGACAATAAAAATGTTCATGATATTCAAACTTACCTCGATATTGCAAAATCTTTGAATTTTGATACCAAACAATTTGCCATCTATTTTAATTCTCCTGAACTAAAAGAAGCTACTTATGCCGATTTTTATCTAAGTGCCGAAATGGGCATTCGTGGTTTTCCATCTATCGTTTTTAAAAAGGGAGAAAAGCTACATTTAATCAGCAATGGCTACCAAAAAGCAGATGTTATTTTGAATCAAATATCTTTGATAACGAGTAAGGAGTAATATTTTTAATGCATAACGATGAATGATGAACGCATAACGATGAACTTATTCTAGCAAATATTTTTGCAAAGCAAAAATATTTATGCGTTCATCATTCATGCATTACCCCATTCATACATTCATACATTGAGGAAGGGGGACATAATCTATAAAAACCAAACTTAAATAATGAAATGCCCAATTAGTTATAGCAAAGCCGAAATTTTAGAGGCCGTTGAAAGCAAAGGCGCTACACTGCAAAAAATGCTCAATACGGTTATCAAAGAGTTGTGCCAATGTCGCGCTTTTGATGGAACGGTCAAGAGTTTTGTACGAGCAAGAGGTGGCAACACCGAAGATGCTGAAGATTTGATACAAGAAAGTTTGTCGCAATTGGCTATTAGTTTGATGACGAAGAAATACAAAGGCGATAGTTCGATTGAGAATTATGCTTTTGGGATTTGTAAGTTTAAGTGGATGAATGTGATGACCAAACGTGGTATTGACACCGTCGGTATAACGGATGACGATAAGGAAAAAGTTGGAACAGACGATATTGAGGGCAGTTTTATTTCGGAAGAAACCAAAAGTTCACTTTGGTCGGTCGTGAGTAAAGTGAGTGGACATTGCCCCCAATATTTGAAATTGTGGGCACAAGGTTTTTCGCATCGTGAAATTGGCGAACAAATGGACGTTACCGAAAAACGCGCCCGAAAAAACACTTCGGAATGTCGAAAACGACTTAGAGATTTGATTAGTGCAAATCCACAATATAAAAATATGATTCAGGCTTTTGCCTGAATGACGCTCAAATACACCAATGAATTATGAAAGACTTTTTTACACAAATAGATGCTTACTTGGACGAAGAACTTTCGGCAGAAGAAAGAACCGAATTTGAATCTGCGCTTGCCCAAGACGTACAATTGCAAGAAGAATTGAACACGCATCGCCTCGAACGTGAAGCTGTTTTGTTGATGCTACAACAAGATTTTAAAACCAAAATCAAGACTTGGCGAGCAGAGGAAAGCCAAGAAAGTACTTCTACAACCCAAGCAGAAGCTCCAAAGGAAGCGAAGGTTGTTGACCTTCAAAAAAAGACTCCTGCTAAACGAGTTTCCTTGATTCGTCGCTTGTCCATTGCAGCGAGTTTGCTTTTGTTGATTGGTTTTGGGGCTAGTATTTGGAATGGTCAAAATTATTCTAATTCGGCTTTGGCAGACAATTATTATATGTTGGCTGATACAGGCGGCGACAAGGGTGGAACTGCTTCGGTAGAAGCAGATTTTCAAACGGGATTGACCGCTTTTGTTAACGAAAAAAATTATACTAGAGCTATCGCTGCTTTTGAGAAAATTCCTACCAACAGCCCACAATACATAGAGGCACAATATTATTTAGGTCATGCTTTTTATCAAAGTAAAAACTATAATGAAGCAGCTAAAAAGTTTGAAATGGTGTTGAGTAATGATTCTTTACCAGCTTTTTTGAATCGTACTAAAATCGAATGGAATCAAATCCTTGCCCTGCTTGCAGCAGGGCAAACCGACGCTACCTTTGAACAAAAACTAAATAAAATCGCAACGGATGGACAAGCTCCTTTCAAACAAAAAGCACAAGAGTTGCAAACAGAAATGAATAGTATTTGGAGAAACTTTTCATTCTAATCCTATATGATTCCGATTAAACCAAGGTTTAATCGGAATCATATAAAAGGATTTTCCCACCTATTTTTTGTTATTTACAAATATCCTCTTACCTTAAAGTTTTAGACATAAATCTAATATTAAATTTTCCATAAAATTATGAAAAGAATCTACCTACTCTTGGCAACTATCTTATTGCCGTTGTTGAGTTTTGCACAGAATACAGCAGAAGAACGAGGTTGGGATGATGCTGTAAACGAAGCTGTTGAACCTGCTACCGCATTTATATTCAATATCGTTTTTTATCCTTGGACTTACGGTCCTAATGGTGATACCTCTACGATGCCTTATGTTATCATCTTGTTGTTGACTGCGGCAACGATTTTTACTTTTTATTTTGGATTTGTCAATATTAGGCGTTTTCCTTTAGCGATAAACGTAGTAAGAGGTAAGTACGATGATATTGAGGGTTCCGACGAACCTCTTGGTAAAGTCAATGTCAATGTAGTAGATGGAGATATTGTTGATACTATAAAAATAGAAGGTGAAGAAGGTGAAGTCAGCCACTTTCAGGCACTCACCGCTGCCCTATCAGGCACCGTTGGACTCGGAAATATTTCGGGCGTTGCGATTGCGATTGCGGTAGGTGGACCAGGGGCAACTTTTTGGATGATAGTCGCAGGTTTGCTTGGGATGTCTTCTAAATTTGCAGAGTGCACCTTGGGTGTAAAATATCGTGACGTTGGCCCTGATGGTACAATTTATGGTGGCCCAATGTACTACTTATCCAAAGGACTCAAAGAAAAAGGTATGGGCGGCTTAGGTAAAGTTTTAGCTGTATTTTTTGCTATCATGTGTGTTGGAGGTTCTTTTGGTGGCGGAAATATGTTTCAAGCCAACCAAGCAGCAGCTCAGTTCAACAATATGATTGGTGCTACAGGTGGAAGTGCAGGAGCTGTTTTTGGGATGGTTATGGCCGTTTTAGTCGCAATTGTTATTATTGGAGGTATCAAACGTATAGCAAGTGTAACCGAAAAGATTGTACCCTTTATGGTAGGTATTTATTTATTAGCAGCCTTGATTGTAATATTCATGAATGTAGGGCAAATTCCTGCTGCTTTTGGACTTATTTTTAGTGGTGCATTTACGGGCGCAGGTGTGACGGGAGGTTTTATCGGAGTTCTGATACAAGGATTCCGTCGTGCAGCCTTCTCCAATGAAGCAGGTGTTGGTTCAGCAGCTATTGCTCACTCAGCTGTAAAAACTAAATACGCAGCGAGTGAAGGTATTGTAGCTTTATTAGAACCTTTTATTGATACGGTTGTCGTTTGTACAATTACAGCTTTAGTTATTATTATCACAGGATTTTATACCAATGTTGATGGTCTTGGCGGAGTTGATTTAACTTCTGCTGCTTTTGCAAGTGTCATTCCTTGGTTTCCATATGTTTTGACTTTAGCAGTTGTATTATTTGCATTTTCTACCATGATTTCTTGGTCTTATTATGGCTTGCAATCTTGGTTGTATTTATTTGGTCGTAACAAAATAAACGAATACATTTACAAAGTTCTCTTTTGTCTTTTTGTAATTATTGGTTCAGCAGCAAGTCTTGGGGCAGTAACTGATTTTTCAGACTCTATGATTTTTGCAATGGCAATTCCCAACTTGATTGGTGTATTCTTACTCATGCCAAAAGTTCGAGAAGAATTAACACGTTACCTAAAAGCACTTGGCGTAAAATAACCCCTCTTTTAAAGTATTTATGTGTTCACGTTAGTTCTGTAACGTGAACACGTGAATACTTGAACACGTGAACACTTTTTCATCATGCGTATCATCGGCGAAATCCCCCACTCTACTTTAAAAATTACTGTTTTTCAAATGAACAATAAACTCTCTGTTCAATTTGAATCAGGTTTGTATGCTCAGATTTATAAAATTCGGGCGCAAGAAGAAGTTCGAACAATGGCAGATATTCAAAAACTCGTTGACCCACCATTTATAGCAGCCGTTCTTGAAGAATTGAATCGTATGCACCGCATCCAAAATGATGCGATGGCACGCTTGCTTCCAAGCGTTGCAGAAGATGAATTTGAAGAAATCATTTAGTGTTTCCAAACCTATTTTCTTTAATCTTAACCTTTTTTTTCTAGCTCCGTAAACAGGAATATTACAAATATTCTTACTTTTGTGCGCTTTTTTAATAAAAAAGTACACAAAAGAATCTTTTTACAACTATTAAAATAAAAAATACCAATGAGTGGAACAAAAATAACTTTGTCCAGAAGAAAAAGACTTCAAGTACCTAAAGACCCGATTATTCCGTTTATCGAAGGAGACGGTATTGGTCCAGATATTTGGGCATCTGCCCAGCGTGTTTTTGATGCTGCTGTTGAAAAAGCATACAATGGCGATCGCAAAATCGTATGGAAAGAAGTTTATGCAGGTCAAAAAGCAATGGATAAAACGGGCGAGTGGTTGCCACAAGCAACACTCGATACGATTCAAGAACACCTTGTTGCCATCAAAGGACCTTTGACAACTCCAGTTGGTGGAGGTTTCCGATCTTTGAATGTGGCTATTCGTCAAAAGTTAGACTTGTATTCTTGTGTTCGTCCTGTAAAATGGTATAGAGGAGTTCCTTCTCCCGTTAAAAAACCAGGTTTGGTTGACATGGTTATTTTCCGTGAAAACACGGAAGATATTTATGCTGGTATCGAATATTTAAACGGTACGGATGAAAATGAAAAAATGAAAGCGTTCTTGATGAACGAAATGGGTGTAACGGGTATCCGTTTCCCTGATAGTGTCTCTTTAGGTGTCAAACCAGTATCCTTAGAAGGTACAGAGCGTTTGGTTCGTGCTGCTATCGAGTACGCTATTGCAAACAAACGTAAGTCAGTTACCCTTGTTCACAAAGGAAACATCATGAAATTTACCGAAGGTAAATTTAAAGAGTGGGGCTATGAATTGGCAAAAAGAGAGTTTGGAGCACAAGATTATCAAGGCGGCCCTTGGCAAGTAATTGACAACAAAGGCAACGAAATTATCATCAAAGATGTTATTGCGGATGCCTTCTTACAACAAATCTTATTGCGTCCTGCTGAGTACGATGTTATTGCTACATTGAACTTAAACGGTGACTATGCCTCTGATGCCTTAGCGGCTATCGTCGGTGGTATTGGTATTGCGCCAGGTGCAAATATCAACTACAATACAGGTGTGGGTGTATTTGAAGCGACACATGGTACAGCTCCTAAATATACAGGCTTAGATAAAGTGAATCCAAGTTCGGTTATCCTTTCTGGTGTGATGATGTTTGACTATATGGGTTGGAAAAAAGTCGGAAAGATTATCGAAAAAGGACTTAAAGGTGCTATCAAAAAGAAGCGTGTAACTTACGATTTTGAGCGTTTGATGAAAGACGCTACTTTGTTAAAGTGTTCAGAATTCGGTACTGAGATTATCGAAAATATGTAAGAAAAGGAATGCATGAATGTGAGAATGATTGAATGCAAAAATAGCAATTCATACATTCTCGCATTCAATCATTCTTGCATTATTCTTAAGCAGAGAAAGAAGTCCCACAACCACAAGTATCGCTCGCATTAGGGTTGTTAAACGAAAAACCACGATTGTTCAAACCTTCTACCCAGTCAATTTCCATTCCTAGTAAATAAATGGCGTGCGATTTTTCCATAAAGACAGTAATGCCATTTATTTCAAAGGCATCGTCTTTTTCCTTCTTTTTATCAAAACCCAAAAGATAAGAAAATCCCGAACAACCTCCTCCCTTCACACCAACTCTCAAGCCATGCCCTTCAGGAATATTTTGCTCTTGCATAATTCTTTTTAACTCTCTAACAGCACCCTCCGTTAGACGAATAGGCTGCATATCTACTTTGTTTTGTACTTCCATTTTCTATTATTTTGAACTTCAAAATTACATAAAAAAAACAAAGGAGTAAATAACTTAGTTCTAAACTATCTCAAATTATTATTTTTTTTCATAGAAAAATAGATTAAAAATTCTTAGATTTATAATATATTTACGTCACAATAAGCCGATTTTCTCCCCATATAACAGTAAATCTATATTTTTTATTAATTATAAATCAATTATCTAAGGAAAAG
>JAHDEQ010000283.1 GCA_020628755.1 Saprospiraceae bacterium
GCAAAGGAAACATTCTCGTCCACATATAAGCCCTCGACTTGATGGAACTGACAGTGCGAACGTGCCGAAACGGTCTCGTTGCGATAAACACGACCTGGAGCTATGATACGAATTGGCGGTTTTCGGTGTACCATCGTACGTGCTTGTACCGAAGAAGTATGCGTACGCAAGAGCATTTCGGTACTTCCTTGTAGGTAGTAGGTGTCTTGCATATCACGTGCAGGATGGTTTTCGGGCGTATTCATTGCCGTAAAGTTGTGCCAGTCGTCTTCGATTTCTCGTTCTTCGGCAACAGTAAAGCCTATACGAGAAAAAATCTCAATAAAACGATTCATTGTAATCGAAATAGGATGACGAGAACCTAGTGCAACGGGTTCGCCTGGAGCAGTGAGATCAATATCTTGTGCTGCTGCTTCATCTTGAGCTGCTTCGAGTTGGCCTTTGAGTTCTTGAAATTTGGACTCGGCCGTAACTTTGACACTGTTGACCAATTGGCCATATTCTTTTTTACGCTCGTTTTCTACATTTCGGATTTCTCCAAAAAGTGGCTTCAAAATATTCTTAGAACCGACATAGCGAATTCGGAATTTTTCGACCTCTTCTTTGGTAGAAGGAGCAGCATTTTCGACCTCTTCTAAAATTTGTTTTACTTTAGCGAATATTTCTACTGACATATTGCAAAATTTTGGATTGCAAAGGTAAGGAATATGTACGGAATAATTTTGTGTTTTATACTATTTCCTACCTGTACTTTTCTAACGCAAACTTTAGTTTGCACCGCTGAAATACATTTGTAACCAAAGCGTTTAGAGAATAGTTTCTTTCGTTGCAAAAAAATTAGTTTTACTAGTCCCAGTATTGCTCATGTCATCACTCAAATAATGTTATCAAAATTATATCAAATCAGTCGTTTGGATTGGATGCTATTTTTTAGTGTCGTGGTCGTGGTGTCTTTGGTGTATTCGCCGTTTGTATTAAGTATCGGGATGATTGGTTTGTTGGTAACGGCACTATTAGAGAAAAAAGATTCTGAAAGGGGTTTCCCTTTGAAGTTTAGAACAAGTCTGCGCCAAGAATGGCAACATTTTTGGCGAAAGCCTATATTTTGGGTACCGACAATATTCTTTTTCTTGCCTCTGATTGGTGGATTTTATTCAGAAGATTGGAATTATTTATTTCGGCGATTAAAGTTGAAATTGCCTTTGCTGCTCTTGCCTTTTGCCTTTTTTGTTTTACCTAATATCGAAAGAAAGCATTATTTAGGATTATACTATTTCTTAGTTGCTCTATTGAGCATCACTTGTATAGGAATTGGGATAAATTATTTGTTACATTTTGATGCTATTAATGAATTGATTCTAAAAGGACAATCTATTCCTGTACCTCGAAATCATATCCGATTTAGTTTGATGATGGCAATAGGAATTGTGGCTGGATTTTATCTATGGATAGAAAAATTTGTTTGGAAGTATAAATGGGAGAGAAATTTGATATTGGGAATGACAATTTTTTTATTTGTATTCATTCATATTTTATCTGTGCGTTCTGGTTTGTTGGTTTTGTACTTGACGATTGGGGTATTGCTGTTGCAATACATTGTCAACAGCCGACGCTTCGGTTTAGGCTTGATGGGTTTAGTACTTTTGTTGGGCACACCTATGCTCGCTTATTTTATGATTCCAAGTTTTAAAGCTAAGATTGATTATGCCCGTTGGGATGCGAAGATGTACCTTGAAGGGACAGGCTCGGAGTATTCTGATTCGGAACGCATGCTTTCTTATCAAATTGGTTGGTCTATTGTAAAAGAAAATCCAATTTTTGGTGTGGGAACAGGCGATTTGAAACAAGAAGTGAAGCAACGTTATCTACAGCAATTTGAACCAGATAAGAAATATAAAATGCCTCACAATCAGTTATTGTCTGTTTGGGCTGCACATGGTTTGTGTGGATTACAGGTGTTTTTGTGGGCTTATTTTTATTTGCTGTTTAAAAACAAGAATTATCAAAATGGACTTTTCCTTTCCTTTATGCTGATTATTTTCTTGTCCTTTATGATGGAAAATACAATTGAAAACTCGATTGGGCTAGGAATTTTTGCTTTCTTCTTGTTGTGGAATTTGAAGTATTCTTGGTTTCTAAAAATTCTTTAATCATTGCTTGTTATAAGATGACACGAGCAAAAATTTTAAAAAGTTATTGACTGACAAGTTGAATAACTTGCCAGTCAATATGATTATTTTTTAAAAGTCAAACTTGATACCTTGTGCTAAAGGTACGCTGTCGCTATAATTGATTGTATTGGTTTGGCGACGCATATAGGCTTTCCAAGAATCAGAACCTGACTCGCGTCCTCCACCCGTTTCTTTTTCGCCCCCAAAAGCACCTCCAATCTCAGCACCACTTGTACCAATATTGACATTGGCAATACCGCAATCTGAGCCTGCCGTAGAAAGGAACAATTCGGCTTCTTTCATGCTATTGGTCATGATGGCAGATGATAAACCTTGTGGCACATCATTTTGCATAGCGATGGCTTCATCCAAGTTTTTGTACTTGATGAGGTACAAAATTGGAGCAAAGGTTTCGTGCTGTACAATTTTATATTTATTTTCTACCTCGGCGATACAAGGCTTGACATAGCAACCGCTTTCGTAGCCCTTGCCTTTGAGTACACCACCTTTGACGATGAATTTTCCGCCTTCTTTCTTCGCTTCTTTGATAGAGTTGAGGTAGTTCTTGACCGAGTCTTGGTCAATCAATGGCCCTACGTGGTTTTTGGCATCAAGAGGGTTTCCGATACGCAATTGTTTGTAGGCTTTAACCAAATTTTTCTTCACCGTATCATAAACATCTTCGTGTACAATCAAGCGACGCGTCGTGGTGCAGCGTTGACCCGCTGTACCAACTGCCCCAAAGACAGCTCCTGTCAAAACAACGTCCATATCAGAAGTAGGTGATACAATAATGGCATTGTTTCCACCCAATTCTAAAAGACTTCTACCCAAACGCTGTGCAACGGTTGCACCTACAATTTTACCCATACGTGTACTTCCTGTAGCCGAAACTAATGGAATACGACCATCGGTTGTCATATATTCGCCTACTTTGTAGTCGCCATTGATGATACAAGATACACCTTCGGGTACATCATTGTCTCTTAATACTTGGTGCAAAATGTTTTGACAAGCAATAGTACAAAGTGGTGTCTTTTCAGAACCCTTCCAAACAGAAACGTCACCACAAACAAGTGCAATCATAGAGTTCCAAGACCAAACTGCTACAGGGAAATTGAATGCCGAAATGATACCGACAATTCCTAGCGGATGCCATTGCTCGTACATACGGTGCTGCGGACGCTCCGAGTGCATGGTCAATCCGTACAACTGACGAGAAAGTCCTACTGCAAAATCGCAAATGTCAATCATTTCTTGCACTTCGCCATAACCTTCTTGAAGACTCTTGCCCATTTCGTAAGAAACGAGTTTTCCTAAAGGTTCTTTGTGTTTCCGCAATGCTTCGCCGTACTGACGCACGATTTCGCCACGTTTTGGAGCAGGGATAGTGCGCCATTTGGAAAATGCTTTTTGAGCTGTTTTGATGACTTTTTCGTACTCTTTTTTGGAGGTTACACTAACACTTCCGATGAGCTTGCCATCAACAGGAGAATAAGATTCGATGTATTCTTTGGACTGTGCAGACGATTTGAGTCCTGTCGAAGTACCATCGTTTTTTTTCTTTAATCCTAATTTTTTTAAAAAAGATGTATTCATAAAAAATAGTTGTTTTAAGTAGTAAGACAGAAAAATTAATATGAAAAACTTCTTTAGAATCCCTTAAATTTTCAACATAATTTCTTTACCATCAATTATTGATTCAAATTTTACGGGATGAAATTTTCATATAAGTAATTTTGTCTGTCAACTTTATTTGTGAATTGTTTCCTTTGAACTCTTTTTTGAAAGTAAGAGATTCAAAAAAGGCCACAAAAATATCATTTAAAATCTAATGAAACCAAATATCAAAGCACATATTGCCCTCTTTTGTGTAGCTCTCATTTATGGAGTCAATTATACCATTGCCAAAGGTGTGATGAATGGAGGCTATATTCAACCTTTTGGCTTTATTTTGATTCGGGTTTTTAGTGGCATTGTATTCTTTTGGATATTTCATTCGCTATTTATTCGAGAACGAATTGAGCGAAAAGATTTCCCTTTATTTTTCTTATGTGCAATATTTGGCGTGGCCATTAATCAACTTTGCTTTTTTAGTGGATTGGAATTGACCAAGCCGATTAATGCCGCTTTGATAATGACAACAACGCCGATTTTGGTTTTGTTGATTTCTTCGATTTTTGTTGGCGAAAAAATTACCTTTCAAAAAATGTTGGGTGTGATAGTTGGTGCTTGTGGAGCAGG
>JAHDEQ010000284.1 GCA_020628755.1 Saprospiraceae bacterium
AAAGGCTTTTCAAAATGAGTTTCCAAACTATAAAAGAGTAACAGCTTCTTAATGGAAGGTTATTTTTTACATTTAGTATGACAGTCTAAATATTAATATATCGATTATTTAAAATATAAAAAACATTGATTGTGAATATATTGTTTTATTTGAATTTTCAAATAAAATAAATTTGTATTATAAAAATACACATATTTGGCAAGGTTTTTGGATTCCAATCATTGTGAGATAAAATCTTCCTAAAAACCGAATCTCACCAACAAATTATATCCCTACGAACATATCAAATATAATAAAATAGTATTCTTGTTTTACACAAAAATACTATGATTTTCGATGAAGTGTGGCATTGAGAAAAGAGGCTGATTTATGTTATAATTAGCCTTTGATTCCGTCAACTAAAACATGACACATGAAAACTTACCCCTTAGAGTTGTCAAGGTCGAAGCATGTATTTGATATACCAACAATAGATAAAATTACGCTTCTGATTATAAGTTGCTTTTTTGCAGTTTTGTGCATAGGCATCATATATTTTGGAGGGATAGATTACTACTTTTCTTTCTATGCTGTGTTATCAATATATGCAGCTTTTTTGGGTTTCTTGTTTGCTCGTTCGGCATACAAACGCAAGTTAGCTACTCAAAAAAACTTTCCCGTACTTCGATTTTTATCCAAAAATCAGCGACATACCGAGTTGGTTTTTGACCCTACTACGAACATTATCCTTTATCAAAACAAACCTTTTGGCAACACTAAAGTTTTTGAAGAAAAAGTGGTGTCCAATTTTTTTAACAGTCTAGGTTTACACGCTATAGACAGAGCTAGAATAAAAAAAATATTGTTACCCAAGGCATCGGAGTCGTTTAAAGAAGTTTTTGAAATCGAAAAAGGCAAAGGCATTTCTCAATGGATTTCCATTGAAACGCAATCGCTCTTGATGCAAGATAAAAATTACATACTTGTCAACGTAAAAGATATAAGCAAAGAAAAACATAATTCCAAAACTCAACTACAATACATCCAAGATATGGAACGTATCATTCAGAACCAAAGAACTCAATCGCCCCTACATTTAGTCAATCAAATGGCTTTTTTACAACAGATGCAATCGCCTTTGCAGCAAATCAAAAGTCATATTCGAACCATCGAAAATGACTACAAAGCGCAGCTTGACCAAAAGGGTCAAATGTATATTCAGAAAATGGCTCAAGAAACCTATCAACTGGATACATTGATGAATGACTTTTTCTCCATTTCGGGTATTGATGAAGAACATACCAAAGAAGATAACATCAATTTAAACAAATTGATTCAAGCCGTTTTAAATAATTTAAAAGATAAAATTGAACAAAGCGGCGCACAAATCGCAGTTCCTAAACTACCTAATATACAAGCAGACAGAAACCAACTTATACTGCTTTTCCAAAACCTGATCGAGAATGCTATCAACTATTGTGGTAGTCAGCCACCAAGTATCGAATTGACTTGGTATCAAGACAAAAATCACCTAGTTTTTAATGTTTCCGATCGGGGCATTGGAATTTCTAACAAGTACAAAAAACAGATTTTTGATAATTTCAATCGTGGACAACTCAACACGGCCAATTCGGTTGAAGGCTTGGGTTTGGGTTTGACGATTTGCAAACAAATTATCCAAAATCATAATGGCGAAATTTGGGTAGAATCTCAAGGCACAGGCAAAGGAGCTACTTTTTCTTTCGCCCTTCCGCAAGAAAGTGTTGCCAGACCATTGCACAAAGTCGAAAGAGCAGCCATTCCTGTAGCTGCTACAGCTTAAATTTTGGTTTGAGTATTAAACCAAGTTTATCTCTAAGTTCATCGCAGTTTCAAAACTGCGATGCCATTATTGATGGAAAAAGCTTAAGCATTAGGACATTACTCCTTACTCATTAAGACCTTCACTTCATGAACCGTATCTTCGATACTTGCTTCATCAAAAAGCTCTACTTCACCCTTTGATTTGCCCTCTTTCCAAATCTCAATGCCTTGCCATTTGTCGCCACAATCGTTGTGCAAACGTCCGCCCGCAAGCACGAGTTTGGCACCAGGTTTGACCATGATTTTTGCGCCTTTGGGCAAAGAAATACGGCAACGTATCGTAAGGGTAGCACCCGATTCAATTACCACATCTTTTTCGAGGTCTTTGCAGCAATTCCATTCCGTATCTTTTTTGATTTTCATCAAACCAGCCCTTTTAGTACACCAAGTACGAACCAAAAGATTGCGCTTGTTTTCTTTTTGTGTTAAGTAAAAATGCGCCCGTCCAATTTGACAAGGAGTCCAAGCATTGCGGAGCGGATTGTAGTCCATTACATTATTAGAAAACTCATTGCAAGGTGGCGTTTCCGTTCTATCCCAACAATTCGGGTGATTGGGCGTATCATCGCAACCATCATTGCCCGCCCAAGTATGGCGCAAGCCAAATACATGACCAATTTCGTGATTCATTTGCTTATGTGCCAACCATTTTTTAGGATAAAAAGGTTTTCCATTTTTCATACTCACCTCCTGCATATTGGAGTACCACATACTACACTTGACCCAGGTATCAAAAGCAATTCCGTTCATATTGCTCTTGTAAGTAGGCGATTTTAGACTATCCAAATGATTGTCTTGCACAAAAACATTGAGTACTTCTCCTTTTTGGATACCATATTTATCAAAAATTTCTCTATCGTAATTATTACGATTTTTTCCTTTATTTAAAATAAAATAGAAATCATCATCTTGGTGAAAATAAATGCCATCATCATCAGGAATATCTGGGTCAGGAGTCAATACATATTTGTAGCGAGTAGGCATAGTTGCCGTGCTATTGCCTGCTGGCAATAGCATTTGCTTATTTTTGAGCATATTGTCGTTCGCAGCATACAGCACGGTTTTTACATATTCTATCCCTTCTTTCTCCTCAAAATTTCCTTTGCCTTCGGAGTTGCACATAAAGTGAAAATTAATTTTGACAACACGTTCGGGCGTATGATAGAGGTTTTCGGGATCGGGAATATAATTAGAAGCCGTATTGCAAATTCTATGATTGACCCCTTTTTTGTCGGTCGTTTTGACAGACAAAGCCTCCGACAAAAAATATTTGCCAGATTGAGAAGTACAAGAATTAATGAGTATAAATGTCAACAAAAAAATGACGTATCGCATCTGTTTTGTATTTTGAAAGGCAATTATCAAAAAATAAAAGTCAAAATCATCCTTAAAATTCCTTCAATTGCCTAATTTTGAAACTTGAGAACCAAAGTGAAATATCAGTATAAAATTTTGCATTAAAATACTAACAATATGAAGTCCAAATTATTATTTTTTTCTCTTTTTATATTCATTATTGTCGGATGTAGTTCCGAAAAACAAGAAAAAAACAATACACCTAGTCCAGCAACAGCACAAGCTGACCCAGCCAAAGACTTGCTCGATGCTGTGCGAGCCAATCCCAATGACCATGAAAATAATGCTAAGAAATTGTACGAAGCAGCACAACTTTATGTTAAAAATAACAAACATCAAGCTGCTCTGACTTGCCTCAATGCGGCTGTACGCAATCATTATAGCGGTACTCAAACCGTGCAAAACGGTTTGATGATGGCCGATTTATATCGTGACCGTTACAAAAAAGGAGATATGGCTCAAGTGATTTATCAAGCACTTGGTCAAGCCTTTCCAAATAACGAAGCCATCACCAAAGCAGTTGAAAAAAATCCAATTTCAATCGCCACATTCAGTAAATTTTTAGATGGAATGTCCTCTAAATTGACCAATAGCGAAACAGGAAAAATAGAATCACAAATTGCCAACGACTTTGTTGGAGCTACTGAACTTCATGCTATGATGGCACCCAAAGATAGCGAAAACCCCAACTACCTCCACAAAGCGGGTGAGATAGCTCGCTCCATGCGAGCTTTTCCGAAGGCTATAGATTTGTACAAATGGATTTATGAGAAATACCCCGACTCCCCAAAAGCGGCGCAAGCCTTGTTTATGTCGGCCTTTACCCACGACAACGAGTTGAAACAAAAAGATAAGGCCAAGAACTTGTACGAAGAGTTCCTCAAAAAATACCCAAATGACGATTTTGCCGATGATACTCAATTTCTTTTAAAGAACCTCGGCAAGACCAATGAAGAAATTATTGAAGGTTTTGGTCAACAATGATTAAATTCTTACATTTACTTATAAGAGAAAGGAGCAATAACCGAATTTATTGCTCCTTTTTTGTTTAAAAATATCCTTAGGAATGAAGAATTAATTAAATGCCCAATTTAGAAATAGAAATTTTGTACCAAGACAAGGCGAAAAATCTACCTGTCGGCAGACAGGCGTAGGCGATGCCTAGCATCGGCGTACCGATAGCTATCGGTATTTCAACGCCG
>JAHDEQ010000031.1:0-4850 GCA_020628755.1 Saprospiraceae bacterium
TCAATTTGAAATTCGCTTTTATCATCGGACTGTATATAATTGATTTGAGTGGGACTCGACTCCATACCATCATGTTGGGTTTGCCAAAAAAGTTGGCTTGTAAAATAGGGAATCTCCGTTGAAAGGTCTTTTACAGAAAATTCGACTTGTTCCAAAGGTGTGCCTTTAACCATACGAATGTTGCTCTCTTCACGAGATGGCACTTGCAAAGTGCCATCATAGGACTGAATAATCGTCAGGCCATTATTTCCAATCAAATTAAAATAACGATGCAATTTCTTTGGGTCAAAAAATAAATCCACTTGTTTAATTGCCATAAAATCTAAACCTGCCACATAGTTCCCGTCTTTGGTAATTTTTCCATCAATAATAAAAACGGGTTTGTCTGGAAAATACTTATTGGTATTTCGTTTTTCGGGATTGTACATGGCTGCGTAAAATGGTAGGTCATCTTTTTCTTTCTCTTTCTTAAAACGCAAAGGAGTCAAATGCTCTCTAAAAAATTGTTCTAAAGATTTGAAGGGGTCGTATTTTTGAAAATCATAAACTGCATCGGGTTCCCAATAAGGCAATTCAATATCGAGGTTTTGGGTTTTGAGGGCAAAATCTTCTTTGCGAAATAATTGATTGATTTTTTTGCGTTGGCGACTGCTTTCTAAGTAAGCGATAATTTCAGAAGGATAGCTTATCGGACGCACCTGAAAAGGCAACGCATACTTTTCTAAAGGTGTAAAAATCAAGCCTTCATGCTCGGTATAATGTGCAAAAATCTGTATAGCTTGCTCGCCTTCAAATGGCGGCAAGCGCAAGACCATTTTGCCGAGCGCATCCGACTTGGCAAAGTACATTTTTTGGTACAAAGAAGTATAAGCTCCTAATACATTGGCTTGTATGGCCGTGCCATTTGGAGATTCTACACGGCCTTCGTAAAAAAATTCATTGCTCAAAATATACTCTTCTTTTGGAAGTGATAAACTAAAAAAATTCTCAAATCCCTTTGTCAATTTTATATCCGTAATGGTCATTGACCAATTAACAGCTAAGGCTTGTCCGTTGGAATTATTGGCCAAAAAAGTGGGCTTTATTTCTTGTCTTTTTTGTACGGTTGTATTGCCCATATCGAGTTGAATATTGATTGTATTTTCGATTGGTGTTTTAGAAATTGGATTACTTTGAGATGGATTTTCTTCTATTGGAAGAAGGTCATTGTAAATAGGAATTTGGACATTGCCCAATTGAATGATTTTTTTGCTTTGCTTGTCGAATCCTTGTATCAAAAAAATATGGTTGGCACTTGGTAAATCATAACTCAATTTAAAATAAGAACTGGTACTAGCTTGGCCTTTGCTTTGTAAAAACTGATAGTCTTTTAACTGTCCTTTGTTGTCGAGCAATAATACCTTGAGCGCAAACTCTTGGTCATGCCATTTTTTTGGAAAAAAAATGGCAAACTGCATCACTTCTCCACTTACATAAAAGCCTTTATCAAAATGCACATGTAGTTTTTCTGCTTTTAAAAAGCTAAAACTAAAGAAGAAGGATAGTATAAAAATGATTTTTCGCATGGTTCTCTAAATTACTGTAGCAGCGGCTTCAGCCGCAAAATTAAATGTCTGCGACTAAAGTCGCTGCTACAACTTGGGTGTTTACTCTACCCAATAATCTGGTTTTATCAAAGTCGAATTGAGCGCAAACAGACAATCTACGCAAGGATAATTATCAAAGGTTTCTGCCATCGGAATCACTTCTGGCGGACAAAAAAGGGCAGGACTGCCTACATCTTGAGGTTCAATAAACAAGCGAATCGTGTCAGATTGTGCCACATAAAAAAATCCAAATACTTCCTCCGATGGCACACTACTAAAAATATTGCCTCGTACTCGACCTGCTGGCGTTTGAAAGATAGTAGCATCTCGGTCAATCAATTCGTCTATTTTTTCAAAATACTCGAAAGCATTTTGCGTCATGGCTTGCTGGTACAAGGTCAAATAATAACCTTGTGCAAATCGGTAATCAATGCGTGTATCGAACAAGAAAATACTGGCCGAATCGCCACTAATTGTTTTTCCGTTTGCTAGTAGTAATTTGTCATTGGAAATACTATGATTGACATAACAAATTTTGGAAGTATCGGGCGAGCTAAGTCCGCCCGTAAGACGGTGTACGCCCTCTTTTTCCCAAAAGAAATATTGATTTTCGCTAGCTCCGTTTGCTTTCAATGGAGTATTGATATAAACTTCTAAATAATCTTGTATTTCGACAGTGTTTGCATTGCCAAATCCTTGTTTTTGAACCACATCTATTTCAATTTTATTGGGATTTGGAGTTGGCAAAAGCATTTCCCAATCGGACTCGTATTTTCTACTATCCGCCAATTCTACTCGCAATTGGTATTCTTTATTTTCTTCGATTTCAAAATCGGGATTGTCAACTTCTATTTCGAGATAATGCGAAAGTCTTGGTATAAAATATGGAATCTCAATTTGCTGTCCATTCCTACGGTGCAGTGTGACCACTGCACCCGCCTGACGATTGGGATTATTCACACCATCAAAATCAAACAGCGAAGTGACTGTAATTTCTACAATGGATGGATTTCCTTTGAGGAGTTTTCCTTGAATGGCGATTTTGTCACGCTGGTCGTCAGGTATATCAAATTCGATTTCTTCGAGACACGACGAAAAAATAAAAGGTAGGAAGAGTAAGAAAAAGATTTTTTTCATGGTATATGATTTATCTCAAAACTAAAGCCTCACTTTGGAAGTAGGTTTGCATCACTATTATTGTATTTCAAAATTGGCCGTCACCGCAGGAAATGCACTGCCCAAAATAGAGAGCTTATTCGCCCTCGTCGGTGCGTACGGTTTTTGGGTGAAATACACCGAAAAAGCATTGCGTCGTCCATAAAAATTGTAAACCGAAAAAGTCCAACTCGTCTTTATTTTACTGGTTTTGCGGTAGCCCATGCCCAAAGTATAAGCCAAATCTAAACGATGATAATCGGGTATTCTAAACTGATTGCGCTCCGAAAAAACGGGAATAATCAAACCGTCAGGTGTTCGATAATTGCCAATTGGAGCAGTCGTAGGTCGGCCTGTACTATAATTGAAATTGACGGTAAATGTATGTCGTTTATTGTATTGATAATTAAATACCAAAGCTAAATTATGTGGTTGGTCAAAATTGCTCGGATACCAATTATTATTGCTAATCCCTTGCACTTGTCGCTCAGAGCGCGACAAAGTGTAGCTCAACCAACCATTGTAAACGCCTTTTTTCTTTTTGACGCTCAACTCCATTCCATAGGAGCGTCCCATGCCTGAAAGGAGTTCGGTTTCGATTTGTTCGTTGGCGATGAGTTGGGCAAAATCTTTATATTCTACCAGTCTATCAATAGCTCGACCATACAGTTCGATGTAGGATTCCCAATTATTATCTTTTGAATTTTTAAACACACCAACCGAAAAATTATGCGAGCGACTTGGTTCAATATAAGGTGTACTCAATTGATATTGACTCGAAGGTGTGGGCGAATCGGAATTGAATAATTGATTGATAAATTGTGCCGTTCGACTATAGCCCATTTTGATAGCAGTCGTAGGATTGAGTTTGAGGCGCGCCGAAAAACGAGGTTCTATACTCCAATAGGTATTTAAAATTCCTGATTGTAAAATCGTTCCTGTAGTATTGGTCAAACTTGGATTTTCGTCATCTTCATATTGAAAAATGGTTTTTGGCCCCAAATACATATAATTGACCAAACGCAAACCGCCCGAAATGGATAAATTGGTGGTAAAAATCCAACTTGCATTTAGGAAAATGGCACTTTCTAAACCCTTTTCGTTTTCCAATTCTTTGGGAATAACCTGTGAGCCTTCCCCAAAAGGCAGGCGATTGCCTACCTTTACCGAGTACAAGGTCGAAGACAGTCCGACATCAATTTCTTCTCCATTTTTACCAACAATATAAAGCGACTCTTTGGCTTTTATCAGATTGACCTCGTTTTGCAATTCGGAAGCATCCAAACCAATATAATCAAACTGCGAACTTTGATATTGACTGGCCACGAGAGAAAAGTCCGAAGAAATATCTTTTCCTAAAATGGATTTGTAATTTATTTGTCCCATCAAAGTATTATAATCAAAACCAAAGGTTTCGTTATAATCAAAACTATCATCACTCGAATAGGCTGAAATTATCAGACTATTATTGTTCTTAAAACGTTGGGTAAATCGAAAATTGGCATCATAAAAAAAGGCTGAACTGTTTTGCACTTCCAAATTTCTAGCTTGCTTCAAAACCCAATCGGTATAGGATGAACGCAAACCAAAAAGCACCGAATTTTTGCCTTTTTGAAGCGGCCCTTCGAGCGAAATTCGACTCGAAACGGGGCCAATTCCGCCTTTCATTTTAAATTTATTGAAATCGCCGTCTCGCATTTGTACATCTAAGACTGAAACGATGCGGCCGCCATATTGGGCAGGAATATTGCCCTTATACAACTCTACATTTTTGACCATTTCGGTATTGAAACTACTAAAAAATCCAAGTGCATGCGAAGTATTAAACAAGACTCCATTGTCTTGCAAAATCAAATTTTGGTCAACATCACCACCTCGTACATTGAAACCAATTGCGCCTTCGCCAATCGTACTTACGCCAGGATGCAAAAGCAAACCCTTTACAATATCCGTTTCACCGAGTACTGCGGGCAACTTTTTGATTTGCTGCATATCAATTTGTTCTACTCCAATTTCGAGTCGGTCAATATTGGCATCAGGAGCTTCGGCTTCTACAACGACTTCTTCTAAATCAATCGCCGATTTTCGGAGTTTTAATGCCAAATTTCC
>JAHDEQ010000031.1:4950-19310 GCA_020628755.1 Saprospiraceae bacterium
CAACGACTTCTTCTAAATCAATCGCCGATTTTCGGAGTTTTAATGCCAAATTTCCGTCACTAAAAACATTTACTTTTTGACGTAAGTCTTGAAAGCCAATGTATTGGACTTCAAGGACATAAGTATCAGGAGGCAAGGTGATTTTAGCAATCCCATCAATATTGGTTGCATCGCCATAATCCGTATCGAGTACACGTACAGACGCGCCAATCACGGGCGAGCCATTGCGCTGCGTGACTTGAATTTTGACATTGGCCAAACCATTGGAACGGAGGTCATTGACATTGCCAATATTTTTGATTTTACGGGTAGATTCAGTTGTTGAAGTGGCTTTTTCGAGTCCTTCGTAGTAGGCTGCGGTATAGTTTTGATTTTTGACTTCTTTTGATAGAATAACAACTGCATAATCTCGATAAGCAATATAATCAAGTGAGGTATCTTCTAAGACAGTAGCCAAAATTTCGTCCAACTTTTGATTGTTATAAATACCTGAAATAATGGTTTTGGGTAAGGTTTCTTTTTGATAATAAAAGTCGAGTTGGGTTTCTTTTTCTATGAGTTGGATGGCTTTTTCAAAGGACTGGGCTTGAAAACGGATGGTGTAGCTTTTGTCCAAAGGACTTTGTCCAAATGCAAGATCAACATAAAATATAAAAAATATTGCCAGCAAATATGGAAGGTATTTTGGAGTCATAGCTTTTCAGATTATACGGGTGCATTCCAAATTATCGTAATTTTTCAATTATGAACCATATAAGGAATATAAGAACATCGAAGACCGAAAATTTGGGATGCAGCCGATTATACTTAATGTTCTACCAAGAATTATTGAGTAAGTATTTAACGATTAGCGACTAAGCTTTCTAGCTACACAAGGTTACTTAAAGCTAGGAAGCTTTGATTCGTATTGGATGTTCAGCTAGGAAGCTGAACATAGCTTTGTCTTTTGGCCGCTTTTTAATTAAAAACCAATAAATCTTTCAATTATACTCAAATATAAAGTACTTGAAGTAAATATTTGAGTTTTTTGAATTGAACTTGGATGAATCCTTAATTTTAGCTTTGGGTTGAGCTTTTCTAAACTTTATTGCGCTACCGCCACCCGCAAGTTTAGGAAAGCGACGCTCTCAAAATATATGCAACACTTAAACAAGTTCGGCCAATTGGAGCAAAAAGATGAGATAAATACCACTGAGCACCAAGCCTACCATGCCATAGGCCATGATGGTAGATAATGGCGAAAAGAGCAACAAGCCACAGAAAATCAAAATTCCTGCTTGTCCTAAAAATAAAATGATGTTGTAAAAAAGTTGGGCTTTGAGCTTGAACTTAATGTCTATTAAATAAGTCAAAGGATGGCTCAGAAACTTGACCAAAATCCAAGGGATGAGCCAGCTTGCATACAAGCCGGCTGTGCGGTAGGCTTCTCCGAATGCAATGGCAAAGATTTCTTCACCCAAAAAGAAGAGAATAATACTTGGTACAACACTCATCAGCAGCATGTAGCGCAAGGTGTTTTTACTCAAATTGGCTAAATGTGGACTTCCTAATTGGTGCGCTTTGCTGGCTTGCTCGTAATAAACCGTGCTAATACTGCTCCCTACTAGATTGATAGGTGCAAATAAAACTTTGCGGGCAACATGAAATAAACCCGTAACCGCTTCGCCAAAAAATCGAGGTAAAATCAAAAATGGTACTTCGGAAGCTAAGGAATTGAACCAAGTGCCTAAGACTCCATATTGCAAAAACTGGCGGTATTGTTTGGCCATTTGTTGAATGGATTGAAAGTTCCATTGCCAATATTTTGGCAATTCGCTTCCCAATAGCATCACCAACCATTGTACACCTTGCCCTACGACTAAGCCTACGATAAGTCCATATACTAAAAAGCCTTCCCAACCCAAATACAAGGTTAAAATAACAGTAATGATGGCTTGCAAAAAACGAGCTAATGAAAGAGTCTTGTATTTTTTGAATCGGTTGAGCCAATATTTGAGTGCAGCAGTTCCTGCCTCAAATAAGACACTAAAGGGCAAGAGCCAAATAACTTGCCTCAAATTATCACCTGTATCAGAGTAAAAAAAAGTGATTAATTGTTCGGCCGCCAAAACCAAAATACAACTCGCAAATACCGTAAGAATATTGAGTAAAAAACAAAGATTGAGCAAATCACACGCAGCTCTATCGGATTCAGGCAGAACGATAGTGACTTCATAGCCTCCATTGGATAACATCCGTAAAATAACGACAAAAGAAAGGAACATCCCTAACAAACCCAAGTGTTGGGGTTCGTATATACGTGTATAGGCAAACATGGCCAAAATGCCAATCACTTGACTACTCCCCACCCCGAGGATAAGCGTCAGAACATTTTGGATATTGCTAGAGTGCAGTTTGGGTAGCATGAGTAACTAAACCTCCACTTCGGTCTCTTTAAACTCTACGCCATAATCTTTCAGTTCTTCCAAAACAGGGTCATAAACTTGTTTCATCACAGGAATATTGACCCCTGTAGTTGTAATTTTGCCTTGCATCACCAAACGCACAAAAATACCCAATGGCAAACCAACCAATCGAGACATGGCCGTGTCAACAGAATCTGCACCTTTGAGCACTAAGGTCGAATGCAAACATTTTTTCTTGCCTTTGAGTTTGTATTCAAACTCATGCTGCATGATAATCATGTCTTTGTCCGACTTTTTGAGTTTCCATTTATCCAAAAGGAGATTTTCCAAAATTAAAGCAGGAGAAGCATTTGGAATTTTAATTTTCTTTTTGCGGAACAAGCCTAGCCACTCCAATTTTTGCATAACTTCAGAATCGGGTTCTTGGCGAATGAGTTGGGCTATTTTTTCTTTGACAGAATTGCCTTGTTCATTGCTCGTAAAGGCCTCCATAAGAGAATGATACGTCAACTTATCCGAATCCAAAATAGGATAGCTTCCATTGGTCAAACCAATTTTGACCAAGGCTGCCCAAGCATCGCAAAAACCTCTAGATCGTATCGTTCCCCTCAAAATATTAGGAATATCACTTAATCCATACACCTCTCTATAGAGCAAAGAATCACGATTGGCATAAACTTCATATTCGCCCATACCAGGAATGTTTACCAAACGGTATTTGGTAAACAAGCGACGATAAGGAATGTATTTATACTTTCCATTTTCGAGATATTGCGCCGTTCCTTGCCCTGCCAACACGACATTGCGAGGATTCCAAGTAAATTTGTAGTGCCAGGGATTATCATCGCTTTCTGGTGCAATCAAACCTCCCGTATAAGAACGAAAAGCCGTGAGCTTGCCGCCCATTTCTTTAATATCATCAATTTTTTGCATGGCCGACATATGGTCAATGCCTGGATCGAGTCCCATTTCGCCCATAAAAATCAGCTCTCGTTCACGTGCTTTATCGCCCAAGCGATACATTTCTTTAGAGACATAAGAAGCCGTTATCAAATGCTTTTTGAGACGAATACAATCTTGCGCCACTTCAATGTGCAAATGTGCAGGAAGCAGCGAAACAACTACATCTGCACGTTCTATCAACTCCCTACGGTCGTTGACCTTCATCACGTCGAGCCAAGTGCCACGTCCATTGGGATGTCCATCAACTTTTTCTTCGGCTAATTGTGGGTCAGCATCGGCAACTGTTACAAACCATTGATTTTCTTTGGCTTTTTGCAACACATAGTTGATTAAAGCAGTAGAAGAACGTCCAGCCCCGATGATTAAGATATTATTCATATTCGTAAATTTGAGTCAAAAAAAACCAAGTCGCAATTATAGTTCTTTGTTTGATATTATACTATATTTAGACCATTAAGTTTTAAAAATATTTACTACGCTTTGTATGAAAAAAGTTACGCTACAGCAAACTTACCTTTCTTATGCTAAACTATCAGACCTCCCCAAGTCCGATCAAAAGTTATTAAAACTAGCTCGAAAGTCATTAAAAAATTCCTACTCACCCTACTCTAATTTTAAAGTAGGAGCAGCTTTATTGCTAGAAAATGGGGAACTCGTTGGAGGCAGTAATCAAGAAAATGCATCCTATCCGCTCTGCCTTTGTGCAGAGCGTGTCGCTTTAGCTGCGGCCGACTCCATGTATAATGGTGTGCCTGTAGTAGCCATTGCCGTTACAGCCAAAAGTGCTAGTGTAAAAATCAAAAGCCCAGTAAGTCCTTGTGGTGCTTGTCGTCAAGTGATGTGCGAAACCGAATTAAAGCATAAACAAACAATGCGAGTAATCCTACAAGGCGAAAAAGGTGAGATTATTGTCTTTAATACCGCTAGGGATTTGCTCCCCTTTCTGTTTGATGGAAGCCTTCTTTAAGGTGTTCAAGTGCTCACGTATTCATGTGTTCACGTTAATTAAGAACTTGAACACGTGAATACGTTGATACGTGAGTACGGTTTTACGGTTTCGATCGTCGTCGGGGCTTGCTCCATTCTTCACGCTGTGCAAATTCTACAATGCGTTTCATAAAACCAATAATGGAAATAAACACCAAATAACCAAAGGCAAAAACCATAAAAATCCATTTGTACTCGCCCACCTCACTCAAAGGCACACTCGAAAATACAAAAGCCAAACCTGCCGAAACGAGCGTTAAGCCCAAAAACGCAATTATGGATTGTCGCCAGTAGTAATCTATATTTTTGGAGGCCAAAGAAAAAATACTGTTAAACAAAGCAAAAAATAACATAAAAGATACCGAAACTGTCCAGGGGTAGGCATCACTGAGTGTTAATAATCCTGTCCATTTTATTACTTTTGCCAACAACATTACCACAAAAACCAATGTTAATACGATGCCTCCTTGTAAATAAGGGCTGTGGGCTTTTTCAAAAAGAGAGGTAGCATTATTTGTTTCCATATATAGATAATAGTCTATTCCGAAAATTGTTGAAAAATTATGAATATTAGAGATATAAAAAAAAATCCTGTTCCCGCAGATTGCATCTGCGATATTATACGCTCAAAAGAAAAACAAAGCTCATGGCATCGCAGTTTGGAAACTGCGACGATTCCTAAAACAATTATGCACCGACCTAGCCATGAAGTAGTTTCTAAAGTTCATAATCAAAATAAAAAAATCTTCAAATTTTCACTTTTCCTCATTTGTTGTGTCCTATTCCAAAACCTCTCCGCACAAGCTCTTGTCGAGATTTGGCAAATACAAGGTACACAAAATACTTCGCCTTATGATAATAATTTTGTTCGTACCGAAAATAATATTGTAACTTCTGTTACGGATGATTTTTTTATCATTCAAACGCCTGACGAACGCAGCGACCAAAATCGTACAACTTCTGATGCAATCATAGTGATAGAAGATGACTTTGATTTTGAGGTGGGCGATTTGGTCTCTGTCGAAGGCTACGTGACCGAATCCAATTCGGGCACGACACTGATTTTGGCCGAAGATGTTGCTAGTATTTTGATTAGTTCCAATAATCCCCTACCCTCTTTTGTGACAGTTGATGTCTCTTATCCAGTTTCTACCAATGCCTCCGTTTCTGCATGGGAAGGCGTAGAAAGTATGCTTATCAATTTAGATAATTTCGTTTTTACAGGAGCAGCTGATGAAGATGGTTTTGCTAATGTTAGTCCTGTTCAAAATCGCCCTTTTAGAGAAGCAGGTAGCGAGTTCAATTCCTATAATGGTTCGCCAATTTGGGATGGCAATCCAGAAGTTCTTTTGTTTATTAGCGATGGTTTGGATTTGTCGCCCAACGAGGCTCTAGGTGCAGGTATGCAGCTCAATGGTTTGGGTATTATCATAGGCGAGCCTCGCAATTATGCTCTGCTTCCCATCACATATAGTGTCGAAGGTGACTATAAATACCAAGCCGTTAGAGCCAGAGAAGCACAAGAAGCATTGATAGGCAATATCAATGCCCTCTTTTTTATGCCCAGCAATAACAATTACGAGTTGCGAGTCGAAAAACTAGCTCACTATGTTTTGAATACCATGCAAGCTCCTGATATTATTGCTTTTCAAGAGGTGGGTTCACAAAAAGCACTCGAAGATGTGGCAGCTAAGATTTTGGAAATGGATTCCGAGCAAAATTATTCGGCTCATTTGCGTCAAGGAAGTGGCAGTATTCATACAGGTTTTATGGTTAAAAATACGGTTTCTAACATCGTCGTTGAGCAATTGGGCGAAGATGAATCTTTGAGTATTGGCGGCCGCAAACACGACCGCCCGCCGCTTTTGTTAAAGGCCGAGTTAAATACCAATCCTCCTACGCCAATTGCAGTACTCAATTTACACATCCGTTCGCTCAATGGAATTGAGGGTAGCGACCAGACTTTTGTACGTACCAAACGCCACGAACAAGGCATTTCTATTGCCAAAATGGTAAAAGCACTCCAATTGCAATACGATAATATCTTTGTGCTAGGCGATTTCAATGCGTTCCAATTTACGGATGGCTATGTTGACGTGGTCAACCAAATTTCGGGACAAACCAGTTTAGGTGCACAATACGAAATAGAGTCTGTACTTGATGAACCTTTAATTAATCATAGTTTGAGTGTTCCCGAAGAAGAGCAATATTCTTATGTTTTTAGGGGCAATGCTCAAATACTCGACCACTGCTTGAGTACAGCAAACCTCTCGCAAATTGAAGTAGATGAATTGCAATATACAAGAGGCAATGCTGATAATCCGCCTAGTTTGGAAAATGACGACCCGATTTTAAGAATTTCTGACCACGATGGATTTGTCTTGTTTTTGGATACCGAATCTAATCTTTTTACCAGCACCAGCTCCAATCCAATACCTGCCAATGCAGGTATTTCGCACCCTAATCCGTTTGTAGCAGGGGATTTAATTTTATTTAATTTAGACCAAAAGGAAAATCTGGAATATCAACTTTTTTCTGTGAATGGTATTTTGGTCGGAAGTGGAACCCTCGACGGGATTCAAAGCGACAGCTTTGAATTGCCCATCCCGAATAATGTTGTAGATGGTATTTATATTTTACAAATCAAAGGCAATCAAACGGATTATACAACCAAGTTGTTTATTGATAATTAGTGGCGCAAATCTGCCTCCACCGTGAGGCTTTAGTTTGCGTATATCTTTTGGAAGTACAAAAAAAGTTGTTGCTACTATTAAATCACCTGATAAGTCTTTCCTTCTTCTGCAACATGGGTTTTTTCAAAAAAACTTTGGGCCTCTTCCAAAAAGGGAGTTACATCTCTATAGCGTGAAGAAAAATGCCCAATAATCAATTGGCCAGCGTTGGATTTTTGTGCAATTTGTGCAGCTTGTAGCGCCGTGCTGTGTTTGGTTTGAATCGCTCTTTGCAAACGTTCGTGCAGAAAAGTCGCTTCGTGATACAAGAGGTCAACCCCATCAATAATAGGAATAATCGCCTCATTATAGACGGTGTCTGAACAAAAGGCAAAGCTGCGAGGCGGCGGAGGCGAAAGCGTCAGTTCTTCATTTGGAATAGTTATTCCATCGGGTAACTTTAAGTCTTCTCCTTTTTTTATGGCTGGAATTTGAGAGAAAGGAATTTCGTATTCTTGTATTTTTTCGGGTATGATATTTCTAGGACGCTCTTTTTCTCGAAACAAATAACCATTGGTCGGTACGCGATGCTGCAAAGGAATGGTATAAACTTCAAAAACTTCGTTTTCAAAAATTTTGCTCGAAATTTCAGGATTGGTCACTTTAAAATAGATGGGATAAGACAAAATACTTCCTGAATTTTTAAGTACAACTTCAATCATTTCTTGCAAGCCACTAGGAGCAAAAATAGTAAGTGGCTCGGTTCGGGTATTTAAACTATAAGAAGTCAACAAACCTGGTAAACCAAAAATATGGTCGCCATGCAAATGACTAATAAAAATATATTTTATTCGTCCTCGCTTAATACCAAAATCGTTCATCCGATTTTGAGTACCTTCTCCACAATCTATCAATATCAATTCTTCTTGGATATTTAATACCTGTGCCGTCGGGTGTCTCCCATTGGCAGGTTTTGCAGAGTTGCAGCCTAGTATGGTCAGTTCAAATTTCATAGAAATAGAAAAGGACTTCACGATGTGAAGTCCTCTTTATTGGTTTTTTATTTTGCCAAGCTAAAACCTAAAATTTAGGCCTCTTCGGTATCCGAATCAGCTTGAAGTTCACTTTCCAGTTCATTTAAGAAAATATAATCAATAGATTCTTCAACGGTAGGAATGATATTCAGAACTGTATCTAATCGAGAAATCTCAATTAGTTTCTTTACACTAGCATGATTAACACCCGTCAAAACGAAAGCTCGACCGTCGCTCCATAAGCGATTAGCTGTCAAAATGGCACTTAATCCAGAAGAATCTACAAATTTGACAGTCTCTAAATTGAGAACTAAATTGTGGACACCTTCATTGTGAAGTATCACCAATTCTGATTTTAGCTTAGGCGCAACAAGACTGTTCAGTGTTTCTTCTTGTATTGAAAGCACTGCAAATTTTTCTTGTTTATCTATTATATACTTCATATTTTCTCTTGATTGCTTATTCTATACAAAAGTAGGATATAAATTTTAAAAAAAAGATTTCAAGCCATGAAAAATAATATTTTTCATTTTTTAGAGGTAAATTTTAGTGCTAAACCATTCTAATACAAGGCTTTACCTTCTTTGTCTCAAAAAGCTATTTTTTGACAAAAACAACTTTTGCACTATCCTATTCGTTTAAATTATAATGTAATGGTATTGATATTTGTACTCCAACAAGAAATAACCTAAATCAATTAGGCTCAAATCTTTTTATTCAAAAAGATAATTCAAAATACAACTCATAATTATTGTCTAATCAAAACAGATTTCATCAAATTTGAATTACCAAAACATATAAAAAAATATTACATTTGTCAGGTCATATTGCAATGGCACAATTTTTAAGGTCATTAATGTAGCAAAGATGCAACTTTAAGAAAATACAATTGTAAACTTATTAGTAAAGTTATATCTTGTCTTTTGATTTTGACATTGATTTGAAAGAGTAAAGTATATAGTGTTTTGTTTGCAAGTCTTTTAGTGTTCGCTATTCTTTATTCTAATTAACCACCTCAATCGCTAAACATGAATAGAAGATTTTCTCCTAAAGTTAAACAAGTCATTTCTCGAAGCCGAGAAGAGGCTATTCGTTTAGGACACGATTATATTGGTACAGAACATTTGTTGCTTGGCATCATGTCCGAACGCAGAAGCCTAGCGATGCGTGTACTCAATTCATTGGATGTAGATTCTAGAGAGTTGATGAAAACCGTCGAAGACCAAATTCAAAAACGTTCTTCTTCTAAAACTACACTTAATTTGGGTAATTTGCCTTTAAACAAACAGGCGGAGAAAGTCCTGAAAGTGACTTTCTTGGAAGCCAAAATGTTGAAAAGCGACCAAATTAGTCCTGAACATTTATTGCTTTCTATTTTAAAGCATAAAGACAATATTGCGTCTCGTATTTTGAGACAATTCGATATTGATTACGAAATTTATAAGGCAGAATTGGAGTATGTTCGTCAAGAACAAGACTACTCTACTCCTGATATTTTTAATGAAGCTCCTGAGCAAGACGACCCTTATGAAGAAGAAGATCAAAGCGGTCGTTACCAACGCAAAGGAAATTCTAAATCTCGTACTCCTGTACTCGACAATTTTGGTAGAGACATTACCAAATTGGCTGAAGAAGGAAAACTCGACCCAATTATTGGTCGTGAAAACGAGATTGAGCGAGTTTCTCAAATTTTGAGTCGCCGCAAGAAAAACAATCCAATCTTGATTGGTGAGCCTGGTGTCGGTAAAACAGCAATCGTTGAAGGCTTGGCTTTGCGTATCACACAGAAAAAAGTTTCTCGTACACTTTATGGCAAGCGTATTGTCATGCTAGACTTAGCAGCTCTTGTAGCTGGCACGAAATATAGAGGTCAGTTTGAGGAACGTATGAAAGCCATCATGAATGAATTGGAAAAATCTCGTGATGTAATTTTATTCATTGATGAAATCCATACTATTGTAGGTGCGGGTGGCGCAACGGGTTCTTTAGATGCTTCTAATATTTTTAAACCTGCTTTGGCACGCGGCGAGCTCCAATGTATTGGAGCTTCTACCCTAGACGAATATCGCCAACACATTGAAAAAGATGGTGCTTTAGACCGTCGTTTCCAAAAAGTAATTGTTGATCCACCTTCTGCCGAAGAAGCAGTTCATATTTTACAAAATATCAAACCTAAATACGAAGAATTTCATAATGTAAATTATTCGGATGATGCTATCAAGGCTTGCGTCTCCTTTAGCAATCGCTACATTAGCGACCGCTTTTTGCCAGACAAAGCGATTGATGTTTTGGATGAAGTTGGAGCAAGAGTTCACCTCAAAAACATTCATGTGCCCAAGCACATCGAAGAGTTAGAAAAGAAAATTGAGGATTTAAAAGAACTTAAAAATCAAGCCGTCAAAAATCAGCAATATGAAAAAGCGGCTGATTTGCGTGATGATGAATCTAAATTGGTTCGTCAGCTTGAATTTGCAAAAATTGAATGGGAAGAGGAAGCGAAAACCAAACGCTACCCTGTCAACGAAGAAGATATTGCAGAAGTAGTATCTATGATGACAGGAATTCCTGTTCAGCGTGTGGCTCAAAGCGAAAGCAATCGCTTGGTTAATATGACGGATGACATCAAAAAAGCTATTATTGGACAAGATGATGCCATTGTCAAAATCACGAAAGCCATTCAACGTAATCGAGTTGGTCTGAAAGATCCATCGAAACCAATTGGTTCGTTTATTTTCTTAGGGCCAACTGGTGTCGGTAAAACTGAATTGGCAAAAGCCCTAGCTCGCTACATCTTCGATTCCGAAGATGCGCTCATCCGTATTGATATGAGTGAATATATGGAGAAGTTCTCTGTTAGTCGTTTGATTGGTGCGCCTCCAGGTTATGTCGGTTATGAAGAAGGTGGACAATTGACGGAGCGTGTACGCCGTAAACCTTATTCTGTTATCTTGTTGGATGAGATTGAAAAAGCGCATCCTGATGTGTATAATATCTTATTGCAAGTTTTAGATGACGGACAATTGACCGACGGTTTGGGTCGTAAGGTTGATTTCAAAAATACCTTGATTATTATGACTTCAAATATTGGAGTTCGTCAGTTGAAAGACTTTGGTCAAGGTGTTGGTTTCCAAACGAAGGCTCGTCAAGACAGTGCCAACGACCATTCTAAAGGAGTGATTCAGACCGCATTGAAACGTACCTTCTCTCCTGAATTTTTGAATCGTATTGATGATGTTGTCATCTTCAATAGCTTAGAAAAAGAAGACATCTTTAAAATCATTGATATTACACTCAAAGATTTATATGCTCGTTTAGAAGGTATGGATTATGCTTTAGTTTTAGATGATAAAGCAAAAGATTTTGTTGCCGAAAAAGGATTTGATCCACAATTTGGTGCAAGACCACTCCACCGAGCCATTCAGAAATACATTGAAGATCCTTTAGCAGAATTTATATTGAGTAAAAACCCTCCCGAAGGTAGTGTCTTTAAAGCAGTCCTTCATAAAGATGGTGATAAACTCGATATTACTTTGCAAAAAGGGAAGAAGACGAGTGCGAAGAAGTAAACTTCTTGTGTTCATGTGTTGAAATCTTCGCCTGTCTAACGACAGGTAGATGTTCACGTTCATCTTATAAAAAACCGCCTGTCGAGTGTTCGACAGGCGGTTTTTGCTTTGTATTTTTATGATTTCTTCTTGACATTACAAAAACAAAAAGAGGCATTCCGAATATTCGGAATGCCTCTTTTTGTTTATAGTAATTCTATTTCAAATAAGGAATTAGTTGTTTCCTATCAATACGCCATTGTTGGCATCACATGCAGAACAATTTAGTGCTTCAGCATATGCAGAAGTTACGACTTCTTCGCAGCCACCAGCATTAGCGATAGCTACTGAAATCACATCTCCATCCGTCAAGGTACTTGCATTAATCGTATAAGTATTAGCTGAGCCACTTTGTAAAGCAACCTCGCCATTATCTAATGCACCGCTTCCGTCTGTATCAACAAAGAAGGTATAAATAGTTGCTCCACCCGCTGGTTCTGTTGCTACCTCTGTCATTGGAGAAGCAGTAAACGTTACATCGTCGCCAGGACAAGCTGGGCTTGTGTTTGCTAGACTCAATTGAGGAACTCTAAACTTAGCAGAACCAAAGTTTGCAGCATCATCAGGCCATACATTGGGACCTCTAGTTACAAAACCATGTTGTAAAGGCATCCCACTAGCAACTGTCAATGATACCGTGTATATACCAGGGCCATTAAAACATACTTCTGAACGCCCTGCAGATGCAAAACCTGGAGCAAAATCTTGTATAAACATACAAGTTTCATGATCTGGTGATAAGTTTTCTGAGGTAACCTCCACAGAAAAGACTAGATTCTCACCTACTGGAATGCCTGTTTGTTCTTGATAAAATATTGCGACCATATCTTTGTTTCCCACACGATCAGGGCCTCCAGGGTTTTGATACCAAAACCCGTCATCTGTATCTATTGGAGTAGGAGAAAAACAATACTCTTCACTTGTTCCGTCGTACGTAATAACCAAATCATCAAGTCCCCATCCAAGGACATTAAAACATTCTGAACCAGCCCCCCCACAATCAGCAGAAGTCGCACTATCAAAAACAAACATAAAACTTAACCAGTTACTGGCACTCAAAGAACCAGCATCATATGGAGCTGCTGGCTCCACTAGAGGCAAACAAGTTGTCTGCGCATTTACATTACCTCCCAAAAAAGTAAGGCAAAACAAAGCCAATATAGAAAGCGATAGCTTTATATTGCCTCTATTACAAAGTATTCTCTTTATCATAATCTTAATATTATTATAGTTATAAATAATTGAATTAAACCTAAAAACAGACTTATACTCTTGTTGAGTATAGTCTAGTCTATCAAAAATTTCTTTAAATCGGTAAAATATTGGTAATGGGAAGGTTTATGAGAGATGAACTATTTGTGTATTAAAAACACTAATGATTACACACTTACAAAGTTACTTTTAATTAATGTAAAATTCAAGTAATTGTTTCGCAAACAAGGCAATTCTTAAACTTAAAATATATAAATCTTATCAAAATCAATAAAAATACCCTAAAGAGGGTAGTTATAACCAAAAGAGCCTGCCGAAATTTCGGCAGGCTCTTTTTTCTATGTATTCTAGGGTTGTTTATTTTGATTTAATTCCCCGTCGAAATCATAAGAGTTCCATTGTCGGCATCACAACTTGTACATATATAGTTGGCTTGTACCATTTCGGTATTGCCGCAAGGAGTAGTGATAGTAAATTCTACATTACCGCTATTTCCATCTAAAATTGAACTTGGATACATAGCTAATGGACCAGTTCCTCCACCTCCAAATGTCCCTGTTAAAAAGGCGTAAGTACAAGTATAACCTGCTGGCAATGTAATTTGTGGAGGAGCAGAACAGTTACCATCTGTTACCATATAATCTATTGTGGTAGCCGTAGGAGAAGTAGCTGTTAAGTTAGCAAAACTACATAAACTTTCACTATCATTGATAGCTACATTGGCATCTGTACCAATGTTATAAATTAAAGTAGCCGTTCCATTTGCAGTAACAGCAGGGTCATCTCCCGAAATCATAGCATTGGCATCTGCCAAACTTACAGTAGCATCAGGCCCGTCTGTCCAAGTAACATCTACGCTATAAGTACCTGTGTTACCACATTGTACAGATGTTGAGCTTATATTGAAGGCAGTGATTTCGCAAGAAGTACAAGTTTGTATTGTGACTGAAGCTGTTGATGAATTAGGACAAGAACCAGCAGTCGTATAAGTAACGATATACGTATTAGGTGTACTAGCCGAAACATCAATAGTACCATTGGAAGCGATGGCTAAACCAGCAGTACTAGAAAACGTACCTCCAGCTAAACCTGTAATCGTTGGTGAAGGATCAGCAGCGTCAACGCAATAACTCGCTGCTCCATAACTAAAACTCGCATCATCTAAAGCATTAATGGTAATACTTGCAGTGCTAGAATTAGGACAAGAACCAGCAGTCGTATAAGTAACGATATACGTATTAGGTGTACTAGCCGAAACATCAATAGTACCATTGGAAGCGATGGCTAAACCAGCAGTACTAGAAAACGTACCTCCAGCTAAACCTGTAATCGTTGGTGAAGGATCAGCAGCGTCAACGCAATAACTCGCTGCTCCATAACTAAAACTCGCATCATCTAAAGCATTAATGGTAATACTTGCAGTGCTAGAATTAGGACAAGAACCAGCAGTCGTATAAGTAACGATATACGTATTAGGTGTAC
>JAHDEQ010000031.1:19410-26027 GCA_020628755.1 Saprospiraceae bacterium
CAGTCATTTGTAGCATCATAATAATAAGCATAATAAGTACCAGCAGTACTTGTAGGGCTAGCTTCGGTACTTGCGAGTCCATCACTTGAATCATTATCCGTACTCCATACCAAGGCCGTACCTGTAGGAACAGTTCCTGTATGCAATGCATCTAAATCAACTGTTGTCGCTGGACAAGTATTGCTGGCTGTAGTGGCTGATAAAGTTGGGGCGGTTGTGCCTGCGGAGCAAACATTTGGTACACTGGCACTTGCTGCACAATCTCCTGTTAGCGTAAGTGTTCCACAACTAAAAGATGTGCCTAAAGCTGTTAGCGTCCAAGCACCTGCTATATTTGAGCAAGGAGGCTTCATTGCATCAGCTCCATCTCCACAAAGATTTGATGTATGAGTAATTTGTTCACCATTAACCATGTCAATGTAACCAATTTCCCATGCTGAGCCATTCCACCGTATAAAATCATCTCCCGTTCCCATTCCTGTTCCCGTTCCTGAATCATTTGAATTATAAAAATTCTTACCATTAAAAGTACCATCTAAAGGAATATCTTCACCACTTCCTCCAGGAGTATTACCAAACCAACAAAAACCTCCGCCACTAGTAAAATCATCAATAGTAATAGTTTGAGATGAAGCACTAAAAGAAAAGCTAATGATTAATGAAAAAGTAAATAATATTTTACTAAAGTATTTTGATAAATTTGAATATTGAATTATTTGATTTTTCATAGGAATTTTTTATTAAATATGAAAATCTTCTATTTTTCTTCCATCAAAGAAAAATAGGCGATAATTAAATGTATTTTTGAATAAATCGGTATGGTCGGATATGGAAAAGAAAGACTATCTAAGGTAGTAAGTATTTTGTGTTTGATTTATAATCTTAAAAGAAGAAAAAACTAGGTAGATAATATCTAGTTTTTTGGGTTAAAACAAAGATATAAGTATTGCAAGAAAAACACAAATAAAAATACGCCGTTTACGGTGAATGGTTGCTATACTGCGACGAATGGTAATAAAAATGCAAAAAATACCCTAAAGAGTGTATGTGTTTATTTCAAGAGTTTCCGTATTTGTTGCTCTTTTGCATAAAATCTCAAAAAGTCATTCCAAAAATGCCATCGTGTTTGTGGCTTGACAGCAACCTCTATTTTGTTGCGAGAACGAACCAACAAAAGTCCGACCCCTTTGCGATGGCAAAGGGCTTTGAGGGTTTCTAGTTTTTTTAAAGAAATATCACGTAAAGAATCCGAAGAAAAAGCCAACCATTGTTCATTAGCAGGATATTGGGCGAGTTGGTCAATGACGGGCATCTTATAATTGCGAAAGCTATTGTAGCTCAATACGCCATAAGCCAAAGCTCCAATCAAAAACATCACTAAAGGCAATAAATACTGTACAAAACCATCTTCAAGCGTAAACAAAAAAGCAATCGCTCCCGTGACAATCGAAAAGACCAAACCTGCTTTGGCGCAAGCCCACACAAATTTCTTTTTATCAAAATATGGCCGTATAGCTGGCAATGTTTTATAGGATTTGGCTTCCATCGAAACCGTATAAACACCCCAAATCCAATGCCGAAAAGCTAGAAAACCATCCGCTCGCTTGCCTCCAAACTGCTTTTTGGTACGCAACTCCAATTGTGAAAAGACTTTGCCCCTTGCCCGAAAACGATAATGTTTTTGCAAATACTTTTGAGCTACTTCTTGTACGGTTTGTTCTACTAGACGCATAGAAACGTATGTACGTGCAAACGTATTCACGTGTTCACGTTTTAAAAGAGAAAATGACAAAAACATGAACACGTGAATACGTGAATACGTGAACACTTTCTTATTTTTGCCTCATGGAATTAATCAATCGAATCAAACGTAATACTTCGGCTCAATTATTTCACGAAGCCAAAAACTATTTCCCTGGAGGAGTAAACTCACCAGTAAGAGCATTTAAGTCCGTTTCGGGGCCGCCGCTTTTTATCAAGGAGGGGCAAGGTTGTCGCATCACCGACGAAGATGACAATACTTATATTGATTTTTGCTGCTCTTGGGGGCCGCTTATTTTGGGACATCGCCACCCTGGTATTGAACAAATGGTGATTGAAACGGTCAAAAAAGGAACTTCTTTTGGTACGCCCAATCGCCTCGGCAATGAGTTGGGCAAATTGATTTTGGATAATAATCCTTTTCTTGAAAAATTACGTTTTGTAAGTTCTGGTACAGAGGCGGTTATGTCGGCTATTCGTCTGGCGCGCGGCGTAACAGGTAAAAACAAAATCATCAAATTTGAAGGTTGTTATCATGGGCATGTGGATTCGCTTTTGGTAAAAGCGGGTAGCGGACTCGCTACTTTTGGCGAGAGTACTTCGGCTGGCATTCCCAAAGCCTTTGCACAAGAAACCATCGTTTTGCCACTCAACAATCCTAAGTTATTAGATGATGCTTTGCAAAAACATGGCGATGATGTAGCTTGTATAATCATCGAACCCATTCCTGCCAATAATGGTCTGTTGATACAAGAAAAATCCTTTTTGGAATGCTTGCGCTTAAAATGTTATAAATACGATTGTTTATTGATTTTTGATGAAGTAATTTCTGGCTTTCGGGTCGGATTTACGGGGGCGGCTGGCCATTATCATATCCAGCCCGATATACTCACTTATGGTAAGATAATTGGAGGCGGAATGCCCGTCGGTGCCTATGGCGCAAGTGCCGAAATCATGTCGCATGTAGCACCTGAGGGAGCCGTTTATCAAGCTGGAACGCTCTCTGCCAATCCTGTGGCAATGGCAGCAGGTTACGCTGCCATGAGTGCTTTGCTGGAGAGAAATTTCTACCAAGATTTAGAAGCAAAAACAAAAACCTTTGTTCAAAAAATACAGTCCTACTGCGATTCAAAAAATTATGCTGTAAGTATTCATCAAATTGGCTCTATCTTTTGGATTGCCTTTGCTACAGAACGCATCCTTTCGGCCGACCAAATTTCTCCTGCTAGTATGGAGTTGTTTAAAGTCTTGCATCATGAGTTGCTACAACGAGGTGTTTATTTGGGGCCTTCGGGTTACGAAGTGGGCTTTGTATCAGCAGCGCATACCGAGGCCGATTTGGACGAAGCCGCACAACACATTTGTGCCAGTATGGATGTGGTTTTTGGGTAGTTTTTTCGGTTGTAGCAGTAAGATATTGAGTTTTATAAATGATACTATTGTATTACAATTCTTTTTATATTGTATTTTGTGCGATATAACTTTTAACCCATTCTAAAAACACTAAATTATGACCAGAACTTTAACCGTTTTTATTATTAGCTTATTTTTTTCAATCCAATTTTCATATGCGAGTACTTCCGCTGTCCTTATTCCAAATGCCTTATGTAATCCGAACCTTCAAGTAAGTCTTGCCAGTAATGGCGTGGGAATTCTAAGCACTACCGATATTGATGCTGGTTCAAGTAGCTCTTGTGGTGCACCAACATTTGAAGTTAGAAGAACGGACGGTTGTCTCGGTACAACTGCTTGGAGTAGTACCGTTTCTTTTCAATGTTGCGATGTATCGCAAAACATCACGGTAGAACTGCGTGTAACGGATAGCAGTGGAAGTTCTTCCGTTTGCTCAAGTTCCGTACTTGTAATTGACGATTTAGCTCCACAAATAACCTGTCCTGCCGATAAAACGTTAGATTGTAATGACCCTAATTTATCGAACCCTTTCAGTAGTGCAGTAGCTTTTGATAATTGTTCAGTAAGTCTCAGTTTTACAGATAGTGGGTTTACAGATCAGTGCAGTGCAGGTGTATTGCTTCGAACTTGGACAGCACAAGACGGTAGTCTTGATTCTCCAGATGCATCTTGTACGCAACGGGTTACCGTTACTCATGTAAGTGATTTTATTGTACAATTTCCAGCAGATGTTGCCCTTACGACTTGTTTGAATAATTCTGATAATTTTGGTGAACCACAAATTATTGAAGACGATTGTGAACTCGTTGCAGTTTCTTACACGGATGTATTTACTGCAACGGGAATTGATAGAACTTGGACTGTTGTCAATTGGTGTATCTACTCTGTTAATAATCCAAATTATACAGATTTAGGGATTCCGCAACCCATACCACGTACGTATCGAGACGATGACGGTTTTTTTCAATATACCCAACAGATAAGTTCTACATTTAATGATAATCTTGCTCCTAGTATTACTTGTCCTAGCAACCTAACCGTAAATTGTTCTGATCCAGGTATAAATGATTACAGTCTATTTGGTACTGCTTCATTTGCTGACAATTGTGATGCTGATTTGGTAGTTACCAATGATGCTAATTTTACAAATTGTACAGGAGGTACAATTACACGTACCTTTACAGCAACTGACTCTAATGGAAATATCAATGCTTGTACACAAACCATAACCGTTATTGCAGGTACGTGTCCACAATCATCTTCACAAACACATACATCTGATTTTATTGTACAATTTCCTGCTGATTTATTTTTAACTAATTGTCCTAGTTCGCCTATTAGTGCGGGTTCGCCAAGTGTCGTTAATAATGACACCGAATTAGTAAATATTAGTTTTTCAGATGATACGCTTTCAATTGTCTCAGAGAGTTGCTACAATATTGTTCGTACATGGGAAGTAATTAATATCTGTGTATATGATTCTTCAAATCCATCGAATACCGACCTCGGTTTTCCACAACCTCTACCTCGCACCTACCAAGATGATGGAGATGGTTATTTTCGGTACATACAATCTATAAGTGTAATAGATAATCAAGCACCTATTTTTTCAAGTTGTAATTCTAGTCAATTTTTCTGTGATACAAGTGATGATTGCGAAGGTATAGCCATATTAACTACATCAGCCAGCGATGCTTGTTCTCCCCTTTCAGCTTTAGAGTATTCTTATTCGATAGATGCTTTCAATGATGGATCAATTGACATTGCAGGAACTGGTGATGACGCTACTGGTATTTATCCTTATGGCACACATCGTATCGTTTGGGAAGTCAATGATGGATGTGGAAATAGCAGTTCTTGTTTCCAATTGTTTACCATTTTGGATTGTGCCAACCCTGTACCAGTATGTAACAACAGTATAGTTGTTGATGTTGCTTATGGCGAATGCCAAACCGTGTTTGCTTCTACTGTTTTAAATAGTGCAACAGACAATTGTACTGCTAGTTCTTATTTGACTGGAACAGTCAAAATACGGAAAGTAGGCGATACCTCAGCTCCTAGCATCTCTGTTGATTTTTGTGATGCTGATGCAGGTAACCAATTTGTAGAAGTATGGGTAGAAGACGAAGCTGGCAATGCCGATTTTTGTGTAGCTCTTATTACGGTCAATTATACAGGTTGCCCAGATAATATTTTAGAAAACAATAACCCTATTATAAATAATAGTTATAATGCTAACCTAAATATCACTTCTAACGGAACTGTTGGACCATTTGGCAATGTGACTTTTGCTGCAGGTCAAACTATCTGTTTAGACCCTGGCTTTGAAGTAACTCAAGGTTCTATTTTTTGTGCAAGTATCGAAGCTTGTCCAACTCCACTTACATCAAAAGAAGAAAATAAATAACAAGCAAGAGGCTATTCTTTTGGGATAGCCTCCTCTTTTTATCCCTATTTGCAATACTTGCTTTAGTAGTATTTTACTAAAAACTTTTTTAGTTGTTCCTCTTTTTGTAGATTTGCCGAATAATAGAATATTTCCCTCATTTCTCCGCTTACACTTCTGTTTTTTATTCAAAAAACACTTCCATAAATTACTAGACTGACTCCCCTTTTTCTAAAACCAAAAGATGCAATTGGTTTGATTTATTCATATTTCTAAACATATTTAAATGAGAAAATTTAATTTATTATTATCATTATTCCTGGTAATGCTCGTGTATGTGAGTTGTTCCAAAGAGGAAGGTTTATCAAACACAGACCCTTCACAAGACACATTGGTTAATGGAGATTCTATTGGTCTCGACAAAAGTTGGGGTAACTTAGGAGAAGGATATAACAAAGGCTATCACAACCAATATTATTGGGGGGCTTGGAAAGAAAGAGGGGCTGCTGCAATGGAGTTTCCATCTTCTTGGTATAATGGCACTTTTAAACTTAGCTATTGGAATAAATCAGGATGGAATATAAGGGATATTGTTGGTGGCCTGGGCTGGAGTAAAGGAAATGGTAGAAGAATCAATTACAATTTTGATGCATGGGGCCAATGGGATTTTATTGGCATCTATGGATGGGCTTGTAATCCTATAATCGAATATTACGTTGTAGAAAACGAGAACGGATATGGCATAAGGGGTTCTTACAAAGGCTCTTATTATGTTGAGGGCGTACTATACGATTTCTATATACAAAACCAAAATGACTATCATGCTTGTACAAGTGGCCATAACAAAAAGGGCTTTTTTAGACAATTTATCTCTAAACGCAGATATGAAGCTCCAGAACATCGAGATATAAGTGTAAATATGCAAAAGCATATTAACTATTGGAATTATTGGAGCAGAAAATACTATGGCTACAATATGAGTAATTATAGTTATCAAAAATTTGCTATTGAAGCCTTTAATGGCAGACAAGGTGGAATGCACGCAACGATTTGGTAA
>JAHDEQ010000032.1:0-4016 GCA_020628755.1 Saprospiraceae bacterium
CAGACTATGGCGTGCGTTTTCCTCAAAAAAGTAGCTTTGTCAATACCTTAATTTTGGTGATTGGTTTTATACCTTATTGTTTGGGGATGTTGTTCAATTATTTTTCGGTTTATTTTGCCAAGAGAACGGCTAAAAACAAGGTAAAGCAACGGGAGTTCAAATCTCCAATTTTGTGGGCCGTAACGATGGGTTCGCAATTGATTTTTGCGATTGTATTATTTATTGCAGCTTTGATTATTGGCAAATGGCAATTTTGGGTCTTTGCAATTTTGATTCCTGTTTGGGGCTATTTGGCTATTTTATATACTGAATTTTATAGAAAATGGCGTGCTGCCAAACGCTTCAATGCTTTGGATGCCAACATCCAAAGCGAATTGAGCCAACAACGCCATGCAATATCCAACAAGAAATTTTGGGAAAGGACTAATCTTGTTTCAACACCTCATCAATAGACACCGTACGAGTATGCTCCGAATGCTTGAAGTTTTTATTCGGATTACCCATCTTAAATAAACCCTTTACTTGATTGAGAATAAACAAAGGCAAACCCCACAAAGCACTCCAAATTTGGCTTGGTACTTTTGATAAATACAAAGTAAATAGGACATTAAACGCAAATATAGCAAGAGCGATAGCTGTTGCTATACCGACTTTGGGAGCAATCAACAATCCCAATAAAGAAAAGATTATTCCTAAAAATAAAATAATAAATAGAGGAGGAGAAACCGTCATCAATCCAAAAAACAATTGGTTGAAACTAAAATTTTTGATACCTCGCCCAATCAAACCCGTAGAATTGGGGAAGTTCTGAAAATAAGAATAGAGCCAACGGCTACGTTGGGTCTCCACTTGCTCGCCCGAAACCACTTTTTCGTCATAAACAATAGCATCCCAAGCATAAACAATTTTGTGATTGAGTCGAAGTAGGAAATTTTGCAAAATTTTATCCTCTTGTAGCATCTTTTTCCAAAGATGCTTGCCTTGTTCAATTTCGGGACTTTTCAAATAATCCCAATACAAATTGGTTTCGACGGCCATACCCGAACCCGAAATGACCGATGAAGAACCCATCAAATGCGGTGCATATCGTTCAATATAGTTTTTGTAAAACTCGCCAATCGAATCGGTGCAAGCATACAAAGTATCAAGATTTTTGGCTGTGCGCTGTCCTTGTATAGCAAGGTGGCCGTTGTTGCAGTAGAGGTTTATTTCGTTCAAAAATTTAGGGTGCGCCAAATTATCCGCATCAAATATGATAGTGTATTCGTGCTGACGCACATAATTTTCCATACTATATATAATAGACTTGGCTTTGAGTCGCAAAGGTGGATCAGGACGTAGTACTGTTAGTTGTGGGTGTTCTAGATCAAAATTGCTAATGTCGCACTCGTCGGCAAGCAAATAAATATGAAAATTGGAGTAAGGCTGACTGAGGAGCGATTGAATGAGAGGTTTAGAGATTTCAGCATTTTTATAAGCAGTGATAATACAACCAAAGTCGTATTCTTTTTCAATTTTTTTATTGGGTGCTTTTTTTTTGCCTAAAAAAGAAAAAAGAACCGTTAAAAATGGTAGTACCAAGAAAAAGATGATAATTCCACTCACTATTGTAAACAATAAAACTAGAATGTTCATTGGTTAATTTTATTTATTTCTAACTCCCTTAATTGAATGAGAGCATACTACATCGTAGTTGGAAACTACGACGAGCGTTGATTAAATATGTTTGTCGCAGTTTGAAACTGCGATAAATTATGCTTATCACACAATAATGCAGTACTTTTATTGACTTGATAGTTTTAAACTCGACTGCGGAGTAAGACTATTTTTTTCAACTTTACCCGCTTTTGGATGGCTGATATTCCACCAAATAGCACGGCAAAAAGCACGAATATGTGCCCATTCGCCTTTTATTAAAAAACTAAGTATGTTTTTGGGAATCGTAAAAAAGATTAAAAACAAACTAAATAATGCAATTTGCAAGCCATTCCGATTGCGGCGCATAAAAAGTATGCGATTGCGATTGATGTAGTAGGTTTTGAGCGTACTCATTTTGCCTACCGACACAGACTCTTTATGATAAATAAAAACAGTAGGGTCAACCATGATTTCAAAACCTGCTCGCCGAATCTGCTCGCACCAATCCAACTCTTCGTAATACAAAAAGAAATTTTCGTACATCATACCTGCTTTTTCGAGTGCTTGGCGCGAAATCATCATGGCTGCACCATGTACATAGGCAGTGGGCGAGGGTTCAGAAAATTGTTTGGTATATTCTTCGCCTGCAAAAAGAGTCTTATTGCGGGCAGTATAATTATTTACAGGTGTTGTGCCTGCATATTGTATAATGTCTTTGAAGTTAGTTTCTTCAGAAGGGGAGTAACAAATCAATGGACTAACGATACCTAATTTGGGATGAGCCTCGAATAATTGTAACAATTTTTCCAAGCATCCTTCGGTTAATTCTGCGTCATTATTAATAAAAAATAGGTAATCGCCCGTACATTTTTGTACGGCGAGGTTGTTGCCTCCAGCAAAACCTAGATTTTTTTGACTTATAATAACGTTTACCTCGGGGTAATTTTGGGTGAGAAAGACTTTGGGATTGTCTTTAGAAGCATTGTCAACTAGCCATACCTCGCAATTGGGATAATTGACTTTTCGGATAGAGTCCAGCAAAGCACAACTCAACTCAAGTTGATTGTAATTGACGGTAATTATGGAAATTCTAGGAAAATGGGCATTCATGTCTGTTCGTTCACAAGTTTGAGCAAACTCAAACTTGTTCTTCTTGAATCATAGCAGGGAGTGTGCGTAACAAAATTTTAATATCCATCCACAAAGAATACTTATTTGCATAGTCAATATCTAACTTGATGCGTTCTTGAGTGGACATATCTTTTTTACCCCTTTTAGAAATTTGCCAAAGTCCTGTTAGACCTGCAGGAGCAATAAAGCGTTGTGACCACTCATCGGAGGTGAGTTGGTCAGCTTCGTATAGCGGCAAAGGTCGGTTTCCAACAATAGACATATCGCCTTTGAGTACATTGAGCAACTGTGGCAACTCGTCCAAACTTGTTTTTCTGATAATACGTCCAATCCTTGTTACACGAGGGTCGTTTTGCAATTTGGTAAAGCTCGGTCCCTCATCGTCCGTAGTAGAATCATATTGATTGAGATGCGACAATTCTTGTAAACGTTTGTCGGCATCTTGGTACATCGAACGAAACTTGATAAAGTCGAAAATCTGGAATCCAGCTCCTGCTCTTTTTGAGGAATAAAAAATACTCCCTTTGGATTCTAGCTTGATAAGCAATGCAATCAAAAGCAGTAGCGGAGAAATAAAAACCAACACTGTAGTAGCAAACAAAATGTCGAAAATGCGTTTGCCTTTAGGTATTCTATACTCGGCAAAATCACGTTCTTCCTTATGTATATTGTTGGTTATTTCAGACTTGAAACGTGTCAAAAACTCAACTCGTCTTTTGAGATTGTTCCAATCCAAATTATTGATAGAAAAGCAATCATCAATACCTCTAGTAAGGGCAAAAGTAGGATCTATTGTAGCCCCATTGGTAGAGATAAGGATAAAAGGTATATTTTGGAGAATCTTATCAGACTGTATCTTTTTAAGAAAACGATAATCATCATCTTTCAAAAACTGCAAATCGCACAAAATCGCCTTGGGTTGATTTTCGGGCAACTCATCTTTGGCTACTTCGAGCAAATGATGATAGGCTTTGAAAGAAGAATCCATCCGTTCAAGAACATAAGTTCTTGAACCATTCTTATATTTATTGAGTACACCGTAAGTTGTTTGGTTAAACCCAACTACTAAAATCTTGCTTACGTTTATCCGTCCAACTCTTGTAACTGGAATATTCAGTATTTCCATTGTGGTATAATTCTTACTAATTATGTGTTAAAATTTCGTCTATAGTTTGATGTAGTTCTGTAGGGTTAAATGGTTTCTTTAAATATCCTTTTATACCCAATTCATTACACTTTTGTAAGTA
>JAHDEQ010000032.1:4116-25833 GCA_020628755.1 Saprospiraceae bacterium
CAAACTGTGACGTTTACAACTATTTATATTTTTAAAATAGATAATGTCTTGTATTATTTTACAAGACTAAACAAATATTATCAAAATTTAGAGAAGTTAGATATATAGAGGGTAATCAAGATTACAGTCGGGAGGTAAATGGGACGGAAAATATTTTTTAGTGTTTCGAGAATTGAAAATTCTAGCTCAATTTTTGATATAAACTTCTCATGATGATTTTACGAGACAATTTTTTTGAGGTTACAATTTTTGTGCTTATTATATTACAAATTTAATGTTTATTAGTGTCAAAATAAAGTTTTAAACTTTAATTTTTCCTCAAATAAGCACAATTTTAACAAAAAAAGATATAGATTATAAATATGTATAATATTATATTTCTATTTGTGCTAATAATCGGCTAAATTGCGCCTTCCCCTCGAAAAATCTCTACTTATAAAGACTTTAATATTGTTGAATGGTCACTTGTATAATAGTTTTTTGGGTCTGTTTTTTCTTAGTTTTCTATACCTACATTGGGTATGGAATAATTTTAGGTATATTAGTTAAGCTCAAAAAATTATTTCAGTCTTCTTCTAAATTTGATAAAAAAGACTTTTTGCCTGAAGTAACTTTCGTTGTTGCAGCATACAATGAGGAGGGGTGGATTGAAGATAAAATAGCAAATGGACTAGAGTTTGATTATCCTAAAGACAAGATACATTTCTTATTTGTAACGGATGGTTCTAATGATTCTACGCCTCAAAGAATCGAAAAATATAACTTCCCAAATAATGTGCAGTGGAGTTTGCACCATCGCCCTGAACGTAGAGGTAAAATTGCGGCAGTAGAGCGCATTATGCCTTTCATCAAAACGCCTATCACTATATTTACGGATGCCAATACAATGGTCAATCCGCAAGCCATTCGCAATATTGTAAGTCATTACCAAGATCCCAAAGTCGGGGCAGTAGCTGGCGAAAAGCGTATTACCATGAGCGAAAAAGATGCGGCCAACTCAGCAGGAGAAGGAATGTATTGGAAATACGAATCGCTTCTCAAAAAATGGGATTCTGAATTGTATTCAGCGGCAGGAGCAGCAGGCGAGTTATTTTCAATCCGTACAGATTTGTATGAACCGGTGCTTCACGATACGCTTATCGAAGATTTTGTGATGACTCACCAAATTGTGATGCGTGGCTACACTATTAAATATGAACCGCAAGCCTATGCCGTTGAGAGTGCTTCTGCTTCTGTGGAAGAAGAATTGAAACGGAAAGTGCGTATTTCGGCAGGCGGCATACAAGCGAGTGTTCGCTTGTATCCACTCTATAATTTTTTTAAATACGGCATTTTTACCTTTCAGTTTGTTTCACATCGAATATTGAGATGGACTCTTACTCCTATTGCTTTGTTGGTGCTTTTCTTGGCCAATATTTACCTGTCTATCAATACCAATCATTGGTTTTATGACTTTTTCTTGATGGGGCAAGTTGCATTTTATTTACTTGCCTTTTTTGGTTACTTGGTCAGAAATAGAGAAACCAAAATCAAGATTCTATTTATACCTTACTACTTCTGTATGATGAACTACTCGGTGTATAAAGGCTTTTTCCGCTATATTCGAGGAAACCAATCTGTTGTTTGGGAGAAAGCCAAACGAGCCGACGAAAAAGTTAGTGCCTAAACTTTTTTAGCTTTTCTTTATTTTATAAGGGTATAAATTGACTTTTGTAAAATAAATAGACTGTACAAAATGAAAAACATTCAACTCAAACAACTCCGTTTTTTGATATTCCTTCTTTTTATTGGAACTTCTCTCACCGTCATGTCTTGCAAAGATGATGATATGATGATTGGAGAAGGTAATACTAATATGCCTTCTGACACTACAATGGTGAGCGACACGACCATGATGAACGATACAACTGGTGTGGATACTGGTGGCATGGAACCCGAATTGAATTTATGTGATTCGACGGCTTTGCCTGTGGTTATGATGCACGGAGCTTTGGCTTCTGGTGACACTTATGCGACGCATGCACAGCGATTTTCAAGCAATAATTACTGTCCAGATTTACTATTTGCTTTTGATTGGAATACTCTAAATCAAGGTAATTCTGTTGATATTTTAGATGCTTTGATTGATGAAATCTTAGCCCAAACGGGAGCCAACCAAATCAATTTGGTTGGGCATTCGGCTGGTGGAGGACTAGGCTACAGTTATCTCGAAGATGCTACACGTGCCGCTAAAGTAGCGCACTATGCACATTTGGGCAGCAATCCCAATGCACAACCAGCAGGACCTAATGGCGAAACACCTACGATCAATATTTGGTCAGAAGACGATTTGATTGTACAAGGGGGTGATATTACTGGCGCAACCAACGTGCATTTACCAGGATTTGACCACTACGAAATTGCGACTTCAGATGAGACTTTTGAAGCGATGTATGAATTTTTTAATGATAGTCTCCCAACAAGTAGCTCCATAATACCAAGTGATGAACTACTTATCGGTGGGCGTGCCGTAACGCTTGGCGAGAATGTACCGCTTGAAGGAGCAACAATTAATATTTATGCCCTAGATGCTGCCACAGGCAATCGTATCAACGATATGCCCGATGCTACATTGACGACTGATGCAGGAGGTTACTGGTCGGGCTTTGAGGCTGCAGCCGATACATATTACGAGTTTCATTTGATAAGTGCCAATGCGAGTGACCGAAAGATTCATTATTATAGAGAGCCATTTATTCGTTCCAACCCAATGGTTTATTTACGAGCTTTTCCGCCAGCGAGTTCTATTGCAGGACTTTTGTTGGCAGGTATTCCTCAGGACGAAAATCAGTCGGCACTATCGATTTTTACAGCCAACCAAGCTGTTTTGTATCAGCGTGACGAATTAAAAGTTGAAGGTTTTGACTTAGCCACCGCAGAATATGCTACTCCCGAAAAAACAATCATCGCTTACTTTTTGTATGATGATGGCAATGGCCAAACGGATGGAAATATTCATGCGACCTTTTCATTTTTAGGAACATTTTTGACAGGAGTTGACTATTTTACACCAGCTACAGAGCCTACTTCTCTTGAAATTGAATTTAATAATAGAAGTATGAATGTACCAAATCGAAAATCTTCAGAGGGCGTAATGGTTGTAGTTTTTGATTAGGAGTTCTGCGTACTTTTCTCATCCTATTGCTCGACTCAAAGAATTTGAGTCGAGCAATTTGGGTTTTAGCTTTATATTCTGTGTTGTTAATTTCTTATAGAGTTTTGACTTGTTTATTTGTAGGTTTATACTTTTTAGTGTAAACTTTAATAATGGTAAGGCCAATTACAGTTGGTAAAAACCAAGGAATGACCATCCAGAATCCTGTAAATATTCCTCTCAGAAAATTGCCTCCTCCAAATACTGCAAAAGCAGTATGTGCCGCTATTCCCGTAATCAGCATTCCTTTTATGTGTTCTACCATCCGATTGGATAGAGTAGAAGGATTTTTATACATTTTTAGTATATCTTGAGCCGTAAAAATGCCTACAATTCCAAAAATAATCATGACCAGCCCAAAGCCTTGTCCTTGTAAGATAATTCCATAAGACAAGAGTCCAAAACCTGCCAAAACGATGATGGCATTAAATAGCATGTGTATATTTCGATAGGAAGGACTCAACTCTTTTTTCTGCTTCAAAATCGCTATACCGTACCACAGTGGATTTGCTGTGATGAGTCCGAGAAAGCCCAAAAATGCAGCAGGGCCATAAAATTGGTCATAATAGTTTTCTATACTTAATATAAAAGAGGTAATCGTGACAATCCACATCAAAAAGACATAAATTTTGCCAATAATTCGATGTGCCTTACCTCCTTTTTTGACTAAAATGGGCAACCAAAAAAGTATCAAACTACTAAATCCTGTAAAAATGTGAATACCTAAAATTGCTTTACAAATTGCTTCCATGACTTTTTTTCTTCAAATGTAAAGCAAGTCTAGTTAGCAAACCGAAAATGGTGATAAGTGACAAAAATGTGGGACGAAATACTACCCTTGGGACGAATGACAAAGCAAAAAGGGCTGATTGTCAAGGCCTTCTAAATTATTCAACCCAAGTGTTATACACTGCCATCGCTCCATAATATCCTGCACAAAGTCCAAAAATGGTATCTAAAAGATTACTTTTGGTAGGATATATAAAAACAGAATAGCAAAGGGCAAGAATGAATAAAACCGAAACACCTATCGTCAGCCACTTAAATTTTTGTCCTTGACTTGGATAGACAAACTTGATAGGTACAAAATGTAATATTGCAAAAAACATGACTGCCAAAGTATTCGCCCAATGCGGAAAATCACATACAAAAACCAAATAAAAAACGACCATGTTCCACATCACAGGAAACCCTACAAAATACATATCGTCCGAAACCATCCCCGTTTTTCCATAATAAATGGCAGAAACCAATAAGATAATAGAAGTCAAAAACAATTTCCAATCTTCATGAACTAGATTGGCTTCATAAAAAAAATAAGCAGGAATAATCGCATAGGTCGCAAAGTCAATCACATAATCAATCGTTTTGCCATCCATATAAGGTAGAACTTCTTTGACTTTAAACAAGCGAGCAAAAGTTCCGTCAATTCCGTCAATCACAAGGGCAACTATAAGCCAAAACATACAAGCGCGCCAGTCGTGCGCTTGTACGGCCAAAATCGCCATAAAACCTGCCACTAAACCACTCGCAGTAAACAAATGAACGCTCCAAGCAAGGGTTTTTTGAAGCGTTGAAAAATTATTTTTACTATTCATAACTATTGGCTTTTGTACAAAAAAGCGTCCAAAAATAGCATCATATAATCAAAAAGAGCCTTTTGTTATTATTTATTTTGGCTAAAGAACTGATATTAAGTTCAAAATATAAGCAAAGCTGTTATTTTTGAACCTTTTAAGAAATAACTACCGAATCGTTTGGTAGGTAAAGCGATTTATTTCGTTACTTTTGAAATGGATCTCATTAAAAAAGAATGGATTATGATAAACACTTTTTTTATATATCTTTTACATGTTAGCTTGTGTCATATTTTGTTTTATGGGTTTTATCATTTTTTCTTACGCAAGGATAACTTCTTTCGACTCAATCGAATTTATTTGATTGGCACAGCGATTTTAGCTGTATTTATACCTTTTTTGGGACCAGTACTTCCTTCTTTGTTTTCTTGGGACGATAAACTGATGGAGCAAATTGCAACAATCTTTTCAGGAGAGCAGGGTGGGACTTCTTCAACAGCATTTTTTTTTATGATTTATTGCTTTGGTGTGGCGGCTTTGGTGTGTAAGCTGGTTATCAATATGTTCTTTATATTTTTCTTGGCTTTACGCAATTCGGTTCGAGATAAAGAAGGTTATCATTTGGTAAATACAAGTCATCCACATCCTGTTTTTACTTTTATGAATATGATTTTTTGGAGTGATAAAAATGGCTATACTGAAGAACAAAAAAAGCAAATCCTTTTACATGAACAGGTTCATGTAAAGCAGCGGCACAGTTGGGATATATTGCTTTTAGAATTATTAAGTATTATTTTTTGGTTCAACCCAATCATCCATTTTTATAAAAGTAATCTTGAAAAGATACATTATTTTATAGCAGATAAATATCATAGTCAGCAATTGCAATTTGCTAAAAAAGACCTACAATTGCTGCTCAAAGATGCCAAATCGCATGGCGGAGATGTACTTCCCCTTGCTCATACTTTTTATAGCGAAAATATCAATGAACGAATCGATTGGATGAATAGTAAAGATGAACAGTCCAACAAATTCAAATTTTTGGCAAGTTTTATTATTATCCTAGTTTTGCTCTTTTAAGTCCTTTCAAATGCCAAAAATAAGCTCCAATCTTTTGCCTACTTTATTGCTGATAGGATTTCTACTGCTAAGTGGAGCTTATCTTTATTTTCAAACCGAGGCCGATGTATTTTGGTCGGGTTATTTTGCGATGTTGGTTTTTTATGGACTCATATTTTACTATGGGACTTGGGCGGCCAACAAACGAAAATACGACAATCCTACGGATGTTCTTTTGGCTGGGCGTTCACTTCCTTTGGGTATTGCGGTTTTTACGATGAGTGCGACTTGGGTCGGTGGTGGCTATATCAATGGAACGGCCGAATTTACGGCTTCGTCGGGGTTGCTGTGGGTGCAAGCCCCCTGGGGCTATGCACTGAGTTTGGTCGTGGGTGGACTTTTTTTCGCTCGAAAGATGCGGCGTTATGAATTTAAAACCATGCTCGATCCACTCGGTCAACGTTATGGAAAAAAAGTAGCGGCTTTGTTCTTTTTACCTGCCCTTACAGGCGAATTGTTCTGGACATCTGCTATTTTGACGGCTTTGGGCACAACCTTTGGGACGGTTTTGGGCTTGGATACACAAACGGCTATCGTTATTTCGGCTATCATTGCCATAGCTTATACGGCAATTGGAGGCTTGTGGGCAGTGGCTTTTACAGATATTATTCAGCTTTCTTTATTGTTGCTGGGCTTGGGAATTGTTGTGCCTTTTGCTTTGGCAAAAGTGGGCGGCTGGGATAATGCTTGGCATTTGTATGAAGTCAAAAAAGGATTGACGGCGAGCTTTATTCCTAGCAAAGAAGCCCTTGGAAATTACTATTATAATTGGTGGGACTTTGCCCTATTATTGATATTTGGAGGAGTAGCGTGGCAGGTTTATTTTCAAAGAGTATTGGCATCTAAAGATGAAAAAACGGCGGTTCGATTGTCTATTTTGGCAGGTGTAGTTTGTATCATTGCGGCTATTCCTGCTATGCTTATTGGTATCGTGGGCGATGTAGCTGACTGGCAGGCAATGGCCTTGCCTGCCCCACCTGATGCAGCATCTACCTTGCCTTATGTTGTGCGTTATCTGACCAACCCTTGGGTAGCGACGATAGGACTTGGAGCGATAGCCGCCGCCGTGATGTCGTCAGTTGATTCTTCTATTTTATCGGCTTCCTCAATGGCAAGTTGGAACGTCTATAAACCCTTGGTACGACCTGATTTGAGTACCGAAAATTTAGCCAAAGTCATCAAACGTTGTATCTGGATAATCGGAATTGCCGCAACGATTTTGGCACTCAAAATACAGAGTGTATATGAGTTGTGGTTTTTGTGTAGCGACTTTGTGTATTGTTTGTTGTTTCCTGCATTGGTATGTGCTTTATTCGATAAAAAAGCGAATGCAGCGGGAGCATTAGTAGGTTTTTTTATAGCCTTAATTTTGAGATTGGGTGGTGGTGATGCAACTTTAGGAATACCCATTTTACTACCTTATCCGATGGTGGAAGATGGCGTGGTTTTGTTTCCGTTTAGAACCTTGGCCATGCTAAGTGGATTGTTGAGTATAATCGTAATTTCTCGTTTGACACAAAAGGCTTATCCTGCTGTAGTACTTCGAAAAGGGTGATTTTTCTACAGAAATGAAATTATAGACATATGTTTTTGAACTAGACCTAGTCCAAAAACACATGGTTTTTATTGTTCTTTTTATCGCATTCCATAAACTTAAAAAATGGGTCAATATCAAAAACAATATAAGGTGTAAATTTGGTTTTCTTACGAATATCCAATTTGATGGTCGCAGTATAGGATTCATTTGGTAATAATATACCGCTGTCTAATCCGCTGTGTACAAAAGAACCTCCAATGGCCAGAGAACCTCTGCTGAGTCGGGGAGAGGAAGCTAAGTATGCTTTGATAGCGAGGTTGTCTTCATCGTTGCCAGGTTTACCGTAAAGATTGACTTTGCGATTACCAACATTTTTAATGGTATATTCTATGATAAGCCATTTGTCTTTTTGATTTTTTATGATAACAAGTGTGTCCAAGACAACATCGGCACAATTGTCTTTGTCATAAAAGTTGCTCTCTGTACTTTCTTCTTCGGTATTAGAAGTAAAACTGGTACTCTCTTTTTCTTCTTGGACAATTTTCTTCTTTTTATTTAATGAAATTTTGGGTAGTTTTTTGGTTTCTTTTGCTGGTTTTTCATTTGAAGCTATAGCAGGAGTAGTTGCGTCAACTTCGACTGTAGGTTGGTTTATTTTCTCTTTTTTCTGCTTTTTCTTGTCTGTTTTAGCTATGCCTAAATTAAACTTTCGTTTTTCTTTTGAGGGACTATCATCTTTTTGAGCCGCAACAGGAGTTACTTCTTTTGTTGCAGATTCAGCGATAGCAGAATCTTGTTGATTATCTTGCGTTTTTTGGGTTTTTGATTTCTTTTTTAAGCCTAGAGCAAAGGCTGGTTTGTCTTTTGATTTTTTGATAGATTTGGTATCTTTTTGAGCTTGATTTTTAGAAGGAGTTTTACTATCAAGAGAAGTATCAACAATATCTGCTTTTTCTTTTTCTTTCTTTTTCGATTTAGAAACAATGGCATTATTTCTTTCAGTAATCTTTCTTTTATTTTTGATGTTTTTTAAGCTCTTTCTACTTTTTCCAAATAAGTTAGCATTGTAATTTTGACCTTGGTATGCTTCGGCTAGAGGTTTATTATTTGCCAACTGAAGTGAAATATCTTTTACAAATTTACCTCTTATTATTTCGAGTGGTTCGTCAGATAATGCCTCAATAATGTCTTCCTTATAAGGTGAAAGAGGGCTTCTGTTGAAGGCTTCTTCAAATTGAAACTCAATTTGCTGTTCTTGTTTAAGACTTCCAAATACAATCGTACTACCGCCCAAATTGAGTGCATTCAAACTAACCAATAAGTGATTGTTATCCGAAGATTTTAACTGAATATTAGACAATAATAAACGCCCAGTAGCTACGTAGTTGCGAGTGTCCAAAATACCTTCAGCACCAATGGTAGTTGATAAACTCAAAGACAATAAGAAAGTGAAAACACAGATATTTCTAATCATTTTAATTGTAGTGTTAGCATTATTAGCACAGTATTAGAAGAAACAACAAACTCAAAACAATATGTCATCTTGATGATTATATATCATTTTAATTTTTTGATGCGTTTTACAAGGTATGTGTTTTTTAAGGGAGGGGGATACTATAATATTTAATGTATTTCGAGCAGCAATTATTATTCCATTGTCAAAAAATTATTCATCATCTATGATATTAATTGGACGATTGATACTTTCTTCTAAAGAAATAAAGGTTTCGGTGCGCTGAATACCTGAAATTTTTTGGATTTTGTCATGCAGTACCTTTCGCAAGTGCTTAGTATCACGACAAATAATTTTTGCAAAAATACTATAATTGCCAGTCGTGTAATGTGCTCCTACGATTTCGGGTATTTTTTGCAACTGATAAGCCACTTCTTCATAAAGCGAACTTTTGTTTAAGTAAATACCTAAAAAAGCTGCTATATCATAACCTAGTTTGGTATGGTCAACGACGAGATGGGCATGTTTCACAATGCCCATTTGACGCAATTTTTTCATCCGAACATGAACCGTACCTCCCGAAACGTATAATTTTTTACCAATTTCCGTAAAGGCCATGTTGGCATCTTCCATCAATAAAGACAAAATCTCTCGGTCTAATTTATCTAATTTATTATTCACAAGCTATCTTTTTTGCAAAAAAATCACCTAATCTGTACATTTTTATCAACAAAATTGCATTTTCAATTACAAAAATACAAACATTGCACTGATTTGAAGTGTTATTTTTATTTAGATCAATTTTATCCCTTGGATTGATATTTGATAAATCTATAGTATTATTACTTACTTTTGTTTTTTCTTCGCAACATTTTAACGAACACAAATTGATAAATGGAGCAACACAACAATAAGGAATCAAAGAAAATGCAAATTTGGTTACCCCTTTTGCTCTCTCTGATGATGGTTGGAGGTATGGTGATTGGTATGAAGCTAAAGCCGAGTAGTCCGCAAACAAAAATTGTCATCGAAAACGATTTGGCATCGAGTAAGTTAGGGCAAGGTCGAATTGAGGAACTCATTCGATACATCGAAGCCAAATATGTTGATGAGGTTGACAGTGAAAAAATGGTAGAAAAAGCGATTCAAAGTCTTATCAAAGACCTCGATCCTCATTCTAGTTACTTGACGGCAGAGCAGGTTATCGAAGTCAATGAACAATTACAAGGCAATTTTCAAGGAATCGGTGTAGAATTTATGCTTATCGAAGATACCATTGTTGTAATGAAACCTATAGAAGGAGGGCCGTCTGAGGAGGTTGGCATCTTAGAAGGTGATAGAATTGTAGAAATTAGCGATACGATAGTTGCGGGCAATGAGGTAGAAATTTATGATGTCATGCGGATGTTGCGAGGCGAAGAAAATACCAAGGTCAAAGTTGGTGTTTTGCGTGATGGCGAACAAGAAATTCGTCATTTCAATATCAAACGTGGGCAAATTCCTGTTCATAGTGTGGACATCGCTAAAATGATAGACGAAAAAACGGGTTATATCAAATTGAATCGTTTTAGTGCTACGACTTATAACGAATTTATGAAGGGACTCGAAAAACTGGTCGAGGAGCATCAAATGAAAGACCTCATTATTGATGTTCGCCAAAATCCAGGTGGTTACTTGCAAGAAGCGACCAAGATTTTGAGTCAACTTTTTAAAGAAAAAAATCAACTCTTAGTTTATACCGAAGGTCGTGCTATCAATCGCAATGATTATGAATCAACTGGACAAAACTTTTTTGAAGTTAACAATATAGTCGTTTTGATAGATGAAGGTTCTGCATCTGCCAGCGAAATCTTGGCAGGTGCTATGCAAGACCTTGACCGAGGTACAATTATTGGCCGACGTTCTTTTGGCAAAGGCTTGGTGCAGGAGCAGTATCAGCTCAATGATGGTTCGGCATTACGTCTTACAGTAGCACGTTATTATACGCCTTCGGGCAGGTCTATTCAGCGACCGTATGCAAACAATGATGCTTATGACGACGATTTTGAGGCTCGTTTTAAAAGAGGCGAACTAGTAGATGTGGATAAAATAGAAAAGGTTGATTCTTTGGTTTATGAAACCAAAAATGGTCGCCAAGTATATGGAGGTGGAGGTATCACGCCTGATGTCTTTGTGTCACTTGATACACTATTTTTTGATAATTACTACATCGAATTACAAAACCACATTCCTGTTTTTTGCTATAAATATTATCGAAACCACAAAAATTCCTTGAATAGTTATAACCTTCAATCTTATCTTTCAGATTTTGAAGTTAGTGAATCACTTTTGGGCGAATTTATTGATTTTACGACCACAAAAGACCTCGCACGTCAATCGCAAAAATTATTTCAACTCAAAGACTATATCAAGCAGGATATTAAAGCGAGAATTGCCAAACATTTATTTGACGATGAAGGGTTTTATGCAGTTATGCAGAAGGAAGATAAAATGATTAGGGAAGCCTTGAAAATATTTAACTCCCCTAATCAATTGGTCAGTAAACAGAAATCTTCACTCAAAAAAGATAAAGAGTTCTAAAAAAATGGTTTTTTGGAGGAATCCTACAAGAAAATTGTAAATAATGATTCCCTTATAAAATATATCATGAAGATACATTTTATTTAGTTTCTTTTAAATGGTTGCTCAAATTTATGTGACATCCATTTTAGCTGTTAGATATGTTTTTTTGTAAAATGATAGATTCGTATGAATTAACAACTAATCTATCATTTTGAACGGGATAAGAGTAGCTTTCGGAACGAAAATTCGCTATTGCTTCCCAAATATTTTGCGATTTTTTAAATACGATTTTATAGACATCTTTTTCAAGCATTTCTACCTTTTTGATGTCACAATCTATTAAGTCATACAGTTCTTTAAACTCACAAACCTGTTCTTCTTTATACGTACTCAAATCATCGGAGGTAAATACCAAATCACCTAGCAAAGCATTGACTACAAAAATCGTATTTTGCTGTGTTGGAGTCAGTTGATTGTTTTCTTTGCGCAGCAAGAAAACATCAGGGTCATTGATAAAAGCTCGATTGTTTAAGTGCCAACGACCCACTGCACTACGCAAAGCGAGTATCGTCGAAACTCGCTCACGATTGCCCAAAAATTTTAAAAAATTGTGTTCCCATTGCAAATGAATATCCGCACCAATTCGGCAATAATCAACCAAACCAAAACATGAACCCAAAGGAACACCACAACCCAAAATACGTTTTTGCCCTACCAAATTGCGAAGAAATTGCATCGCATCATTCATCACTTGCCCACGAGTTTTGTTAGGGCGAGGCAAAATACAAACTGCATACAAAAAATCGAGTTTGACCATATCGTAGCCCCATTTTTCCAGAACAGTCAAAAATACTTTCGTCAAATATTGTTGTACCTCTTCATGATAAAAATCTAAAACATAAAAATGCCCACTCCAAGCTGGATTATATCCAGCTCGCACAGCTTTGCCATGTTTATCTTTTAATATCCATGATGGATTGCGTTGAAACAGTTCCGATGATTTTTCGCAAACAAAAGGAGCTAACCAAATTCCTGCCAAGTAACCTTCCTTATGAATTTCTTGTGCGATTTTGCGCATTCCATTTGGAAAAGCAGGTTTGATACTCAACCAATCGCCAATTTTGGTTTGATAACCATCGTCAATCTGAAAAATAGTATCAAAAACAGCTTTATTATCTTGATGTTTTTCTTGGAAAGTGGCTAAATTTTGTAAAATGATTTCTTCAGAAATATTAGTGTAGTGATTGTACCAACTCGTCCAGCCCACCGCAGGTTTCTGCGTGGGCAAAGTCAAGTTCATCAAATCAAAATATTGGTCAAAAACGGCACGTTCATCTCCTTCCAAAATCACAACATCCATAAGATGGTAAGAATGAGTGAGTGCTAAGTTTTCAATATCTTTTTGAATAGAAACTTGTCCATTTTTAGTATCGTACTGTATCAAGGTAAAGGCAGTTTGTTCGGACAAACTGCCCACCAACAAAATTCCCTCTGACTGCCGAATATAACTGTAGGTCCAAGAATGTAAATAACCTCGTCCTCGCTGAATTTGTTTAAAATGATAGTCTCCATAATTACCCATAAATGGCGTGGCCAAAGTCATCAAACTAGGCAAAGACTCCTTTAACTCAAATTCTCGACTTTCTGACCACGATTGAAAACCATTGCAAAAGATGCGTTCCGAATCTTTAAACGTCCGAGCAAAAGAAATTTCTAAATTTTGTAGTACAATATCTTGCTTAGGATGCACCGTTAGTTGTAGTCGTTTCCCATTTAAAGAGGGCAAATCTTCAATTTTGTAATCCACGTAGAGTTCCTCAAAAAAGGTCATTTTTGAGGGAGGCAGGATTTCAGTTCTGTTATTAAAAGATAATTTACATTCAAACATTTTAGGAAAAAATTTGCCTAAATATAGTAAAAATACCTGCTTTCTCGGTTTGTCGCAGTTTGCAACTGCGATGCTATTCACTTTTTTACTCCACAAGCGTAATTTATCTTTTTTGAAAAGCAGCTTTTAGTAAAGTTCTACAGTCATAATTTCAACCTACGATTAAAAGACAAAAACCATTGGCAAAAACTCATTTTTTCACTAAATTGCGCTTCAAATTTTAAAAGCATAAACAAGTGCAAACATTTTCTGTTTTAGTAAAAAATATAGAAGCAACCAATCGGCTGGCACAGCAATTGGCAAGTAGCTTGCAATTGGGCGACACGCTTATTTTAGAAGGACGCTTGGGCGTGGGCAAAACCCACCTCGTCAAAGCTCTAGCAGCTAGTTTAAAATCGCAGCACTCAGTGACGAGTCCTACTTATACGATAGCCAATTTTTATGATATAACACTTGGCAAAATGCTTCATATTGATGCTTATCGTTTGGCAAGCGACCAAGAATTTATGCACTTGGGCTTAGAGGAATATTTTGACGAAGCCATTACAGTCATTGAATGGGGCGAAAAAATAGCCAGCTATTTTACCGCCTATATCCTCATCAAAATGGAATATGTTGATGGTGAAGATACACATCGAAAAATTCATTTGAATTTCATCGGCAAACGATGGGAAAATTTTGAATTGAAAATAAATTAGAATTTTGAATTTAATAATAGACACGGCTACACCTCCTTACAACATGGTATTGCTCGAAGGAGGCAACATGATATACGATTCTTTTGATTTGTTTTCAAAAGAAGAAAGTAGAGATTTGGGGTTTTTGCTACAAGAAGCGCTCAAGGCTACCCAAAAAGAATTGACTCAAGTCCAAAAAATTGCAGTCAATATTGGTCCAGGCGGCACCAATTCTATCCGTTCGGGTGTAGCTTTTGCCAACGCATTATCTTATAGTTTAAAAATACCGACTTACGCTTTCAATGCCTTTGAAGCAATGGGCATTCAGGCTTGGCAACAATTTGAAAAACCAGTTTTGAGTACGGTGCGAGCCATGAAAAATACAGCTTATATAGGTTTGTACCAAAATGGAAACTTACAATCAATGTCCTACGGCAAATTAGATGAAGAATTGGCAATTGTCCTTGCCAATTTGGACGATTTTGTAGTAGCAGGTTACCACCGAGAAGCCGTTATAGAATTATATCCAAACAAAAAAATTACCGATAGTGGCATTAGTCAAAGCCGTGCCAAGACCGTGCTTGATTTGCCCAATATTTTTAAAGGAGAAGGCACTCAATTTCCCCATATTTTAAAACCAGTGACAGAACAATTAGAAAATGTCTAAAGCAAAAGAAATAGCAGCTTGTTTATTGGAGGGCGGCGTAGCAGTTGTACCAACTGACACCGTTTATGGTTTGGCCGTTAGTCCACAATTTGAGGCATCTGTTGATAAACTATTTGAGCTCAAACAACGTTCTCGCAATAAGAATTTGCCGATTATGGTAGCTAATATGGAGCAACTCCAACCATTGGGCGTAGATGTCAATTTGGCTGTTCAAAAATTAGTAGATTCTCCTTTTGTACCAGGTGCGTTGACCTTTGTTTTAGGCTTTATCGAACAACCATTGGTCAAATGGTTGGAGGGGCGTGAGGAAATAGCAGTCCGTATTCCCAATGATGCACAACTTTTAGAAGTACTTCAAATTACGGGTCCTCTTTTGGTCACAAGTGCCAATCGAAATGGCTTGCCCACTCCCGATAATGTAGCCGAAATTTTAGAACAACTAGCAGGAAAACCTGATTTGGCTATCGAAGGAGGGAACATACAACTCATTCCTTCTACCATAGTCAATTGTCGAAAAAATCCACCTCAAATAGAACGTGTTGGAGCAATTTCAAAAGAAAAATTAACATCATGGCTGACTTAGTTTTAGGTATCGAATCTTCTTGCGACGACACGGCCGTTGCACTGGTCAAAGAAAATGGCGAGGTTGTTTCTTCCTTGATTGCCTCGCAAGTAGATATACATTCCCAATTTGGAGGTGTTTTTCCTGAATTGGCAGGACGGGCGCATTTAGAAGCTATTTTGCCTACGATTGAAGCTGTTTTTGAACAAGCTGGCGTGACCCACAAAAATGTAAAAGCCATTGGTGTTACACGTGGGCCGGGCTTGATAGGTTCGCTTTTGGTAGGACTCAACACGGCCAAAAGTTTGGGGCTGGGTTGGAATATTCCTGTTATTGGAGTCAATCATTTGCGTGGTCATTTGCGGAGTGCAGACTTGGAATTTGAAAAAGTAAAATATCCTGCTATCGTTTTATTGGTGTCGGGTGGCCATACTTTTTTGGCGCATATGGAGAGCAATACTCAAATAAATATGTTGGGGACGACCCGTGATGACTCGGTAGGCGAGGCATACGACAAAGTAAGTCGTATGTTGGGCTTGGGTTATCCAGGAGGCCCCGTTGTAGATAGAACTGCCAAAACGGGCGAAGCCAATATTCCGTTTCCACGACCCATGATTCACAAAGAATTGGAGTTTTCGTTTTCGGGACTCAAATCTGCGGTGGCACGTTATCTCGATAAAGTGGATACCTATAAAACGGAAGATGTGGCCGCTTCTTTTGTAGCAAGTGTGATGGAAATTTTGATAAAAAAATGTGAAAAAGCGATTAAAAAATATCCAGCCAAATGTTTGGTCGTCGTTGGTGGGGTAGCAGCGAGTCCGCAATTGCGGCAAGCCATGCAATTGCTTTGCGAACAAAAAGGCCTCGAATTGTGCCTGCCACCTATCAAATGGTCAACAGACAATGCTGCTATGATTGCATTGGCCACTTGGGACTATATTCGCTTAGGAAAACACCCCAAAGCCTCGCCCGAATTGAACTTATCTTTGGGGGATTTTTAGAGATATTCTAAAATATCAATAATGGATTTTCTAAAGAACTAATTACTTTTTTGGTAAAACTCTTATCCAAGAAATTTAGGAAATCACCTTTGTTTTTGTGGTGCAAAACAAAGATATGATTGTGTTCTTCATCCGAGGTATAGCTCGAAATAGAGCCTTGAGTATTGGAGCTAAAAACTGTCTCTACATTTTCATGAACCTTGTCTTTTCCAAAGTGTATATATCGAATTTTGTCATTCTCAATATGTGTAAAAATATCGGCTTCAGAAAGGTTTTTATAGGTCAAAAGGGTATCTACAAAACAAGTAATATCGTAGGTTGCACCTTCCGTCAAGGTCAAATAAGTCGGCATCACCAATACAGGAATTTCGAGGTTGTCAATAATCCAATGTGTATTGCGTCCTTTCAAAATGGTGTCAAAATCACGACGACGGTCGGGATTCAGTATCAACAAGTCGTAGCGATGAAAAATAATATGTTTTTCTAACTGTGTTTTGTAATCGCCTTCCAAAAGATGCGAGTTGACCAAGGATTTTTTATCTAATTTGTCGAGCAAAAAATTCTCAATCGTATTTTCCAAATTTGCAATCATGCGCAATTTATTTTTTTGCTCATCCTTTCGGATTTGCTCAATCATATCTTGCGTATTGAAGGGTTTGGCAACTTTTGGAGGTTCGTAAACATGCAAAATATCTACAAATAAATCTTCATCTCCCACAATGGAAAAAAAACTTCTCAATTTGGAGCAAAGTAGCTCCAAATGTTGGGCGTTTTCAAGGCTAACAAGGATTCTCATATAGCATTAATTTTTTGTTAGTGATGAAGATAAAAAAATTATTTGAAAGATAATATCTGTTCTCGATAATCTAATGCTTCGACGGGTTCATCAAAAAGATAATAGACAAAGGCGATGCCTTTGTTTTCTTTAAATAGACAGAGGAGTTTGCAGTTTTTAAAATTGGAGAAAGATGCTTTGGGTGGAAAAAAGGCGATGACTCCCCAATCTGCATTAAAATCTTCTTTTAATTGCAGTTCAGAAATGCTGTGAACGGTAGTGACGGCCTCTTCGTCATTGGAAGCGACATTGGTCATCGTGCGCATGAGGTGCATTTGGGGCAAGTCATTTTCGACATTGGTACTATCTGAAAAAGGAATGATATGGTAACGAATTTCTAGTTTTTCTTTTTTTGAATACATGGCAAAATCATAAGGCATGATTGGATTGGATTCGGCTTTTTTTGTTTTATATAAATGCTCTAAAGGCGTGGCCAATTGGACTTGACACAAGTCCAATTTTTGGGAAAATCTGGGTGGAAGGTCAATTTGTGCCTTGACACAAAAAGAAAATGAGATTGAAAGAAGGACTAAGAAAATTCTCATGTTTTGAAGAAAGGATAAACAAAAACGCCTGTCTCAACAATTGAAACAGGCGTTTTTGAATGCGAAAAAATTAAAATTTATTGACCATTGGCCATGATTTTCTCGACATCAGTAATAAACTCTTTAGCGGACGGGCGATAACCTGTTTTGCCTAAAGCACCAATTTTGAATTGACCAGATTCTTCGTCTTTATCCAAGTTGAAAACCCAAACCGTTGGGTAACCTCGTACTTGAAAAGCCTGCTGCAATTGTGCATTTTGCGCTCTCAAATCTTCAGGTAATTTGCTGCGACGAGGGAAGTCCAATTCCAATAAAACAACATTATCTTTTGCCCAAGTTTTAAATTCGTCTTTGGAGAAAACACTGGCCGTCAGTCGTTTGCACCAACCACACCAATCGCTACCTGTAAAGTTAGCCATGATGGGTTTACCTGTTTTTTTGGATTGGGCGTAGGCTTCATCGATTTTGAGTAGCCAGCCCTCATTTTCGGCTTTATGAGTTGAAGTTTGGCTAAAGCCAGTTATTGCAAAAAGAGAAAAAAGAGTTAATAACAAGATATTTTTCATGTGATTATTTATTTTCAAATTTATTTTTTTTAAATACCATTCAAAGGTAATGTATTCTCAATTATAAAGCCATTTTTTAAGAATTAATAACGTTTTTTTAACCTGCTTTATCAAGGTGTAAGGCATAAGGAGTAACTATTTTATTCAGTTTTCTAGCTGAATGAGCAAGTCTTACACATTACTCGTTACGGGTTAAAAAATTACTCCTAACCTCCTTTTAGTCAGTTATTTGTAATTTTTATGAAGATTGGCGGTTTCATACAAGTAATTTTGTCTGACAACTTACTTTTTCGTAGTTTACCCCCTCAAAATTATCACTATGTGGAGTTCAAAAAACTACCTTTTATTGTTGGGCTTTTTAATTTTTGCTGGTCTCAACCTAGCTGCCCAAGATAAAACCATCATCAAAAACTCTTGGAATACACCAGGTCTTGCTTACCATTTGAATGATAAATGGGCCATCGCTTTTAAGCCCATCATTATCCGTAATGGAGATTTTTTTATGGAGCATGACCGTGTTTTTGCCGATTTTACTATCAAATATAAATTGGATAAAAACTGGAGTTTTCAATTGCTCGAACGAACGGTCATCATTCCTGATGCGACGGAGCAAATTTGGTTTTTTATAGATGCGGCGTATAAAGTGTCGTCCGAAAACTTACCCTTTAGCGTAGGCAATCGCCTACGCATGCACTACGGAACGGAGTTTACGGACTATGAGTCAATTGCCGATTTTATTCGTTATCAGTTGGCCATTCATTATCCACTCAAAAAAGGCTTTACACCCATTTTTACCTTTGAGCCTTTTTGGCAGTTTAATCAACTCAACGAACTCAAACGTATTCGTTATGAGGGCGGCTTTAGTTGGAAATTTGCTAAAAACTTTAAATTTGGAGTTCTTTATCGTTACGAGGAATTTTATAATCTCGAACCAGATAGGGGAGTGAATACGATTGTCTCTTCATTGATTTATACAATTCCAAGACCGAAGAAAAAAGACAAATAGTTTAGACCAATGTCACTGCTCAAAAAACTCAACGAACCATTTCCTGTTACAGATACGCTTTGGGAAAATATCCGCTACTTGCTCTTTGCAGGACTGTTCGTGACGTTTTTTCTTTATACTTTTCAACCTAATTTTGATGGCTATCCGCACAACAAATTCTTTTTGTGCTGCCGCTTCGGCATCATCACGATTGTAGTAGGTTTTCTCTACGAAGTTTTGCTCACATACGTACTAAAAATTAATCGTACGGATGCTTCTTGGACTTTACTCAAGTGGATTATCTCGATGTTGGTATTGATTATATTTATAACGATTGGCAATTATAGTTTTATCAAGTATCTCAATCAAGACATCACTTGGCATTTGACAGGTTTTTTGAATATGCTCTATATGACTTTTGTCATTGGACTATTCCCGACCTTACTTTCGGGGCTTTTGATACAGATGCGAGCCATAAAAAATAACGAAAGCCATGCAAAAGATTTGAATACACATATAGTACCGACACAAAATAATAATACTTTTTTGAGATTAGCTTCTTCCAATGAAAAGCAAATTTTAGAACTATCCAATCAGGAAATTTTGTACTTTGAGTCGATGCAAAATTATGTAGCAGTCTATTTTTATCAAAACCAACAAATTGAAAAAGAATTGATTAGAAATACCTTGAAAAACATAGAACTACAAGTTCAAAATTCCAATTTATTGCGTTGTCATCGTTCCTTTATGGTCAATCCGAATCAAGTAGAAAAAGTAGAAGGCAATGCACAGGGTTTAAAACTAAAGTTAAGGCATTTGGACGATGTCCAAATACCTGTCTCTCGAAAATATATCCCAGAGATTCGAGCCTTTTTTGCAAAAGTCAATGGATAATTCTACTGTCCCAATTTTTCCAAAAATCGTTCTGCATTTTGAAGATGGCTTTGTTGTTTTTCGGTAGGCATTTTATCATACATTCTCACCAACATACCAAGACGAGGATTTTTTAAGAAGAAGTCTCGATGTACGTGCATAAATCGCCAAAATAAACCGTCCCACGTTGCTTGCCAATCGCCCTTTTTATAATTACTCATCTTCATCAAATAATTGCTTCCACTAATGTAAGGCTTGGTGGACATGAGTCCGCCATCGGCAAATTGGCTCATTCCATAAACGTTTGGCACCATGACCCAATCGTAAGCATCTATAAACATTTCCATAAACCAGTGATAGACTTCGTCGGGGTCAAATTCACACAAAAGCATAAAATTTCCCAGCACCATCAATCGCTCAATATGATGGCAATATCCCGTTTTCAGTACTTTCTGAATCGTCATATCCAAAGGCGGAATTCCACTTGTACCTTTCCAAAAAGATTCAGGAATTTTTCGTTCAAAACCCCAATAATTTTTAGTACGTTCTTCTACTCCTTTATACTCATAAACGGCTCGAATAAACTCCCGCCAACCAATAATTTGTCGGACAAATCCTTCTAAAGTATTGATAGGAATGTCGTGTTTTACGCTATAATCGAGCGTTGTATCAATGATTTCTTGTGCGGTAATCAAACCAACATTGAGCATGGGAGTCAGAACACTATGATTCAATATAGAATGCTCGGCAACAATTGCATCTTCATAAGGCCCAAACTCAGCAAAACGCCATTCTAAAAATTGTTGTAGCCAAGCCCGACTTTTGTCGAAAGTCGTTGGATAAAGCGAAGCATCTAGTTCTCCATAATTTTCATCAAAATGCTCCGCTACATAATTTTTAGCCGCCTCGAAATAAGCATTTGCCATAGGATATTGTACAGCAGGAGGAACTTTATTTTTAGGATATTTTTTTCGATTGGCTGCATCAAAACTCCATTTTCCGCCAAGCGGCTTATCCAAAACATCAAGTAAAATTCCTCTTTTTTTGCGTTCGTGAATATAGAATTTGGTTTGATAAAAACGTTTTTGCTTTAGGAAATATTCGTCTAATTCTGTTTTGGTATTTAAAAATAAAGGCGAATCGTGTCGGGTCAATTGGAGGGCAATATTGGCAGTACCTGCCAATAGTCGCTTTTCGAGCCAATTGTCTGTCGTATCTATATAGTGGATTTCTTCGACTCCTTTTAGCTGTAAAACAGGCAATAATTTACGAATATCTGATGCTTCTTGTTGTGCTTCGATGTAGTGAACTTCTTTACCTTTTTGCTTCAAATAATCAGCATAAAACTGCATGGTTGCCCGATGAAAAGCAAGTTTCTGTTTATGAAAATTATACTGTTTAAAAAACAAATATTCTTCAATTACATAAAACGGAATATCCAAATCCAACAAGGGGCTTTTCTCAAATAATTGGTGCGGAAAAACGAGGGCAATAGATTTCATTTCTATATAAAAAGACTAGAAAAGTATTGTTCACCTTTTATCCTTGTTTTTTACCAAAAAACAAGGATAAAAGATAACCTATAAATATGAAAAAATACTATATTTATGATGCTGTCCACTTTTATACCGAGAACGGGGTAAAAAACCGAAAATGAAATGAAGGTTTTACCCCTTC
>JAHDEQ010000033.1:0-4568 GCA_020628755.1 Saprospiraceae bacterium
GCTCTCCTTACTTTTCCAATCCCAAAGCCTCCTCCTGCTAATATCTCCTCATAACTTCTCGTATGCAAATCTGTAAATCCTCCACTAAATTCAAATTCTTCTGCTCCAATTTTTAAGGAACGATAAGTACGTGCGCCCGTTTCACGTATCTGTTCTGGTATGTTTTTATAGTCAACGCTTAAGGTCCAGTTGACGCGGGCTTGCTGCAAAAGCAAAAAACCAGAGGCTTTGCTTTTGCTATGCTCCTGTACTTTATTTTCTATTACATCACCAAAAATCCAAATAAGCATATCAAAAAAATGAATGCCTATATTGGTCGCTATTCCTCCTGATTTGCTTTCATCTCCTTTCCACGAGATATGATACCATTTGCCACGTGAGGTAAAATATTGAAGTTGTACATCGTAAATTTTATTTTTTGGACCTTCGTCAATTTGTTGTTTCAGAGCTATGACACTCGGATGCAGTCGGAGTTGTAATATATTGTAAATATTGCCAGGATATTCTGCTTCTAATTCTTGTAGTGCATCTACATTCCAGGGGTTGAGGACTAAAGGTTTTTCACAAATAACATTTGCTCCAATACGGAGTCCAAAACGGCAATGTGCATCGTGCAAATAGTTGGGCGAACAAATACTTACGTAGTCTATTTTTATTCCATTGCGTCTTAGTTTCTCTACGTGTCGATCAAAACGCTCAAACTCGGTAAAAAAATCTGCCTCGGGAAAATAGCTATCTATAATTCCTACTGAATCATTAGGGTCAAGACAAGCCAACAGATTGTTACCCGTTTCTTTGATGGCTTTCATGTGGCGGGGTGCTACATAGCCTGCTGCTCCTATGAGGACAAAATTTTTCAATATTAAATTTTAGATACCTTATTGTTATCTAACTGATACTTTTCGCCACTTTCTTTACAAATTGCTTGTCCATTTTCATCAAATTCCAAACGATGTCCATATTCGCTTATCCAGCCCGTTTGTCGGCCTGGATTGCCCACGACTAAGGCATACGCTGGTACATATTTTGTTACTACTGCACCAGCTCCAATAAAGGCAAAGGTTCCAATATCATTGCCACACACAATGGTTGCATTTGCTCCAATTGTTGCGCCTTTTCCCACCTGTGTTTTTGTATAATGTTCTCGACGATTAACCGCACTTCTAGGGTTGATAACATTTGTAAAAACCATAGACGGGCCCAAAAAGACATCATCGTCGCAAGTTACTCCTGTATAAATAGAAACATTGTTTTGAACCTTTACATTATTGCCTAGTACCACTTCGGGTGAAATAACGACGTTTTGACCAATATTGCATTTTTTGCCTATCGTACAATTGGGCATAATGTGGCAAAAATGCCAGATTTTAGTTCCTTCTCCTATCTGACAACCTTCATCAATGACTGCGGTTTCATGTGCAAAATAAGGTTTTGCATCATTCACTTTAGAAAAAAGATTTTACAGATTCTATAATATAATTTTGAGTCTCACTATCCATTTCGGTATGGATAGGTAGCGAAATGACTTGGTCGCAGAGCATTTTCGTATATTCCAAATGGAGGTTTTTATCTATAAAAGGAGCAAAAGCTTTTTGTTCATTGAGTGGTACAGGATAATAAATCATTGTAGGAACTCCTCTTTCTTTTAAATACAATTGTAACTCATTGCGCTGTCCGTTCAATACACGTAAGGTGTATTGATGAAATACGTGTGTAGAGTTGGCTTGACGAGCTGGAGTTTTTAATTCTGTTATCTTTTCAAAAGCCTTATCATAAGTAGTTGCTACTTGTTGTCTTGCACTTGAATAAGCGTCTAAATGACGAAGTTTAATATTAAGAATAGCTGCCTGTATGGAGTCTAACCTTGAGTTGACTCCTATCATGACATGGTAATATCTTTTATTTTGGCCATGATTGGCAATCATTCTTATTTTTTGAGCTAGGTCATCATTATTGGTAAATATGGCACCTCCATCGCCATAACATCCCAAATTTTTGGCTGGATAAAATGAGGTTGTCCCAATATCGCCCATTGTTCCCGTGCGATGTACAGAACCATCTTTAAAAGTGTATTCTGCTCCTATTGCTTGTGCATTGTCTTCGACAATTGCTATCCCTTTCTTTTTAGATAGAGCTAATATATCTTCCATATCGCTACTTTGTCCATACAGATGAACGGGTACGATAGCTTTGGTATTGGGTGTAATGGCCGCTTTTACAATATCAGCCGTCAAGTTAAAGGTATTAGGATCAACATCAACCATGACGGGTTTTAGTCTCAAAAGTCCTATCACCTCCGCAGTTGCTACATAAGTAAATGAAGGAACTATTACTTCATCGCCAGGTTCTAAACCGAGTGCCATTAAAGCAATTTGGAGTGCATCCGTTCCATTGGCACAGGCTATCACGTGTTTTACATTGAGGTAGGTAGCCAAATTTTTCTCAAATTCTTTTACGGCTGGTCCATTGATATATCTTGCAGAACCTATTACTTCTAAAACTGCTTGATCAATCTCACTTTTCAAATGTTGATATTGACTTACCAAATCAACCATTTGTATATTTTTAGTGGTAGTGTTGCTCATATTTTTTTCTTATAGTTTCCAATATTCTTTGGCAATTTTACTATTGTAAATGCCTTTTATATCAAAAAGGATAACCTCGTCTTTTGAGATTTGTTCAAAGTATTTTTTGGTCAATTGTTGATATGGTTCATGTCCAACGGCTACTATTATAGCATCATAATTTTTACTTGGTTCGTCCAACAAAGCAATTTTGTACTCGTGTGCCAACTCATTGGGTGAAGCATGTGGGTCAACCACATGCACGTTGATAGAATAGTCTATTAGCTCGCTGACCAAATCTACTACTTTAGAATTTCTAATATCAGCCACATTTTCCTTAAAGGTAATTCCCATCACCAAAACTTTACAATCGCCAGGGTTTTTACCTTTTTCAATCAGTTTTTGAACTAAACGTTTGGCTATAAATCGAGGCATTTCGTCATTGATACGACGACCTGCGGCAATGACCTGCGGATCATGCCCCAATTGTTTGGATTTGTGCATCAAATAATAAGGGTCAACACTAATACAGTGACCGCCAACAAGACCTGGGTGGTATTTATGAAAATTCCATTTTGTACCTGCCGCTTCAATAACTTCTTTGGTATCAATACCAATTTTATCAAAAATAATGGCAAGTTCATTCATCAAAGAGATATTAATATCTCTTTGTGTATTTTCTATAACTTTGGCCGCTTCGGCTACTTTTACGCTGGATGCTTTATGTACACCTGCTTCAATTATATGTCCATATACTTTGGCAATTTCTTCGAGTGCATCTTTATCATTGCCCGATACAATTTTCAAAATCGTAGTAAGTGTACGTACTTTGTCTCCTGGTACAATACGCTCGGGCGAGTAACCATACTTGAAGTCTATTCCTGCTTTTAGAGGAGCTTCTGGCATTTCATCAATGGTGTTTGCTTTGACTTTTTGCTTGGTGGCAGCTTTTAGCAAAGCGGGAATACAATCATCTTCTGTACATCCAGGGTAAACTGTACTTTCATAGATTACATAGTCTCCCTTTTTGATGATACTACCAACGGTTTCTGATGCTTTTAGCAAAGGAGTTAAGTTGGGTACTTTATGCTCATCAATATCGGTTGGCACTGCGATAATATGAAAATGAGCATTTTTTAAATCCTTTGGGTTTGCCGTAAACAAAATATCTGTTCCTTCAAAGGCTTTTGGGTCTAGCTCTTTAGAAGGATCTATACCCTCTTTCATCATTTCTACTCTACTTTCATTGATATCAAATCCAATCACTGAAAAGTGTTTGGCAAACTCTAATGCAATGGGCAAACCTATATAGCCCAAACCCGTAACGGATATTTTTTTCTTTTTGGAAAGTAAATCCTTATACATCAAAAAAGAAATAGGTAAAATTTAATTGTAAGAAAAATGTGATAGAAAGAATGTTTTTTACTATAAAAAACTGAAAAGATATGATCTAAAGGAATGAATACAGGTTACAACAACCCGATACTAACGCCCAAAATCATCTTCTACTCGGACGATATCATCTTCGTCAGAAGGATTATTGGAGTCGGTATGTTGCCAAATTTCGGCTAAGATACCCCAAGTTTGAAGACCCACCAAGCGATGGCGTTCTCCCTGTTTGAGACGAATGACATCGCCTATTTTCTTTTCTTGTACAGGCGTTTGTTCGTCTGTATCACTGATGACTACTCCTGCTGTATTTTTTATGACTTTCCATATCTCAGAACGGCGGTGATGGTATTGCCAAGAAAGGCGTTTTTCAGGAGCTACACATAGTATTTTTGGACTTAGTTTCTGCGTCCCTACTGCAATCTCCGTACTTTCCGTATCAAAATACGTATCTACAAATTTTTGAGTTTGTGATTCATCTATCACAAAAAAACCTCCCCAGGGACGATTTTGGTCGCTGCTTACAATCTTGAATCCTTTGGCTTGCAAGTCGGCAGCAACTGCTTCAAAAACTTGGGTTTTATTTGTAATGTCGGTAGATAAATTCATGTAGTG
>JAHDEQ010000033.1:4668-16336 GCA_020628755.1 Saprospiraceae bacterium
ATTTTATATCACCATACCCGCCGCTACTGTACGGTTAGTGCCTTCGTCAACTAAGATAATACTTCCTGTAATACGGTTTTGACGATAAGGGTCTGTAAAGAGTGGTTTTGTGGTACGTAAAACTACTCTTGCAATATCATTGATTCCGATATCCAAATCTTCTTGGTTACGGTGCAAGGTATTGATATCTAATTTATAACGAATTTCTTTGACAATGCAACGCACATCTTGTGTTGTATGCAAGACTGTGTATTTTCCTCGTGCTTGAAGGTTTTTGCTTTCGTCAAACCAACATAACATGACTTCTACGTCTTGATCTACATCTGGACTGTTGTTTTCACGAACAATCATGTCTCCACGACTCAAATCCAAATCATTTTCAAGCAATAATGTCACTGACATTGGAGCGTAAGCCGTTTCTACTTCACCATCATAAGTATCAATTTTCTTGATTTTAGATGTAAATCCTGAAGGTAATAAGCGTACTTTATCTCCTTTTTTGAAAACACCTCCTGCAATACGTCCTGCGTAGCCACGATAGTCGTGGTACTCATCGCTGTATGGACGAATCACATATTGTACTGGAAAACGACAATCAATGTGATTGTGGTCGCTACCTATGTGTACGTTTTCGAGATAATACATCAAAGTAGAACCTTTGTACCAAGACATATTTTCTGATTCCTCTACTACATAATCACCATGTAGTGCCGAGATAGGCACGAAGTGCATATCTTTGATGTCTAGCTTAGATGCCCAACTTGAAAATTCTTCTTTGATATTTTCATAAACTTCTTCACTATAATCCACTAAGTCCATTTTGTTTACACAAATGACTAAGTGTGGAATTTGCAATAAAGAAGCTATGATGGAGTGACGACGAGTTTGTTCTACTACACCATGACGAGCATCAATCAATATCAAAGCGACATTGGCTGTTGATGCTCCTGTAACCATATTACGTGTATATTGAATATGACCTGGAGTATCTGCAATGATAAATTTGCGTCTTGGTGTCGCAAAATAACGGTAAGCCACATCAATCGTGATGCCTTGTTCACGTTCTGATTTTAGTCCGTCTGTAAGGAGAGCTAAATTGACTTCCGATTCGCCACGTCGCAAACTTGTTGCTTCGATGGCTTCCATCTGGTCTTGAAAAATTGATTTGCTATCGTATAATAAACGTCCGATAAGGGTTGATTTTCCATCATCTACCGAACCTGCTGTTGTAAAGCGTAATAATTCTGAATTTTCCATTTTAAATTATTGTGTTCACGTGTTCACGTATCTACGTGTTCACGTCTTGTTATATAGTTTGAACGTGAACACGTGAATACGTGAACACGTAGATACGTCTAAAAATAACCTTGTTTTTTGCGATCTTCCATTGAAGTTTCGGAACGTTTATCATCCGTACGTCCACCACGTTCGGTCATACGAGTAGTAGCGACTTCTTCGATGATTTTTTCGACAGAATCAGCCTTGGAAGGCCAAACACCTGTACAGGTAACGTCTCCAATGGTACGGCAACGAACCATCATTTCTTTGACGACTTCGGTAGGTTTCTTTTGAATATGAGGAGAATCAGCTAATAAGATGCCATCACGCTCAAATACTTTGCGTTTGTGCGCAAAGTATAGACTTGGCAATTCTACTTCTTCCATAGCTAGGTATTGCCATACATCTAGCTCCGTCCAGTTACTAATTGGGAACACTCGGAAATGCTCTCCCATCGCTTTTTTACCATTGAACAAATTCCATAACTCTGGACGTTGGTTTTTAGGATCCCATTGGCCAAATTCATCACGATGAGAAAAGAAACGCTCTTTGGCACGAGCTTTTTCTTCATCACGACGTGCGCCACCAAGTGCAGCGTCATATTTACCTTCTTCGAGTGCCGTTAGTAAGGCTGTAGTTTGTAAACCATTGCGGCTTGCACTATAACCTTTTTCTTCGGTTACAAGGCCTTTGTCAATAGCTTCTTGAACAGAACCTACGATAAGACGAGCACCTGTCTTTTTGACAAGGTTGTCTCGATATTCGATAGTTTCGTCAAAATTGTGTCCTGTATCAATATGCAATAATGGGAAAGGAATTTTGGCTGGAAAGAATGCCTTTTGTGCCAAATACACCATCAAGATAGAGTCTTTACCCCCCGAAAACATTAAGACGGGATTCTCGAATTGGGCTGCCACTTCTCGCATGATGAAGATTGACTCCGATTCGAGTTCTTTTAAGTGATTGAGTTGATAGTTCATCTTTTACGTGTTCACGTGTTCACGTGTTCACGTGTTCATGTTTTGTTTAGAAAACTCTTTGCTATAATGTAAATAACATTGATACATGAACACGTATATACATGAGTACGCTTATTGTGAAATAATTGGTTGTATATATTTAAAAATCTTATCTACTGCTTCTTCTACGGTGGTTTCGTTGGTTTTAATTTCTATTGCCGGATTTTCAGGAGCTTCGTAAGGGGAGTCTATCCCTGTAAAGCCTTTGATTGCTCCGCTGCGTGCTTTTTGATACAAACCTTTTACGTCTCTGGCTTCACACACTTCTAGTGGGGCATTGATATATATTTCTATGAAATCGGCTTCTCCAATGATAGAGCGTGCAAAGTTACGAATTTCTTTTGTAGGACTAATAAAAGAATTAAGCGTAATAACTCCCGATTGGAGATAAAGTTTCGCTATTTCGGCGATTCGACGTATGTTTTCTTGTCTATCTTCTATGGAGAAACCCAAATTATTATTGATTCCTGAACGGATATTGTCTCCGTCAAGAACCTGCGCAAAGAAACCTTCATTGTACATACGTCTTTCTAGGGCTTGTGCAATAGTACTTTTGCCCGAGCCCGAAAGTCCTGTGAGCCACAGGACTTTGCTTCTTTGGTTTAAACGCTTTTCACGGTCGGTGCGTTGCAACAACCTGTCAAAAATTGGGTGGATATTTTCAGTCATGTTATTTTTTCTTTATTCCAAACATTTTACGAACACCTCCGCGAGGCACAGCCTGCCAAGCACGTTCATGCAAATAGTAAACAATCAGTTTAATAACAAATTCAATTGCTCCAAGTTCTAGTGCAAAACTGATGTCTCCTGTTTTGAAATAAGCAATAGCAATAATAGTACTCGTAGCTATTACTCTCCAAGTGAGTCCTTTAATTATACTCCGTAGGTGAGATTCTTTCTGTTCCATGAGGGATTATTTATTAATTTTTATCAGATTATAGTTTTCAAGAATATATATAGCATTAAAATCATGCCACAATATCTGAATTATAACTACTGTTTTTATACGGCTTCGCCTTCGATAAGTCACAAAAACTTATAGTCTGATAAAATTATAACAAACGATAAAATTTGATTTTATTCAAAACCAATCGACTATTCTATCTTTCTAAGCAGATTTGGCTCTATTTCAAGCCGCAATGCATAGTGTATATTTTGTAGCTCTATCAAAAAATTGTGTTTTCCTTTTTTTTGAATGAGCTTACCTTTCATACCTATCAAACTCCCACTTCTAATTTCTACAGCATCTCCTTCGGTATAGGTCAAATTTTCTACAAGGGTTGATTCTCCTGTGTGTAAAATTCTTTTTATAATCTCAATTTCTTGTTCTGGGATTGAGATTAAGTTTTTAGAGAACTTTACAAATCGTACAACATCCAAATCTTCTAGTACTGGGACATACTCGTCTTTTTTTATTTTGACAAAAATGTAACAGCTAATCAGTGGCAATTCTACCGTTTTGCGCTTGCGGTCATATTGTCGAACAACTTTTTGTAAGGGCAAATAATGTTCAATCTGTCGAGTTGCCAATCGCTTGGCAACTTGTTTTTCGCGTTTGTACCGAGTATATACTGCAAACCATTTAGCGGTTTTAGCATCTAAATGATTTTCGTAATCAGTTTTTTCTAATATGGCAGTTTTTACGCTCATTTTACCAAATCATTACTTGGTTTTAGGAGTTCGGCTTGTGGCTCTTTTGACCACAATAAAAATATAGCCTTGTGATTGAATCCAATTTGTATATCTATCCACTCTGCTTCATCATATATGATATATCGAATTTTTCGATGTATCAATCGCTCAACTTTTTCAATCAAATTTATCAAATATTCCTTCTTTATATCGCCTACAAAAATTAGATCAATGATTGAGCTGTCTTTGCCTTGGGCAAAATCGCCTGTCAAAAAGACTTTCTCTACTTCACCTAATCGCTTGATAACATTTTCAATGATTTTATCAATTCCGACTTGTTTGAGGACAATACTATGAATGTCCTTGAACAAAGAATGCTTTGTATTAGCTCTAAAAATCTTTTTGTTGCCATCTAAACAAGAAGACAACATCCCTGCTTTTTCAAGGCGATTAAGTTCCAAGCGAATGGCATTGGTGGATTCTCCAAATTCGTTTTCTAAACCACGCAGATATGCTGTAGTGTTACTATTGAGAAAAAACTTCAATAGCAACTTGATACGTGTTTTGGAAGAAATTAGAGTTTCAATCATTAAAACTATAATGTATATGTACAGAATTATATATGAGTAGCAAAATTACTCATTTTTGTACAAAAAATAAATTTTCATAAAAAAAAGAAAAGGGATTTTGAATTAGGCTTCAGCCATCACATCTCGAATTATCTTGCGTGCAATGATGTAGCCTCCGCCAAGAAAGCCTCCTAATAAACAAGAAAGTATCAAGGCCTTGGCTAGAGAACCATCTACAGGTTCAATTGGAGGTATCGGTAAATCTATTGGCTGAATTACAGGTGTTTGGTCACGCAGTGCAAACTCCGTTACTTCGAGATTTTTGAGTCCTTCACCATACATCGTATATAGAATCTTTACTCTTGCTTCGAGTTGGATGGCTTTGAGTTGGTCTTTTTTGGTTCTTAATCCATAATTTGTGTCTTTAAAGTTGGCCAACGCATACTCGGCAGCCCTTAATTCTGTCAAGGTAGAATCTACTTTAAACTTGATAGCGTCATAGGTATGTTGTTGTTTTTCGGTTGATTTTTCTATATAGTAGGTACTAAGGGTACTGAAAATATCTTCGAGCATCTGTATAGACAACATTTCATTTTCGGTTTCTAAATCCAGCGTCATAATGCTTGTCAATTCGGCACTAGAGGAAGAAAACAATGATTCGACTCCTTTGTCGGGATCTCCAACTAAAAGTCCATGCATTGTTTTTAAAGCTGTGTTTTCAGCGAGGCTGAATATGGGAATACTATCGTGTTTGAAATAAAAATTTTGTAATCCTATTGTATCTTCCGCCCATTCTTCATGGTAGTTGTAAATATCAATTAGATGATTGGCATAAAAATCTGTTTTGTTATCAATTTTGGCTTTTATAAATAAAACTTCCTGCATTATTTTTCGGGAACGAACCAAAGCAAGCATCTTGTCGGTGCTGTACTCACCGCCACCAGCACCACCCAATCCGAATGAACCTAAAACTCCCGACAATGCACCTATACTTGATGATGATTCATTGTCGAGCATAAACGTCAATTTAGCCGTATAGGTATTCGATGTATTGATAGCATCATAAATAAAATATATCAAGAAAGGAATTGTAATACCAATTATGAGCCACTTGCCACGCCACAATTCATTCCAAAACTCTTGCAGCTTAAGGATGAGTTCCTTTAAGCTAATTTCGTCATCTGCATATTGTGGATTCGTAGGAGGAATCGGTTTTTCAGCCATTTTAAAATTTTCTACTGCAAAAGTAGAAATTTATGTGCAAAAAAGAGTGTCCTATTAGTAACGTTTAAAAACTTAAATTGTAGTTATCATTCTATTGTTTTTAAACATCATAATTGAGTACTGGTGCAAGCCAGCGTTCAGCCTCTTCTAAACTCATACCTTTGCGCTGGGCATAATGCTCAACTTGGTCTTTGCTGATTTGTCCTAGACCAAAATATTTGGACTCTGGATGCGAAAAGTACCAACCGCTAACCGAAGCAGCAGGATACATAGCACAACTTTCGGTGAGTTCAATACTTATGTTTTTTTCTACTTGTAGGAGTTCAAAAAGGCTTCTTTTTTCGGTATGCTCTGGACAAGCAGGATAACCTGGAGCGGGTCGAATACCTTGATATTTTTCGGCAATCAACTCTTCATTTTGGAAGGTTTCTTCTTTTGAATAGCCCCAGAATTCCTTTCGGGTGCGCTCGTGCATCCGTTCGGCTAAGGCTTCCGCCAGCCGATCGGCGAGGGCTTTGAGCATGATAGCGTTGTAATCATCATTATCTGCTTCAAATTGCTTAACATATTTTTCTATACCAATACCTGCCGTTACAGCAAAAGCTCCTATGTAATCTTCTATTTGCGTTTCTTTTGGAGCTATAAAGTCTGCAAGACTGTAATTAGCTTGGCCTGGTGCTTTTTGGCGTTGTTGGCGTAGGTGATGTAGGGTCGTTTTGACGGAAGTCTTATCTTCATTGTCATATACTTCAATACTATCAGTATCAACAGTATGGGCAGGAAAATATCCGATAATAGCCTTTGCCGTGAGCCATTTTTCGTCAATGATACGACGGAGCAGACTTTGAGCATCGTTAAAGAGTTTCTGCGCCTCTTTTCCGACTATTTCGTCCTTTAAAATAGCAGGGTATTTACCCGCTAACTGCCAACTCGAAAAGAAAGGAGTCCAATCAATATATTCGGATAATTCTTCTAAAGAATAGTCCTCAAAAACCTTTGTTCCTGTAAAATTAGGTTTAGGTGGACTGTAATTTTCCCAATCCAAAGCAATCTTATTTTCACGGGCTTTTTTGAAAGTAATGTATTTTTTATTTGACTTGCGGTTACCTCGCAACTTGCGTACTCGTTCGTACTCTTTTTTGATGTCTAAAACAAAATTGCTTCTATTGTTTTCGTCTTGACTCAGCAAAGAACTTGCTACTGAAACTGCTCTCGAAGCATCCAAAACATGAACGGCTGAACCCGAATATTGTGGTTCAATTTTGACTGCTGTATGTGTTTTGGAAGTTGTTGCACCTCCGATGAGCAAAGGCATTTTGAAACCTTGGCGTTCCATTTCTTTGGCCACATACACCATCTCGTCAAGCGATGGTGTGATAAGACCACTTAGACCAATAATATCTACATTTTCTTGGCGAGCCGTTTTTAATATTTTGTCGGCATTGACCATTACGCCGAGGTCAATGATTTCAAAATTATTGCAGCCTAAAACCACGCCTACGATATTTTTGCCAATATCGTGTACATCGCCTTTGACGGTTGCCAATAATATTTTTCCTTTTGAAGTGCTTGCACTTCCTTCTTTTTCTTCTTCGATATAGGGTGTCAAATAAGCCACTGCTTTTTTCATGACACGAGCACTTTTGACTACTTGTGGTAAAAACATTTTGCCTGAACCAAATAAGTCCCCTACGATGTTCATCCCATCCATCAATGGCCCTTCGATGACTTCAAGAGGTCGGTCAAATTGTTGTCTGGCCTCTTCTGTATCTTCAACTATAAATTCGGTTATACCTCGAACGAGAGCATGAGCCATTCGTTCGTTGAGCGGTTTTTCGCGCCATGACAAATCTTTTTGTATAGATTTGCCGCCTTTGCCAATTAGTTGTTCGGCTATTTCGGTAAGACGTTCGGTTGCATCGTCTCTTTTGTTAAACAATACATCTTCTACTCTTTCGAGTAAATCTTTGGGAATTTCTTCATAAACTTCAATCATACCTGCATTGACAATGCCCATATCCATACCTGCTCGGATAGCGTGATACAAAAAAGCAGCGTGCATCGCTTCACGAACGACATTATTGCCTCTAAAAGAAAACGAAATATTGCTTACTCCTCCACTCACTTTAGCACCAGGACATTTTTCTTTAATTTGGCGGGTTGCTTCTATGAAATTAATAGCATAAGTATTGTGTTCTTCTATACCAGTAGCTACCGCAAATATATTAGGGTCAAAAATAATGTCATTGGGTTTGAATCCTACTTTTTGAGTTAAAATGGTATAAGCTCGAACACAAATTTCTACTTTTCGGTCAATGGTGTCCGCTTGTCCTTGCTCATCAAAAGCCATGACGATTGCGGCTGCGCCGTATCGTCGTACCAATTTGGCTTGGCGGATGAACTCTTCTTCTCCTTCTTTTAAAGAAATAGAATTAACAATACACTTACCTTGTACACATTTTAGACCTGCTTCAATTACACTAAATTTAGAAGAGTCAATCATAATTGGCAGCTTGGCAATATCAGGTTCGGCCATGATGAGATTTAAAAAAGTCACCATTGCTTGCTCTGAATCGAGCAAACCTTCGTCCATGTTGACATCTATGATTTGTGCGCCGCCGTCCACTTGATGTTGTGCAACCGAAATGGCCTCAGCATAATCGCCTTGCTTGATGAGTCGGGCAAATTTTCGTGAACCTGTCACATTGGTGCGTTCGCCTACATTGACAAAATTGGTTTCGGGGGTAATTGTTAGAGGTTCTAAACCACTTAGTTGAGTATAAGGACTTGCTTGGACTGGCTGCCTTGGAGATAGACCTTCAACTACTTTGGCCATAGCTTCTATATGGTCAGGTGTCGTGCCGCAGCAACCGCCCACGATATTGACAAATCCGCTACTTGCAAAGTCGCGGATATACTGTTGCATTTCTTCTGCTTCTTGGTCATATTCTCCAAATTCGTTAGGCAAACCAGCATTGGGGTAGGCACTTACCAGACAGTCTGCATTTTTGGATAAGGCTTCAACATAAGGGCGCATTTCTTCTGCCCCTAAAGCGCAATTTAATCCAACACTAAACAAGGGAATATGACTAACCGATGTCCAAAAAGCCTCTACTGTTTGGCCTGAAAGGGTACGCCCACTAGCATCTGTAATTGTACCCGAAATCATAATGGGTAATTGAATTCCTCTTTCTTCAAACAGCATATCAATGGCAAAAAGCGCAGCTTTGGCATTGAGGGTATCAAATATGGTTTCGACCAAAAGTATATCTGCACCTCCATCTACTAAACCTCTTACTTGGTCGTAGTAGGCATCTCGCATTTGGTCAAAATTGACGGCTCGGTAGCCTGGATCATTTACATCGGGTGAAATAGAAAGAGTTCTATTGGTTGGCCCTAAAGCTCCTGCCACAAAGCGTGGCTTATCGGGCGTAAGTGCCGTAAAATCATCTGCTGCTTTGCGTGCTACTTTGGCAGATTCTAGGTTGATTTCGTAAGCAAACTCTTCCATTTCGTAGTCAGCCTGAGCGATAGATGTTCCGCTAAAGGTATTGGTTTCGATAATATCGGAACCTGCTTCTAGGTAAGCTTTGTGAATGGCTTCTATGATTTGTGGTTGGGTGATAGACAAAATATCGTTATTCCCTTTGATTTCTTTATGGAAATTTTCGAAGCGTTTGCCTCGAAAATCTTTTTCCTCAAGATTATATTTTTGAATCATAGAACCCATAGCTCCATCAAGGACTAGGATACGTTTTTGGGCTATATTTTGAAGTAGTTTGATTTTATTCATAATATATATTGATATATTCTTTTTGATTTAGACTACAAAGATTGCAAAAAAGTCAATTTTTTGTATAATTCCTTATAGAGTATAAACTACTTTAAAGGGGATTTGGTTTCTATCTTTTGAAGAAAAGCAAAAAGGCCAATGAAATGTATTTCATTGGCCTTTTTTGTGGAATAGGGTTTCGTATAATTTCTAAAACTTTTTAGGACATCCTAAATGCCGACTTGTGACACTACTTGTATAAATACCTTTAAAAACAAAATTGTATGAAACCGTAAGATTAGCAAAAAGATACCAATCTTTGTTTGCAGCATTGCCTCGAATTAATGTTCCACTTTCGACTAAACGAGGCTCGGTTCCAAAAAACTCGCCTGTTCGATCGGCAAGCGAAGCAGCCTCTGTACCATTGGCTAGTAATAACTCATTATAATTTACGTAATGACCACTTACATCATCAAGGTGGTCAGTAAAAGTTTTACGCAAACCAATTTCTAAGCCGAGTGTCCATTCCTCACTAATATTGTATTTCAGACCTCCCCCAAAAGGGATAGCAACTTGAACTAAGTCATATCTTTCGGCATAGCCATCCATGCCTTGCCCTTCGGTACCCAAAGGTTGCAAATCAACCCATCGCTCCAAATACTCTGTTTGGGGATTGAACTTGAAAAGTGCTACACCACCAAAAATATAGGGTGAAAAATCAGAAAATAAATTGCTAGGTGTATATCCAAATAAATTGATTTCGCCTCTAAGTGCAACTTCTGTAATCTTCGATGAAAAATGAAGATTGCGTTTTTGCCTACTCGCATCATTGGATAAATAATCTGCCCCTTCGATTGTCCCGTGTGAAAAGGAGATTTTTGTGGCGAGTACATTATTAAAATTGTATCGAGCAAAAGCTCCAACTACTGCATGAGATTGTCCCACACTTGCCCAAAGGGTCTTGGGTGCTAAGTCTCCTTGATAATTGCTTACCCCTCCTAATAGCCCAACATCCATATACTGAGCATTGATTGTAAAGCTAAATAGCATTACAATACCAAATAGTAATTTCCTCATTTGTGTGTATCTTTAGTTATGCATAATAATCCGATATGAATTATTACAATAATGTTACCAGTTTAAATGGTTGAGGTTATTTTAGATTATCTTATATGGAAGAATGAAAGGTCTATGAGTATAGACTTGAGAGTTAAGGGGATACTTTATAGTTGAGACTTAGTGCAATTTATGAAAAAAAATTGAAAAAAGCTAGTCAACATCTTGTTTGACTAGCTTTTAGAATAATAATTACCTTTTAAAAAATAAAAATTTGCTATATTATTATATTATGACAATCTTGACATGTCTCGAATAAGAATACTTCTACGGTTAAAATAGATTAGATTTTCTTTTCTCAATTCGTTTAAAACAGAAGTCACCGTTTGACGTGAAGTCCCTGTTATATTGGCTATATCTTGCTGTGTCAATGAATGCTTGAAAAGCATTTCATATCCGACCCGACGACCTCTTTCTGCTGCATTGTCTTTAAGAAAATCTATGATTCGAGTTCTCGCATCTTTGAATATAAGTGATTCGAGGCGATTTTCTGCTTTGCGCAAACGTTCTCCCATGAGGGATAAAATATTCAAGCTCAATTGGTGGTTAGAACGCATTAATTTTTTAAAATCTTCAACCTTTAAGGTAAAGAAATGTACTTCTTCGTTCATCGCTCTAGCAAAATCTTGTCTTTGTTTTTCTCCTACAATTCCCAGCTCTCCAAACATTGCAAAAGGATGTAAAATAGTTTTGATAACTTCTTTTCCGTCATTTGAATGTGTACCAATTTTCACAGTTCCTTTGACAAGAAAAAATACCGTGCTAGATAGTTCATCTGGCATATACAAGTAGCTATACTTGCTACGTACTTTGTAATCTACCATTTGAAATAACTGTTGCTTTTCTGTATCGGTGAGCGTTTCAAATATAGGAAATTGCTCCAAAAAATTTTTCTTAGTATCCATAAGCTAAATTGTTTATTGTGGAGTTTAATTTTAAGACTTAATTAAATATCGTACACACATAAAGACACAAGAATTTTATCTTCCCCCTACGCTAGTCAATTTTTTTCTTTCAACAGAAAAGCTCTATTTAATTTTAGTCCCTATCACTTTTCC
>JAHDEQ010000033.1:16436-25539 GCA_020628755.1 Saprospiraceae bacterium
ATTTTTTTCTTTCAACAGAAAAGCTCTATTTAATTTTAGTCCCTATCACTTTTCCATAATTACTAAAATAATAAGTCATCCTAAAAATGGCAGAGAAATTGCTATACAATACATTATCAAGTAAACTTATAAATAATTATTTTAATATTATGAGAACTATCTTTTCTACATTCTTAGTTCTATTCTTTTCTCTCAATCTGTTTTCTCAAGAAAAAGAGGCTGGTTTGTTTGTTGGTGCTACTGCTTTTCAAGGTGATTTGATTGAAGGAAGTTTTGATTTTAATGAACTAAATATCGGAGTCGGCGCATTTTATAGATTTTACACAAGTCCAAAGTTTTCTTTTCGACTGGGTGTAAATGCTGGTATTTTTACTGGCGATGATGCTAATCATACAGGACAAAGACAAGAAAGAGGTATGTCCTTTGAATCATCAATAATTGATGCTTCTGCTATTGCTGAATGGAATATTTTAGGTATTAATATTTATGGTGAAGGTGATTACAATCAGAACCGACTTTCGCCTTATTTATTATTGGGTATTGGCGGTGCGTTCTATGATGTTTCTGTTACTACTTCAAGAGTTGATTTAGCTCCACTTGACGCTAATAATGAATATCCTGCTTTCTCTTTAGTCATTCCTATGGGCTTAGGTGTCAAATATGCGACCCCTCGAGTAACATTGGGCATCGAAGGTTCTATTAGAGCAGGACTTAGTGACTATTTGGACGGGGTGAGCAAATCAGGCGAGCCTGACAATAATGATTGGTATGGATTTTATGGTATCAATGCGGCCTACCGAATAGGGGAAATATATACTTCTTCTAAACCCAAAGCAGTTGATGAATTTGAAGCAACTGAAGAAGAAGATGATTATGAATATGATGAATACGACGATGACGGAGGAAAAGAGTAAAATATGGTAGAACCATTAACAAAGAAGGCTGTTTCGAGTACTCGAAACAGCCTTCTTTGTTTTATTATAAAAATCTGGAGTGCAGGAAATGAAAAAAATCACTCCCATCTTTTCGGCACACCTTCCTCCAAAGCCAAATCAGCAGTCGGTCGAAACTGATAAATATACTCCAAAACAACATTCATATCTTCCTCAAATTCCATATGTAAATCCTCATGTAATTTCTCCGCTTTTTTCAAAATAGCCTTGATGCGAGTTATCACATATTTTTTAAATGTCCTTGCCCGAAACGTCGGAAAAGAACGCAGCATCGTCATGTGATTTTCAAAAGCCGTTTTAAGCATAAATAGCGTCAGTTGTACCTCACCCAATTTATCTTTAGTGATTTTGATATGCTCTGTAATACGAGCATTGCAAGTCCGCATATCAACCAACAAATAACCAGGCGTATTATAAGTTACAGGACGCAAAATACGACTTATCAATTCTTTCAACTCTTCTTCTCTATCTTCTAAAGTTTCACCTGCTTCGAGCAACTGAAAGGTTAGTTTTTTGACCAAAAGTTTATCCTTAGCCACGAGACGCAGCAATAATTTATCTTTTTCTTTGGTCGGCATGGCACGTACTGCCTCTTTAAAATCATCTGTTAATTTTTCCATAACAAGTTTTGAGCGTATAGTATCGAAGTTGAAAACTTCGACAAGCGTTATAATTTAAGTTCGTTGCAGTTTGCAACTGCAATGCGATATGCTTTTATGGTTGAAGCAAAATTGGCTACATGAACTATCCCACAAAATAAAAAATCTTCAAACAATAAAATTGTATCTTTGTTAAAAATGTCACTGTGTTTGTGTATCGATGTGTTTGCAAACATAGTCACACAAACATCTACCTGTCGTTAGACAGGCGTAGAAACCTAAACACGTTATGATAGAACGACCGATAACAGATTGGCTGCCCATCACCAAAAAGGAGGTGGAAAAAAGAGGTTGGGAAGAACTTGATGTCATCCTTATCTCTGGCGATGCTTATGTAGATCATCCCGCATTTGGTACGGCTGTTATTGGGCGCATTCTCGAAAGTGAGGGTCTTCGTATAGCCATTGTTCCGCAACCCAATTGGAAAGATGATTGGCGTGATTTCCGAAAAATGGGCAAACCCAAACTCTTTTTTGGCATTACTTCAGGTTGTATGGATCCTATGGTCAATCATTATACGGCTTCCAAAAGACGTCGTTCAACCGATGCTTATACGCCAGGTGGACAAGCAGGTTTTCGACCTGATTATGCAACCAAGGTTTACTCCAAAATACTCAAAAGTATTTATCCTGATGTTCCAATTTTGATTGGCGGAATTGAGGCTTCGTTGAGACGTGTAACACATTATGATTATTGGGAGGATCGTTTGTTTCCGAATATTCTACAAATGAGTGGCGCAGATATGTTGGTGTATGGAATGGGAGAAACGCCTTTGCGTGAAATCATACGCCTTTTGAAAAAAGGCGTACCCTTCAGCTCCATTACAACAGTTCCTCAAACAGCAATTCTTAAAAATCAAGACGAAAAAATTCCTAGCAATAAAAATTGGGATGACATTTGGCTCAATTCACACGAAAAGTGTTTAAAAAATAAAATTGCTTTCGCGCAAAATTTTAAACACATCGAACAAGAGTCCAACAAGGTACAAGCATCTCGAATTTTACAGAAAACAGGCGATTATAATTTGATTATAAATCCGCCTTACCCACCAATGTCGGAATCACAAATCGATGCTTCCTTCGATTTGCCCTACACACGTCAACCGCATCCCAAGTATAAAAAGCGAGGTTCGATTCCCGCTTATGAAATGATTCGATTTTCGATAAATATGCATCGGGGTTGTTTTGGAGGCTGTAGTTTTTGTACCATTTCGGCACATCAAGGCAAATTTATAGCAAGCCGTTCTCAGGAATCCATCTTAAAAGAAGTAGAACAGGTTACTCAAATGCCTGATTTCAAAGGGTATATTAGTGATTTGGGCGGCCCTTCGGCCAATATGTATGGTATGAAAGGCAAGGTGCAAGAAATTTGCGACCGTTGTGTGAGTCCTTCTTGTATTCATCCTGTGGTGTGTAGCAACTTGGATACGAGTCATAAGTCTATGACCGAAATTTACAAAAAGGTTGATGCTCACCCGAATGTCAAAAAAGCATTTGTAGGAAGTGGTATTCGATATGACTTGTTGGTTGATAGTTATAATAAAAATAATGATGGTAGCTTAGACGAGTATATGGAACAGCTCGTAACCTGTCATGTCAGCGGGCGACTGAAGGTCGCACCTGAGCATACTTCTGACAATACGCTCAAGGTTATGCGTAAGCCATCCTTCAAACATTTTCATGAATTTAAAAAGAGGTACGATTTTTTCAATAAAAAACATGGACTCAATCAACCTCTAATACCTTACTTTATTAGTAGCCACCCAGGTTCGGAGATGGAAGACATGGCAAATTTGGCTGCCGAGACCAAAGAAATGGGCTTTCGACTAGAACAAGTTCAAGATTTTACGCCCACTCCCATGACTGTTGCCACCATTATTTATTATACAGGAGTCCATCCTTACACCCTTAAACCCGTTTACGCTCCGCGTACTTCCAGAGAAAAAAAGCAACAACATCTTTTCTTTTTTTGGCACAAAAAAGAAAATTACCATGCCATACGAGATAAACTCAAAAGCATTGGTCGAGAAGATTTAGTTGAAAAATTAATTGGCGAAAAGAAAAAAGCCAATAAGCAGAATTATATTAAGAAAAAACGTTTTCAACGTTTTAAGAAAAAAAGAAAATAGGCATTTTTGGATTAGCCCCCCTTTCGTTCCCCTCAGTCATCAATCTCCCTGTACAATAGTCGTACGTTCAATCTTAGCAGTTGATGCTCTTTTTTGAGTATAAACCGATACAAATGAAACAACACCTACCTCAAAATAGGGCTAAAGAAAGTATTATTACAATCCCTTTTCAATGTCATACTTGGCTATACATTGTCTTGTGTATTAGTTTTATTTACTTGCCCTCACTCGCCTACAGTCAGTGCTTAGGTACAGCCGATTGTGCCGTTTGCAATATCCAAGCTACTGTAGCCGAAGTAGAAGGAGCTAGTATAAATGTAGGCACTTCAAACATAACGAATACCGTCTTGGCTGGAAGTCAAGACAATGGTTCTCCTATAGAACTAACAGCTACAGGTTGTGGCGAAATCAGGTTTTCACTCACCGTTAATTTTACTTGGCAGTCTGGTACAAACATCAATTGGATTCATGGCATCGCTTTTTCCAATTCCAATGGTTGGTCAGCAGCCGAAGGAAGCAATCCAGGTGAAGGGTGGCTTTTTCAAAATAGTATAACAGGCTGTTGCTCTGCAAATACCTATGGAGCTGGGTTTTATTATGACGGTACACAGGCAACCTCGGAATGCTGTGGTGCTTCTGCCACTGGCGATGCCAATGACAATTGGGGAATTGACTGTGCTGACGATTGTCCGAGTTTCTCTTTTGCCTTAGCCTATTGTCCTATCGAAAGTGGAAGGGTTGAAGAGGAAGTTACATTTAGAATAACGGATGATGGCGAAACGGGTGGCTGGGCTTTGGCCTCCAATTGCCAATTTGATTTGACGATACCTGTCATTATCAATGCAGCAGGTACAAGCCTTCCTGAAGGTACTATAGGGCCAATATGTGTAGGAGAATCTGTGAGTTTAGATGCAGGAACGGGATGTGAGTCGTATCTTTGGTCTGATGGGCAAAGCAATTCTATGATAGAGGTAAGTCCAAGTATCAATACTGTTTATTGTGTAACTGCATCTAGTGGGACAGCTTGTGAGACCAGCTCTTGTGTCGAGGTTTTGACCATGCCCAATTGTACGGCTAATGCAGGAATGATTGAGGTTTCATCAAACAATCCTTGTGCATGTTCAAACCTAATAGCTAGTACAAGCGGTTATAATACCGATGAAGAGCAAAGCCAAATCCTCTTTTTGACCAATGAATTGGGAACTATATTAGAAATAATCGAAGCCGATAATGGTATTTTTGAACTCTCGACAGACTGTCAAAATTATAGGTTTTATGCTTATAATTTTTCGGATGAGGCAGCACCTGTAATGCTAGGAATGAATGTTTCTGCTTTGGATTGTACGGACTACTGCGATTTGGTCAGTATTCAAATATCAACTATTGATACCGAATTTCCTGTTTTCAATAATCCTCCCCTTGATATTACACTAAATTGTATGGCTGAACTTCCTCCATTAGAAAACTTGCAATGGACAGATAATTGCGGTGGCTCTGGCGAAAGCATCGCCAATGAACTTGGCAATGCGCATCCCTGCAATGGCGGCTTTTATACACGTACTTGGGAATACACCGACGCTTGCGGCAATAAAAGTGAACATATACAAAGCATCACTATCAATCCTAGCCCAGCTCCAACTTTTATGAATATTCCCAATGATATTACGGTTGAATGCACTGCTATTCCAATTCAAGAAGATTTAGTTTTTATAAATAAAACAGTAGAGGCCTGTCAAATTTCAGGTACTGTGCGAGGCTTTGAAATTGATAATAATGAGGGTTGCCCCCGAACGATTGAGCGATTTTGGGAATACTATGACGCTTGTTCAGGTGACCTGCTAATGGCAAGTCAACGTGTAGTCGTAGCCGACTACACGCCACCAATAATTGAAGCAGCTCCTGCCGATATTACTGTTTGTATTATAGAAGAAATACCTCCTGCTATAGATTTGTCTTGGACAGACAATTGTAGCGACGGCGATATAGTTTCATCACAAGACATTCAAGAATCTGCTAGTCTTATTAGTCGCCAATGGCTTGCTACAGATGCTTGTGGAAATAGTACAATACAACGGCAATTTATCACTATCGGAACACCTCAAGATATAGAAATCATAGGCAATACGAGCATTTGTGAAGGCGATACGGGCAGATTGGAAGTCAGTGGTAGCAATTTGAGAACTTATGAATGGAGTACTGGTACATTTGATTCCGCAATTTCTATTTCGACAGAAGATACTTATCAAGTTACCGTCACCAACGAATTTGGTTGTACAGGTACGGCTTCATCTCATGTTGTCCTGCAAGAACTCCCTCATGCTCTAATCGAAGGCGATACACTCCTTTGCGAAGGCGAAAGTACCACCCTCACAGCAAGTGGTGGCGATTCTTATTACTGGTCAACGGGCGATATTGGTGCTTACACAAGCGTTGATGAGGCAGGTATTTATAGTGTGACCGTGTCTGCTAATAATTGCGAGAGTGAGACCTCTACTACCCTTTCTTATTTTGATGGCGGAATGGTTGAGGTTGACTTAGGAGCCGACCTACACGTTCGTTCCGATACCAAAACTCAACTGGCTATGAAAACCAATTTGCCAGTGTCAGATATTGATGAAATCAATTGGACACCAAGCACTGGACTATCTTGTACAGACTGTCCCAGCCCTGTGGCACAAGTTTCAGAAGAAATAGTTTACGAAGTCACCCTTGTTAGCAAAAATGGATGTACTTATAGTGATGCTATCGTTTTGCGTATAGACGCAGGAATTAACGTTTATGTTCCTTCGGCATTTTCGCCCAACGATGATGGTATCAATGATAGATTGACTGTTTTTGCTAGTCCAGAAGTGAAATTAGTGGATGTATTTCGTATTTATGATAGATGGGGAAGTTTGGTTTTTGAGGCTGTTGACTTTGTTCCAAATGATGAAAATTTTGGCTGGGATGGTAATTTTAGAGGACAAACAAAATCTTCGGCAGTATTTGTTTGGTATGCAAAAGTAACCAAATCCAATGGACGTGTTGAAATATTTAGTGGTGATGTATCGCTGATGCGATAAAAACGCCTTGGATTCAACAAATCAAATTTACCTATAATTTCTCAACAAATCTAGCTCCATTTTGATGCGATAATACCATTCGCGCTGCTTTGCTTTGTCCATACTATGCCGTGTATGAATATCATAATTGCGTTGTTCATTGTACCAATTATCTAAATTGGATTGTACAAATGCTTCAAAATCAGCTTCTTCGCCACACTTAAATTCTTGTTGTCCTAGAAGTTTTCGCAGTTTGCGAGCATATAATTCGGTAATATCAAAATGGAGTTGTTCGTGAGCGAGGTGATAATCGGTGTAGGCTTCGTCTTTGACCCAAGAATTGTCCTTCTCAAAATAGGCTTGAATTTTATAATTTATTTTGCCGTCTTTGCAGCCTTTATAATCTACAATACCCGAAGAAGTCAGTGCATCAATGGATTGATAATCGTAGCGAGGATGCCCTTTAAAGTCATTCCAACTCAATTTATAATCTTCCGTCCAATAAATAAAAGCCGTTTCTTTACTACCTCCAACTGTCAGTAGCATACTCAAGAATAAAAGATAATACAGTTTGTTCATGTCAACCTATTTGTAATAAAGGAAATAGATTGGCTTTTCGTCTAATAATTAGTGGAGAAAAAATCGTAGGGTTAAAACTCATTTACTCCCCATCTAAATGTTTTCAGTTGGATCCCAAAAATGTTGATTAAAATTTTGTACTGTATGATTCTCGATGATGACACCTTCGTTTTCTAGTAATTGTTGCATCATGGTGGGGCTTGGAAAATGTATTCTACCTGATAATTCTCCCTTGCGATTGACGACTCGATGCGCTGGAACAGCAGCATCGCCTCCGCTAAAACTTTTGTTTAATGCCCAACCTACCATACGAGCCGACCCTAATTCCAAAAAATTGGCAATTGCACCATAAGTACTCACTTTGCCATACGGTATTTGACGAGTCACATCATAGACTTGTTGGTAATAATTCGGTTTTTCGTTGGCCATTTAGAGTTGGATTCTTAGATGAAGGGAGATTTGCTTTTAATTGTACAGTTCTCTCGAAAAGATTGGTTAAACTATTTGTTATGTATAAATTTGCACTTTTTTGAGCTAAAATTCAAGTTTACTCCAATACTTTTTTATGTTAAAAACAAAAATCAAGGCTGGTCAAATCACAAATTTGACCGATGCTCGGTACTTTGCGGCCTGGGATGTAGAGTGGTTAGGCTTTTGCCTTACTCCTCATACTGAAAATTTCGTTCCATTTATTGAAGTAGCTGCCATAAAAGAATGGGTCGAAGGGCCAAAAATAGTTGGTGAATTTAGTTTGCAAGCTCCAGATGAGATTTTGACAACTATTCAAAATCTAGAATTGGATGCTATCCAATTGGATATGTTTGTAGGAGAAGATGTTTTAGAAAAATTAGATAATACTTCCATTATCAAAGAAATTGTAGTCGAAAATCAAGATGCTTTGATAGACGATTTGAAGTTTCATATTGATAAATTTGAACGTTATACAGACACTTTTTTGATTGATTTGGATAAAAATAATATTGCTTACGCCGAGCTAAACCCCAGCAATTTGGAGTACCTCCAATTGCTTTGCCAGCAAAAGAAAATTATTTTAAGTATTCCTATTCAAGCAAGCCAATTAGATGATTTAATCGAAAAAATAAATCCTTCGGGTTTACAAGTCAAAGGTGGCGAAGAAGAAAAAGTCGGCTTCAAATCTTTTGATGAATTAGATGATATTTTTGAAGCCTTAGAAACTTTTGAGTAGCTCAAAGATTTAGGAAAGCGGTTTGCATTTAATATTTAGAAGTAATAAATTGGTTTTAATGCAAATTAAATTTCAAACAAAAGAAGAAAGTAATCGAGAACGTCAAGAGGCATTCTTGAAACTCAGTCCACCTGAACGATTCTATCGTTTTCTTTGGCTTATGCAACGTATGAAGCAATTTCCTACCAAAGCCAAACCCGAAAAAAAGATAACTTTGTCATCATCATCAACACCGATAGAAATAAAAAATGATACAACAATGGAAGGATAATATCAATCAATTTATCCAGTTGGCTAACCAATTTGGAGTAAAAATGCTAATGGTTGGAGGTGGTGCTGTGAATTTTCACGGCTACCAACGATATTCTGCTGATGTTGATTTTTGGATTGATACTACAGCTAAAAATCTAGAAAACCTTATTCGAGTTTTTCAAGAAATGGGTTATGATATTGATTCTTTTCCTGATGATGTAAAAAATCAAAATCAAAATATTTCTATAAAATTTTCCCCAGAAGATTTAGACTTAGAATTAATC
>JAHDEQ010000034.1 GCA_020628755.1 Saprospiraceae bacterium
TTGGTGCTAAAGTAACTATCCTTGATGGGGTCACAATTGGCGACAATTGTGTGGTGGCAGCAGGAGCCGTTGTCACCAAAAGTATGCCTCCCAATTCGGTCATTGGTGGTGTTCCTGCCAAAGTTTTAAAGTCAAAATATTAATCATGTCAGCATCTATCAAAAGTCTAATCACCGCTTATGCTATCAATCCTTACAAAGGGTCGGAAGATGGTACGGCTTGGAATATCTTGATACAAGTTGCCAAAGAAAATCGGATTGTGGCAATCACCAGAGAAAATAACCAAGATGCAATAGAACAATATTTGACAGAAAATGATATTCCTTCCGCCCAAAATATTCAGTTTGAATATTTTGATTTGCCCTATTGGATGCGTTTTTGGAAACGGAAAGAAAAAGGAGCTTTGCTCTATGCCTACCTTTGGCAAATTGGAATTGTTTTTTTTATATGGAAGCGCAAATTTCAATTTGATGTGGCGCATCATCTCAATTTTCATTGCGATTGGATGCCTACCTTTTTATGGATTTTTGGAAAGCCTTTTGTTTGGGGGCCAGTCGGGCATCATCCCAAAATCGAAAAGGCATTTATCTTGCAAACGGGCGGTTGGAAAGCCTTGCTTCAAGACCGTATAAAATGGTATGTCAAAAAGTTCTTTTGGACTTTTGACCCTTTTTTAAAAATTACAAAGTGGAAGGCTTCAAAGATTCTATGTATCAACAGTAGTGTCGAAAAAGTATTAAATCTTCCTAAAGAAAAGGTCGTTTTGCTACCTGCAATTGCTACCGAAGAAGCTGCCATTTTGCCAAAGTCAAGCCAGCAGTTTGAACTGCTGTCCATCGGTCGCTTTGTACATCTCAAAGGATTTGATTTGACTATTCGAGCTTTTGCACAATTTTATGAGCAACAAAATCCGTCGATACAAGCAAATTTAAAACTTACCCTTATAGGAAAAGGCCCTCTCAAAAACCAGCTTCAAAACTTAGTCCAACAATTGAACATCGGTAATGCAGTTGCCTTTGTCTATTGGGTTAATCGGAGCGAACTGAATACTTATTTTTCTAATGCCGATGTCTTTCTTTTTCCTTCGCATGAAGGCGCAGGTATGGTTGTGCCAGAGGCACTATCTTTTGGCTTGCCTGTTGTTTGTTTAGACAATATTGGCCCAGGAGAATCTATTGATGAAAATTCGGGCATTAAAATTCCGATTTCTGATTATTTAACAACTATCAAAAATCTATCTATCGCAATAGACAAATTGTATCACCATGAAGCATTCCGAACAAAACTATCGAAAGGGGCAAAAGAAAGGTTTGAAACTTACTTTACTTGGCACCGAAAGGGAAGTATTATTTCTAAAAATTATCAAGAAATTGATAAGTCCCGATTCCAAAAAGCAAGTAAAAAATATAAATCGAGTCTAGCCTAATTCTACCATTATGAAAAAAATAGTATGTACACATTTGTACAATGATTTTAGTGGAAGCCCCTTAGTTTTATCAACAGTTATTAAAGGGTTTTTGGAAAAAGGTTATGAAGTTGATGTACTTACTTCTACGCAACAAGAAGGTTTTTTATCCAATTTGAATGTTCGTTCTTTTGATAATAGGTATGCATTTGTGGAGCAGAAATGGATACGTGTTTTTCTCTTTTTTTGGACACAATTCTACTGCTTCTTAAAAATGTTCCAATACCGAAAACAAGACGTGGCAGTGTATGTAAATACACTGCTGCCTTTCGGCGTTGCCCTTGCTGCCAAATTGATGAACAAAAAAGTCATTTATCATATTCATGAAACTTCTGTCAAACCTGCCTTTCTCAAAGCCTTTCTAAAATGGGTCGCTTCTAAAACGGCTAGTCAAATTATATACGTTTCTGATTATTTGCAACAACAAGAACCCATAGAAAATGTGCCTTCGACAGTCGTTCACAATGCCTTGTCTGATGATTTTATAAAAACGGCTCAATCGTATAAAAAAGAAAAAAATAAAGAAGCATTTACAGTGCTGATGCTTTGCTCACTCAAAGCCTACAAAGGAGTTGATGAGTTTATAAAAATTGCAAAACTCCTACCTCAACTAAACTTTGATTTGGTACTCAATGCCGAAGAAATGGCTATTGATTCGTATTTCAACAATCAATCTTTGCCCGAAAATTTGACTATTTTTCCCAAACAAAGCAATGTTCATCCTTTTTATCAAAAGGCAGATGTAGTCGTCAATTTATCGCATCCTGAACAGTGGGTTGAAACATTTGGAATGACTTTGCTTGAAGGGATGGAATATGGCATCCCTGCCATATCGCCGCCTGTGGGTGGTTGTACGGAGTTTGTCCATCATGCCTACAATGGTTTTCAAGTAGATCAAAGAGAAATGGGAACTTTAAAAAAGTACTTGGAGCAGTTGGCTTCTGACTATAAGTTGTACCAACTCTTTGCTCAAAATGCTCGCACTACAGCTTGCAACTACTCGGTAGCACGTATGCACCAAAGTATTTTGCAAGCTGTTGTAGGGTAAATTCAGCTTTACTAAACTTCGCTATTCTTGAGGCTTCCCGCAAATTTAGGAAAGCAGTAATCCAGATTAAAAAAATTGCTCCTACCAAAACATTCCTACGACTAAGGCTGTAAAAATGAGCAGTAAAATAGAAAGAATACGGTAATTTTGATACCAAGGTAATCCACGTAACTCTTCTGTTTCTTCTCTGATAAGTTGTGGAGACCAAGTCAATTCTTTTACTTTTTCTAAAGATGGTGCTGGTGTCATCAAACTAACTACAATAAGTACTACGGCACATAGTACAAATAAAACGGTCGTTCGCAACAAGAAATGCAATTGGAAAAACCAATGATCAACTCCATTGATAATCCCCATTGCCCAAATGACGGCCATCACCAAACCAAAGACCAAACTCACAAAAGAACCCGTTGCATTGGCCCGTTTCCAAAACAGTCCTATAATAAATGTTGATGCAATCGGAGGTGCGATATAACCTAAAATATCTTGAAGATAACCAAATAAGTTTCCGTATTTTCCAATTTGTGGTGCCCACATAGAAGCTAAAACAACCAATACAAGGGTAGCAATTTGTCCTGCCCGAACCAGTTGTTTGCTAGTCATATTGGGCCGTGCTTTATGTACAAAATCCATTGTAATAAGAGTGGATGCAGAGTTAAATGTTGCCGAAATCGAACTCATCATAGCTGCTAAAAGCCCTGCAACAACCAAACCCAACAAACCTGCTGGCAACAAATCAAATAATAAAGTCGGATAAGTATAATCGGTACAATTTGCCAAGTTAGTACAAACTTCCCCGCTTGACGTAGTATAACTAATATTGGTGCTATCTCGATAAAGTAGATAGGCCAAAGTACCAGGTATCACCATAATAAATACGACAGGTACTTTGAGTAAACCCGCAAATAAAGCTCCCCAACGGCCATGATTTAAGTTTTTAGAACTTAAAACCCGTTGTACCATAAACTGATTATTCGCCCAAAAATAAAAACCCAATAAAGGAACTCCCGTCCAGAGTCCCCAAGAAGGGACAATGGGTGCATTGTATTGTCGCCACCAATCACCTGAATTTTCTCGAACAATACTAAGTGCTTCGGCAGCATTTTTATCAGAAATGCCTTGTGCATTGAGGCTATTGAGTTGGTCAATCATGGCTGACCAACCTCCTACTTTATCAAAAGCAAAATAAGTCAACACACAAGATCCAAAAATCAATACTATCGCCTGAATCACTTCCGTTTTGACCACCGAACTCAATCCACCAGGAATCGTATATGCTGCTGCGGCTACGGCCAAAAAGACAATAATCATCCAAGGTGGAATGGTAGGAAAAATAACGCTCAACACAATCAAACCCACATACAGCGAAGCCGCTGTATCAATCAAAATATTTCCGATAATCATCAAAAAGGAGAAAATATATCGAGAACGACTATCGTAGCGTCGCTCCAAAAATTCGGGCATCGTATAAACCCCTGTTTTGAGGTAAAATGGCAAAAAGAAAATAGCAAAAAACACCAAAACAACCACCGCATACCACTCATAATTATACACTGTCATATCCAAAAGATAGGCTGCACCTGCCAAACCAATCAAGGTAGAAGAAGAAATATTGGCAGCAAATAAAGAAATACCGACTACGGGCCAAGTCAGCGAACGACCGCCCAAGAAATATTCTTCGGAGCTATTTTGTTTGCCCATCATGATACCATAGATAACAATACCGATAAGATAAATTGCCATTATGGCAATGTCGAGTGTAGAGAGCGTAAATTCCATAATCGAGGGTTTTTGGCTTTTCTGTAAAAGTCTTGATGCTAATGACCTTGTCTGTAAAGAGTCATTTAATTATAGTACCAAATATAGTGTTTTATTTTTGTGGGAAATACTATTTTTGAGTCCTTTATTGATATGATTGATTGGCAACCTCTAACACTTACTTTCCAACTTGCACTAACAACAACTATTTTGTTGTTCCTTATCGGTATTCCAATTGCTTATTGGTTAGCTTATACCAAATTCAAGATTAAGCCCATCATAGAAGCCATTATTAGTTTGCCATTGGTGTTGCCTCCTACGGTTTTGGGTTTTTATTTGTTACTCGCATTTAGTCCGAATAATAGCTTTGGGGCTTGGCTCGACCAATATTTAGGCTTGCGCTTAGTGTTTTCGTATGAAGGTCTAGTTTTAGGTTCTATGCTATATAGTTTGCCCTTTATGGTGCATCCCATACAGGCTGGATTAGCCAATTTATCGCCTTCTTTGCGAGAAGCCTCTTATGTCTTGGGCAAGTCCGAATGGACAACACTCTTACGAGTATTGTTGCCCAATATTCGGCCTGCCTTGATTACGGGTATTGTCTTGTCTTTTGCACATACCATAGGTGAATTTGGGCTTGTGCTTATGATCGGAGGAAGCATACAAGGCGAAACAAAAGTGGCTTCTATCGCTATTTATGAACAGGTAGAAAGCCTCAATTATGCCGTCGCCAATTCCTATTCTTTTATTTTGTTTGCCCTTTCTTTTTTTATTTTATTGCTCGTTTATCTTTATAACGGAAGCTACACCAAACACATCATCAAGTGATAGCCATAGAACTAAAAAAAATACTACAAGCTACTCAAGGCAAAATGCACTTGGATGTATCTTTTAATTTGAATGCTGGAAAATTCTTGGCTATTTATGGAAAATCTGGTGCTGGTAAGACTTCTTTCCTGCGCATGCTTGCAGGTCTCCTGCAAGCAGATACGGGCAAAATAATCGTTCACCAAAAAACGTGGTTTGACCATCAAAAAAAGATTTTTCTAAAACCTCAACAACGTCAAATTGGCTATCTTTTTCAAGATTATTCGCTTTTTCCAAATATGACTGTAGAAGGTAACTTACTTTTTGCTTTGCCTAAAGGTGTAGAAAAAAAGAGAATCTCCGAACTAATTGATGTCATGGAATTGGGAGATTTGAGACGACAAAAACCACATTTGTTGTCTGGTGGACAACAACAACGGGTTGCTTTGGCAAGAGCCTTGGTACAACATCCTCAGCTATTATTGCTCGACGAACCGCTTTCGGCTGTTGACCATGAAATGCGTCATAAATTACAAGATTATATTTTGAATGTCCATCAACAATTTAATCTCACAACAATTTTAATTAGTCATGACAAGGCAGAAGTTCAAAAAATGGCTGACCGAATCATCCACCTTGACCAAGGAAAAATCATTAAGGATGCGCTTGCTGCTGATTTTTTTGATACGCAAAAAAGCAAACCGATCAAAGGCACTATAGTGGCTTTAGATAAAAATCATCTTTGGGTGCAAATTGCTTCTGAAAAATTCAAAATCCCTAGAGTTAAACCAGACAGTATTGATTATAAAATTGGTTCTGAAATATTGCTTAATATTCAAATAATTACTAAAGAATAATTTTGTACTCCTAAAAAAATTGTTCCTAAAAGTAGGGTAAATCTTCCCCTATGTGTTTTATCATCAAAGACCCGCAGCTAGTGGGATATTGATGATAAAACAATACGTATGAAAAATATAATGCCCTTTCTTTTCTTTTTTCTTTCGACTCCATTGATAATGGCTCAATGTTTTGAGCCCGATACTAATATTTGGAAAGATACTTGGGTTTCTTGTGATAAAACTCCAAATCCAATATCGAGTTATGGTGATACACATTGGATATTATATGATTTGGGAAATAATCAATTTCTTGGCTCTACTTGGGTTTGGAATACCAATGATCCTACTCGGCTCAATCAGGGTTTTGATTTGGTCAAATTTGATTATTCCGAAGATGGCGAAAATTGGACTTTATGGGGCGAAATGAAGTTTCCGAAAGCAGATGGTGCGGCCATTTATGGAGGTTTTGCAGGGCCGGATTTTGAGGCAATACAGGCTCGTTATGTTTTATTGACGGTGTTGAGCACACATGGCGATGTCAATTGTGCTGGTATTGCTGAAATCAAATTTAATTTAAATAAACCACCTGTTGAAATTCCCGAATCAGAAGAATATGTAGATGATTGTGCTGCCATAAATGAGTTTTATTTGGAAGAGGTTACCGATACTGAGATTTTTATTTTTTGGGAAGTTGACGAAAATATAGATGAACCCTTTTTCGTATTTCGCTATCGTGAAATAGGCGAAAATTTTATAGAAATTGAATTGGAAGAACCTGAAGTTTTTATAAATGGTTTGAATCCTATGACAACTTATGAATTTCAGATTCTCATAGAGTGCGATGATGAATTGTTGCCTTCGGATATAGAAACTTTTACGACACTCGAAGAAGGAGCTGTTTCAGAATGTGCTGGTGTGGACGATATTTGGCTAGAATCTATAAGCACAACGAGTGCTCATATTGCTTGGAATGCTCCCAATCAAGAGGATTTCTTTTATGTAGAGTATGGTATTATTGATGGTACAGAGTGGATTGAATTAGAATTGGAAGCCACCGAAATAAGCCTTGAAAATCTTACGCCTTTTGCTGAGTATGAACTGATTATTGGTATCGAATGTGGCGATGATGTACAATGGAGCGAATTGTTTTTCTTTACGACAGATGGCAATACTACCGGCACAACAACAATTGTAAATCCTGATAAACTCAAGGTATATCCCAACCCAACAGCCGCACAAGTTACGCTAGAGTATGTTTGCCAAGAGACGGATTTTTTGAATTATAGTATCAAAGATATTAGTGGCAAAGCACTGTTTAGAGCGAGCAAACAAATGCGTTTGGGTTTAAACCAAATTTCAATTGATATGAGTAGCTTGCCCGCAGGGATTTATATTTTGGAAACCTTGACACTTGAAGGGCGACAGCAAAGTAGTCAAAAAGTGGTAAAACAATAAAATGCTATCGCTATCCATACACGAAAATTCGTGTATGGAAATGCCCAAATCACCAATAAAATCGAATCAAAACCGAAGGCGTTCGTTGCAATAAGCCTTTTTCTACAAAAGAAATGCTTGCAATTTCCTCATCGTCTTCCACAAAATATTCCCTTGAAAAAGGATTCGTCCGATTAAATAAATTGACAATTGATGCCGAAAATTCTCCTTTTAGACGAGTATCTTTTATACCAAAACGATAATGTATATTAAAGTCGAGGCGGATATAATCCGCTAGACGATAATTATTGAAGTTTTCAAAATATAAATCATTGTACATTCCCATTATACCAACAGGAACGGAATACGGAAGTCCTGTTCGATACTGGCCACTAAGTGCAAAATTCCAGCTCTTATATTTAAAAGAATTGACAATACTAAAATTATGACGTTGGTCATTTGTAGCTGCAAAACCATCTTCGACAATCGTCGGAAAAAAGAATTTGACCCGACTCAAAGAATAGTTGAACCAAATCGTATAAGGATTCCAACGTTTTTTGAATAGAACATCTAAGCCAATAGACTCTGAACTTCCTGTTTCAAATTCTTCAAAAAGATTGACGCTACTGTTAAAAATAGGATTGATGGTATTTAGACCTGAAATATAATGCCGATAAGCCTCTACATCTAGCAACCAACCTTTGTGGTGATAGACCAAACCTGCTGATAATTTATTTGCTTTTTGAGCAGAGTCCGTTTCGGTTCGACTAATAATCCAAACAGGATTATCAACGCCTAAATCGTTTTCGCCAAATTGCTGCAATTGGCTAATAAATTGATAAAAAACACCTGTTGCTGCTTTGAGTTTCAAGTGTGGCCGAAGTGCATATTGCAGATTGAGTCGAGGAGAAGCAACGGCACGTTCTTCTTCTTGGTAGTAGGTCAGACGTAATCCGCCATCTATTCGCAGATTCTTTTTTTCATAGTTGAATGCTCCATAAGCATTGTGAAAATGCGCTTCCACAAAATTCATGTCTTCGTAGTCGGGCTCATCTTCTTCTTCAATGAAGAAGTTGAAATTAACATCTTTGTAATTGTAATCATAGCCCAACTGAAACGAGAGCGAAGGTGAGACGAAAAAACGATTTTCCCATTTCCAACTTTGGTCGTCAATGTCATTAAATACGCTATTGCTATAGAGTGGTTCTTCTTCCTCTATAAAAATAAAATTATAATCATTTTGGTAGTACGATTGCACAAAAGCAAAAGTAGTCTCCCATTTGGGAGATACTTGCACGGCTAAACTCGCATTGAAAGCAATCGTTTGAAAATAGACATCATCTCTAGTAAATAAGCGTTCCTCAAATATCGTTGCATCATAATTAAATTGATTACTACTTGTAAAATAACCTGTTTTAAAGGTCATCCGCTTGGTAGGACGAAAAATGAGTTTTGCATTCCAATCATAAAATTGTTGAAATTGCTCGGCATCCAAAAAACCCAAATCAACATCTTCTTGTTGGTCAGAAACCCTGGTAGCCTGAAATACTTTATCGGCATATTTGCCAATCGTAGGCGAACCCAACCAGGGACTCAAACTATGTCTGCCCGATGCCAAAATAGAAAGGGTGTTATCGAGCAAGGGAACATCAAGGTAAGCATGGCTCTCCGAAAGTGTAGAACCAGCACCTGCTTTGATTTGGGTAGAAATGGAATCTTGCAAAGACATATCTATAATACCCCCTACTCTATTGTCAAATCGAGGGTCAAATACACCTTTATAGACCTCCACTTTATCGACAACAAAAGGATTGATGGCCGAAATCATACCAAAAAAATGTCCTGGATTGTAAATCGTATTGCCTTCCCATAAGATGAGGTTTTGGTCGGCAGTGCCACCTCGTATTTGTATATTGGAAGCACTCTCGTCAATACTTGTAATACCTGGTAAGAATTGTGTTGTTTTTAAAATATCATGCTCTACTACCGAATGCGATTTGGACAATTGGTCGTAGTTCATTTCCACTTCGCTGTAGGCAGCACCTTCGGTGATGCCATCCAAAAGATAATCGGTTACGATGATTTCTTGGCCGAGCAAATCGCCATCTATTTCGAGGTATATTTTTGGGCAATCTTGTAGTTTTCGTAAGTCGAATCTTTTGCTTTGATAACCTAGATAACTAATTTGAATGGTCTGATTCTTATAAGCCTTACAACTAAAATCAAAAAAACCTTGTTCGTTAGACTGTGTGCCAGCGAGATGGTCATCAGAGATGATTGTAGCAAAAGCCAAGGGAGATTTAAACTCTTGGTCTATGATAGTACCGCAAATACGCCAATCCTTTTTTTCTTCTACAAAAAGAAGAATACTTTTTTGATGAATCTCAAAATCAAGATTGGTATCATAAAGCAATTTGTTCAAATAATTGTCCTGCTCTAAATCGAGTACTCCTGTAAATATAAATTCTTGAACTAAGTCAGGAGCATAGTTAAAAGTCGGTGTAATTTGAGCCTGTTCTATTTGTTGAAGTACTTCAACAAATGGCGTATTTTGAAACGAAATTTTCTTTTTTTGACCATAGGTTTGGCCGATATTCAAACCGAATAAGATTACCAATAAACAAAGCAATCTATTCAATAAGTATTTCTTTTTTGTCATCTAAAATAGTATAACGAATCCCTAAAGGTTTACAAATATTCTTGAGGGCTGCCTCTAAGTCGTCGTGCTGAAAACTTCCTGAAAAGGAACGCTGTTTTTGAGTATGCCGAACCTTAACATCAAACTGACGTTCGATTTCGGCAAATACTTCTTGGATAGATTCTTTATAAAAACGAGAGCTTCCTGCTATCCACAAAGGTTCTTTGTGTTGAATAAGCTGCTCGTCTTGCATTTTCCCATTGACCACATTGATGGCTTCGTTGGGAGTCAAAATAGTTTGTTGTCCTTTGCTGCGAACTTCTACCTTTCCGTGATAGCATTCGACATACAAATTGCTTCCCCATGCACGTACATTAAAGCGTGTACCCAAAACTCGAACCGTACCGTTTTGAGTCTGCACCACAAAATCCGAACCTTTTTCTACATCAAAAACAGCTTCGCCTTTGAGTTTTACTTGTCGAGAGTTCTCCCAATCTTTTGGATGATAGATTATTTCCGAACCGTCGTTCAAAATCACCTCCGAACCATCTACTAAGTCAAAAGTTTGGTTACTGCCATTTTGAGCCATAAATCGAGCCTCGGGGCTTGGTCGCATCAAAAACCAAGCTACCGCAAGAAGGATCAAACTAGCCGCAGCAGCAATCATCCACCGAATAGGCATTCCTACAACTTTAGCAACAGGTTTTTTCTGGCGTTTTTCTTTTAATTTTTTAAATGCAGCTTCCTTATCGTAGTTCGGTAACTGCAATTGCTCCATTGATTTAACAATGGCTTCTAATTGTTCTAATTCGCCACTTGACTTTAGTTGTTGGAGTTCTTCCGAACTCAAATCGCCACTAAGCCAACGGGCATACAGTGTATCTCTTCCTTTCATATAGCTATTTTGTCTGTCAACTTAACAACAACTACATAAAGTATTACCCTACACTTTATGGTATATTTTTCTTAGCACAGCAAGTGCTTTATGCATCCGTTTTTCTACCGCTTTGACACTGATATTGAGTTTTTCGGCAATTTCACGGTATTTGAGTTGGTCAATGCGATTCATCAGAAATACCATTCGCTGTTTTTCGGGCAAAGCTGCAATAGCAGTTTGCAGCTTTTGCTGAAACTCTTCCATCTCTAACAAATATTGTGGACTTTCATTGTCTCTGTCCGTATGTCCTCCTCTTTGTTCAAACTTCATAACTACTTTTCGATGCTTGACTTCATTCAAAAAAAGATTATTCGCAACGGTATATAAAAACCCTTTGGCTTTGGCCAAAGGCACTTTTGCACAGTTGTTCCACATCCGAACAAAAGACTCTTGTACCCAATCTTCGGCTTGTTTCATATCACCACATTTGTAGTATAAGAAATTCCGCAAACCTTCTGACTCGGTCATAAAAACTTGTTCATATATTTTTTCTTCACAAACACTCATGGTTCAAAATTACTCATTTAGAGTTGATAAAAAAACAAGTCTAAAAAAAATTATAAAAAAGGTAGGGTATATCGCTGTTAAGTTTTTCTCTAATAAAATCCCTGCTATTTTTTCATCCGTTTAAGCTCTTGATAAAATATGAAAAACGTAACAGTCTTATTGTTTGGATGTCTCTTACTTCTTTTAAATGAAGTAAGGGCACAATCTTGTTCTAGTCCTGATGTCAATATCTGGGACAACACTTGGCAGTCTTGCCAAGTGACACCGAATCCCAACCCCCTTCGTGGCAATAGTCATTGGATTCGCTACGATTTTGGGCAAAGCTACCAAGTTTATCGTACCCGATTTTGGAATCACAACAAAGTATCTGAATTAACAAAAGGTGCAAAAGACATTATCATAGACTATTCTACAAACGGTACTACCTGGTCTTCTTTAGGAACATATCGTTTGCCCAAAGCCGATGGCAATGCCATATATACGGGTTTGATAGGCCCCGATTTTGCTGGAGTAAATATCCGTTATGTGCTTATTACAATTGTTTCGAATTGGGGTCATGCTACCTGCAATGGACTCGCTGAAGTCAAGTTTATGCTAGCTCCACAAATGGGCACCGACCTCGAATGTGATAATGAAAATCTCGCTGTTAACAACAATCCTATTTTGACCGATACCTACTCCGCACAAAATACGATTACGTCTATTGGCCATGTTGACATGGCCAATCATGCTATCTTCAAAGCAGGTGATTGTATCGAACTGAATGCAGGTTTTGAAGTGACTTTAGGCAATACGCTTTGTGCCGAAATCGAAGAATGTCTTTTAAAAATCAACCCCTAAATGTAACAGCGACTTCTGTCGCAAAAATTTAATATATCATGACTAAATTTTCTAATTCAAAACAGCACGTTGTTGTCTGCCTTTTTCTGCTAGTAGCTAATTGGCTACTCGCCCAAAACTACAATGATTTTTTAGGAGCAGGTCACGACAGAGGAATTACAGTAACGACAAGTCATAACCAAAATGCTGCGAATAATGGTTCTAAAACAGTAGATGGCTTTCCTGTAACAAATACCGAACAATTGGCAGATGCTTCTCGCTTCCTAGCACAAGCGAGTATGGGAGCTGATTATGAAACCATACAAATGACGGCTGCGATGGGTTACGAGGCTTGGATAGAGGAACAATTTACGATACAAAAAAGCCCCATTCTTAACCAAATGCAAGAGGCTTATTCCTATTATCCTTATGAACTTGACCCAGGAGAAGAACTCGAAGCCAATCCCCCACTCTACCGAACTTATTTTAATGCAGCTTGGTGGAATAATGCTTTGTCAAAACCCGATATGCTTCGCCAACGGATGGCATTAGCATTATCCGAAATCTTTGTTATCTCTTTGTATGGTTCTGATTTATTTGAGGACGTTTCGCAAGTCGGTGGCCACTACTATGATATGTTATCGGACCAAGCCTTCGGAAATTATCGAACATTGTTGGGCGATATTACTCGCAATCCTGGTATGGGCATTTATTTAAGTCATTATAACAATCCAAAAACGAATTTGGCTAATAATATCTTCCCCGACGAAAACTATGCTCGTGAAATCATGCAGTTATTTTCTATTGGTTTGGTCGAACTCAACAATGATGGTTCTATAAAACTAAATAATAATGGCTGGCCCACGCCTACTTATACCAATTTGGATATAAATGAATATGCTAAAATATTTACAGGTTTTGGCGATGGAAGTACAGGTGGTATTTTTGGAGAAATAGAATCAGAAGATGAAATTGCACGCTTGACTACTCCCATGAAAATGTATGAAAATTGGCATGAACCTGGTCAAAAAAATCTACTCAATGGTTTAGTTGTTCCTGCCGGACAAACGGGCGAGCAAGATGTAAATATGGCACTTGATGGCTTATTTGCACATGATAATGTACCTCCATTTATTTGCCGAAAACTCATACAGTTTTTTACGACTTCTAATCCAAGCCCAGCTTATATCAATCGAGTTGCTAATACTTTTATTGATAATGGACAAGGCGTAAGAGGTGATTTTAAAGCGGTGGTAAAAGCTATTTTGCTAGACTCCGAGGCACGCAATTGCGATGCCGTCAATCATCCAACGAATGGGAAATTGCGAGAGCCTTTGATACGAATGGTGAGTTATATCAAAGCATTTAATCCGACTTCCAATACTAATAATTTTTTCCCAGGAGAAGACTATCTTACCAATATGTTGAATCAAACACCGATGTTTTCGCCGAGTGTCTTCAATTTTTTCTCTCCGTTTTATCAACCCGCAGGTGATGTTCAAAATGCAGATTTGGTAGGTCCAGAATTTCAAATTCTGAACAGCTCTACAGCTATTAGCTATGTCAATACTATCAATGATATGACCTTTGGCCAATATCCGATGTCGAGTTTTGATGATAATCACATAACAAGTTTGGATTATTCGGATGAACAAAGCCTCGTTTTAGCCAATATGAATGATGCCACTGCTTTGGTAGAACGTCTCAATATCCTTTTGGCAGCAGGACAACTGTCTGCCACGACCAAAAATATCATTATCAATGCCGTCAATCAACTTCCTTATGAAGAGGATAAACTTCCGATGGCTCTTTACTTGGTCATGATTTCACCTGATTATAATATACTCAAATAACCTTGTGTTTATGTGTCTATGTGTTTGGGTGTCTATGAACAACGCACGCAAACACATAAACACCTAAATACACAAACACGACTTAATATGAATAATAAAAATAAAGCTCGCCTGTCGAAAGGCACGGGTATGAGCCGTCGCCGTTTTATCGGGCAAGCCTCATGCGCAGCCCTTGGTACAACAACTTTTTTCTCGACACTTTTTAACTTGGGAATGGCCAATGCTACGGCAGGTTATAATGCCCAACGATATAGTGCAGGCAACAATGATTACAAAGCCTTGGTTTGTATTTTACTGGCAGGCGGGAATGACTCGCACAATATGTTAGTTCCTTCTGACAATGCGGCTTACAATAATTATGCGGCTACTCGTACCAATATGGCTTTGGCTCAAAACTCTCTTTTGGGAATAAATCCATTGACTTACAACAATGGCACATTTGGGGTACACCCCAATATGCCTGAGGTGCAGAGCTTATTTAATACGGGTAAATTATCATTTGTAGCCAATGTTGGTACTTTGGTACAGCCCACTAGCCCACAGCAATACCTCAATGGGTCGGTTACGTTGCCTTCGGGCTTATTCTCCCATTCTGATCAGATACAACAATGGCAAACCTCTGTTCCACAAACCACTTCGGCAAGTGGCTGGGGCGGACGAGTTTCGGATATTTTGCAAAGTATGAATACCAATCAAAATATTTCGATGAATATTTCGCTTTCAGGGCGAAATATTTGGCAGTCTGGTAGCAATACTTCTGAATATACCATTTTGAATACAGGTACAGGAAGTATAGGAATCGAAGGATTTAATGGTACTGATATGATTGACCAAGTACGTACGTCGGCAGTCAATAGTATGTTGAATCAACAGTATCAAGACATTTTTAAGAAGACTTATGCTCAAACGGTGAATAATGCTCAAGATTCGCACGATATTTTTAGTACTGCTGTTTCTGGAAGTAATTTGACGACCGTTTTTTCTGCGAATGAATTGTCTCAAAGTTTACAGATGATTGCCCGAACGATAGCCGTTCGTGACACATTGGGCATGTGTCGCCAGACCTTTTTTGTGGTCTATGACGGTTGGGATCATCATGATGAGTTGTTGAATAATTACAGTCAGATGATTACAGTCGTAAGCAAGGCGATGGGCGAGTTTAATGCTGCTATGGAAGAACTCAATGTTTGGGACAAAGTAACAACATTTACGGTTTCTGACTTTGCACGTACTTTGACTTCTAATGGCAATGGCACTGACCATGCTTGGGGCGGCAATGTGATGGTGATGGGTGGCGGTGTTAAAGGAGGCGATATTTTTGGCTTCTACCCTTCTTTGGCGCAAAGCAATAGTCAAATTGTAGAAAATAGCGTAGTTGTTCCAACTATTTCAACAGATGAGTATTTTTATGAATTGGGCAAATGGTTTGGCGTACCCGACTCCGAAGCCAATATGATTTTGCCTAATTTGGGTAATTTCTACTCCACAAGTTCTGGAGCAGCTCCTATTGGATTTATGAATGTTTAAAATTTAGAATTGGAATATTAAAAAGGGTGTAGTCTTTGACTACACCCTTTTTCTTTGTTTGAAAATACTATTTCAAAGCCTGTATCTTACGCTGAATGAGATTTTTGTCTCCTTCATTTTTTGCGAGTTTGAATGCTGTTTCTAAGTGCTCCAAAGCCTTTGGGGCTTCTTCTTTAGCATACAATTCTGCTAATAGACAATGATACAAATGATTCTTTGCTAGGTTGATTTTCTTTGCTTCCTTGATAGCCTCTTCCTTATTGTTGGCCTTGGCAAGTGCGTAGGTTCGATTCAAAGCAGCAACTGGAGAGTATTCTACTTGCAAAAGATAATTGTACAATTGCAAAATATTTTCCCATTTTTCAGTGGTATCTTCTTTTTCGGTATGCCAAAAAGCGATGGCTGCTTCCAAATGATATTTGGAAAGTGCTTCGCCCGTTGAAGAACGATTTAAATACAATTCTCCTTTTTCTTTTAGGGCATTATCCCATCGAGAAATGTCTTGATCTTCGTACAATACAAATTCGCCACTATCATCTAATCGAGCATCAAAACGAGAAGCATGAAAACACATCAAACTCAATAAAGCACTCACTTTTGGCTGGTCAGTAATGGAATACCGAGTCAATAATAAGGTCAATCGCATGGCTTCCAGACAAAAGTCTTTTCGTAAAGATTTATTCGTCGAAATAGAATAATAACCTTCATTGAATAATAAATAGAGTGTTCGCAAAACCGTTTCTAATCGAGTGGATAATTCTTCTTTCTTAGGAAATTCGATGGCAATATTTTCTTTTCTCAATTTTTCTTTGGCTCGAAACAATCGCTTATTGATAGTCTCTTTATTGGAAAGAAAAGCAGCCGAAATTTCATCAATTCCAAAGCCACAAAGAATACGTAATGCCAAACCAATTTGTGCTTCTTCGGAAATACTGGGATGACAAATTGCAAATATCATTTGCAATTGGCTGTCTTGAATATTTTGGGTCGAAAAGTCCAATTCCATTTCAGTAGAATTAGGACTTGTATGTTCAATATCAACCTTTATTTTATCAGTAAAAACTTTTTTGCGTCGCATATGATCACGGGTTTTGTTTTTTGCAACCGTATATAACCACGCCACTTGATTGTCTGGTAGTCCTTTTTTGCCCCAAGTTTCGGCGGCAGCGATAAAGGTATCGCTGACGATGTCCTCTGCTAATTGGATATTGGTCAAACCAAAAGTTTTACAAAGGACAGCGACCAGCTTGCTATATTCGGTACGGAAAAGGTGCGTTAAGTTTGGTTGCATCGTTTTTCTAATTTGTTTTAAACCCCAAATTGACGTAAATGATGATCAATATGTTTGTAGGCAAATTTACTAATTTGTTGCGGAGTCATTTTACCAAAAAAGGGATGAACAAAATTTTCAAAGGTAGTAGATGGTTTGGAATAATAACCTTCTATAACAGAAAGCCACTCTTGTTTTTGAGTCTCTACATCGCCATTATCTTTGATAATCAAATCGGGATGTGTAGGAGAATTGTGGGTAAATGGTTTATCATTTAAACTTGTACGTAGTGCTAGTCTGCCAAATATTCTTCCTATAAATAATCGTTTAAACTTACGTTCTTTTGTAAGCATTTTATCGTTTTCGGTGCAATGTTTGAGCATTTGATAGACATTCATTTTGCCCCATTGCGCAGTAGAATCTGCTGAAATATTATTGATTCTTGTTTGAAATTCTGCTACTGTGTTTTGATTGAATATATCTTTCATTTTTCTAAATTTTAATGTTTTTTGAATGTTGTTTTGAAGCCGCAGAATTGGCAAATTTGTTTGCCAATTCTGCGGCGTGGATAGTTTTGAGTTTTCTAATATGAAGTTTAAAATTCTAATTGCATGATATTACGAACTTCAACTTTAGCTCCATGGTCAAATATTGGGCATCCTTTTGTCATGGCAATCGCTTCATCTAAGGATTCTGCTTTTACGATAACATAACCGCCAACTACTTCTTTGATTTCGGCATAAGGGCCGTCTGTAACTACGCCGTCAGGAGTTATGGTTTTGCCTTCGTAGCCCAATTGGTTGGTACTTCCAAATTTCCCTTGGGCAGCAATACCACCAATCCAGTCTTGCCATTTTTTGATTTCGGCTTCTATCTCTTGTGGAGATGGTTGATAAGCTGGATTTGGTTCGTGTCTGAAAATCATCATAAATTCTTTCATTGTTTGAATGTTTTTTTGGTTATTTAAATCGTTTAAAAATGTATGTTTAGAAAAAAGAAAGATTATTTTGTAGCTAGTTTCGCCTCGTTTTCTAATAGTGTTTTGAGACGAGCTAAACCAAGTTCGTTGGTTTCGGCAATTTGCTTTTTTACCCCAAAAATTTTCATCATAAAATAATTAAATCCATTGCATCGTAGTTCAAAGTTTTGAACAACCTCTACCCCATTCTCTGTTTCATTAATCTGATATTCAAAAATGGGTTGGTCTTTAAAGGGTTTTGTAATATCGCATTCCATTCTCAAATATTCATTGTCTTGGACTTTCGCTAAAGTCTGCTTCCCTTGACTTTTTTCGGCAACGCCTTCCCAATGAAAAGCAGAACCTACTTGTCCAACTTCGCCTGTGACGTGATTTTTTTGTTCTGGGTCAGTTACCACAAAAGGAGACCATTCTGGAAATCGTTCAAAGTTGCGAAGCAAATCAAAAGCCTCAGCTTTAGATACTTCAATAGTTTGTGTTGTAACAACTTTGATGAGCTTTTTTTGTGCTGCTAAGGTAAAAGTAATGGCGAAGAAAGATACTGCTAATAATGTTTTTAATACGTTTGTCATGATAGTTGAATTTAAAAGTGAATAATTATTGATTTCACTACCATGACGAGCGAGTTCTTCTGAATTGGACAGTTTGGACATTTTTTTTTGAAAAAAAAGTGATTTTTTTCTTCTCACTTTTATATCTTCCAGATTATCAGCAAGTTAAAATCTATATTTTTTTTCAAAAAAAATATTTTTTAAACTCAAAAAGCTATACGAAGTCGATTTTTGAGCAAAATATCGACCAAAAACTATTTCTTATTGAAGCTAATACGGTGTAAATATGAACGGATAAATTTTATAGGAAGTCAATTTGTTCTTGAAGTTCTTTTATTTCTTTATTATATCTAGTATCGAGTGCTTCAAACCTATTGGCAAATTCATCTTTTACTCGATTCCGAAAGGCTACTCTTACAAAAGGGTTTTGAAAGTTTTCTTCTAAAGATAGTTCTGGCTTGTATCTGGAGATTTTATTGCTTTGCAGAAATTCCAAAATTTCTGCCTTTTTATCAGGTATCTCTAAAAAAATGGCCTGAATAATAGCATCGGTATTTTTTTGCCATTTTTCTAACAAGTCTTTCTTTTGGTTTTCTAGTTTTAGTTTTCGTTCATTGTTTTCCGCTTGCTTTGCCTTTTTCAATTTGATTGCGTCTTTCTTGATTTCGATGGTATCAACCAAATTCTTTTCTTTAGTCATCGCTACAATATGTCCTGCGACATTTTGAATGACATCGCCTTTTTTCAATCGGTTCAAGGTATATGTAATGGCTCTGCGAACTTGTGCCTCAGGATACTCCGAAAACAGTTTTTGAAAGGCTTCTTTTCCTATCCACTGACTTACTTTGGCATATAATTCCAAGAAAGTATCTTGCTCATTTGCAATAGTGTCAATTTTTGACGATTTGATTGTTGGCCCTTTTGCTTTGCGTTCTGGATTATTGGGATAAATAAAAAACTTTAGTCCTGCCACTTTTCTACCTCGTTTGAAGGGTTCAAACTCAAAGGAAATATCCGTATATTTTTTTAAGTCCTTTTTAGCTTTTAAAAGCACACGTTGTTTAAAATTTCCAAATAATGGATAGCTATCTTTCAAGGTCTTTTTGCCATTTTCATCCATCTCCTCTACTACACCAATGATTTGTTTTAGTTCTTCGAGGTCGAATTTACGAGTACCAATTTTTTCGTATTGCTTCAACAACTCATATATTCTGATAGAGTAAGTACTTGGAAGTTTCAGTATATTTCTGGCATCATAGGTTGTAAATTGAGATTTCAAGGATAAAAGCATCGGTTTCATATCGGGATGAAATGAAATATCAATAAACTTTGCTTCTTGACTACTAGCATCTAATGGATTTTTCATACCTACAACTATAGGAGTTGTTAGCTCCATTAGACCATCCTCTTCTGTATTGACGACTACTTTGATAATCTTCCGCATCAGTTTATGACCACTTTGTTTCAACATCTCATAGCTACTCTTGCTTTTTTCTAAGCCCAATTCTTTGATTAAATCGGTCATGTAGATTCTGTAATTTTTGAAGTCTTTATCGTTTTTATCAATCATGGTGAGCATCTTGGTAAAAACTCTCGTTTCCCAAATATCAAATTTGTAACGCGCCTCCACCAACTGATTTGATTTTCGCACCAATTTGATAACTTTACGTTCGTCCTTTTTTTTCCTTGCCATAATTTTCTTTGCAATTAGTCCCGAATATGTTATAATTAACAGCAAATATAATTATAACATTTAAAATTTCAAGTTATATTAAGTCCCGAATATGTTATAGGAAGTTCTCGATATGTTATACTTAGTTCCTAAAAAGTTATAGTTAGTTCTCAATATGTTATAATTAGTCCTAAAAATGTTATAATTGCTCTTCTAATTCACTAATAATGAGCTTCTTATAAGGCCCTAAAAGAATAAAAAGATATAAAAGAATAAAACAACAAGGAAAACCCTTAGTCCCAAAAGTGTTATATTTAAGATAGTCAGTATCTTTTTATTTTCATTTTGTTGTTGAATTGATTTATAATTTGAAAACTTTTGAGAAGTTAGATTTCACCTTTAAAGAAAAATAGCAAAGCTATTTTTGATGCTTGTCGCATCAAAACGGCTAAAATAGCAAAATGAATATTCCTCATTCAAGTCAACTGCTTTAAAAGTTGGAGTTTAAAAAAAATCTTAGAGCTCAAGTTCCAAAAATGTTAGACTTTAGTCCCAAATTTGTTATAGTTTAATTAGTATCATACTTTTTTAAGAATAAGCATTTCTCAAAAATCGGCAAATTCCTTATAGTTTCCACTGCTAATAGTCCCGAAAATGTTAGATTTTAGTTCCAAATTTGTTATAGTTTAGTGAAAAGTACTTGTCCTGAAAAAGTTATAGTTAGTCCTGTTTTTGTTATAATTGAATGGAAATATTCTCACTGGAAAAGTCAAAGAACCTTATTTATTGAGCATAAACTATCCGATTTGGTAATCCTCGGTTCATGTAAGGTTTACAAATCAATTATGATACATAATATATTATGTATCATAATTGATTATTGCTCTAAGTTTATAATGTATAAAAATTTATTTTGTACTATTTCTTTTTTATCTTGTCGCTTTTTATAAAACATAAGATTACATGAGTGCAAAAATTATTAGCATTGCTAATCGTAAAGGAGGGGTTGGCAAAACTACATTGAGTATTTTGCTGGCTACAGCTTTAGCGAAGCAAAAAAATCTGAAAGTCTGCCTGTTAGATACGGATAGCCAAAAAAGTGCCTTAAATCGCCGCCTAATAGAACAAGCTCAAAATGGAACAATAGATCCGCCGTACCCAATTGAGCATGTATTTCCAAAGTATTTGACGATGGAATTGAAGCATAGGAGTGAGGACTATGATGTCATTTTGATAGATGTTCCTCGACTTACGGATAGTGAAAAAGATGCTGAGATTGTAACTGCGATTGTACATTGCGATGATGTTATTATTCCAACTACGCCTGCCGAAATGGATGTTGTAGCTACCAATGATTTTCTCCAAATCGTTCGAGATGTACAAGAGAAACGCAAGGAATTAGGAATGCCTTTTAGTTATCATTTGGTTGTCAACAAATGGAATAATACAAAAGATTGTGAAAATACAGTTGCTTACTTTGAATCTAAAGGTGTTCCTATGTTTGATTCTTATTTAAGTGACTTGGTTTTATTTAGACCGCCTTCGACCTATGACTCGGTCCTTGAAACCAAGGAGGGCAGACGTAGGTTTGCTTCATTTTTTGATGAATTTATAAAACAGACTAAACTTTAAAGGATATGGCAAAGAGAAAAAGTTTTGATCCAGATGCTCTAGCCAAAGCAGGCCAAGAAATAGCCAAGAAGCATCAAAGTAGAGAGAATGTGACTCCTCCTCAAGAGGAAGAACCATCTCCTCCAAAGAGAAAAAAAGAATCTGAAAAGACACAGTTGTGCCGAGTAGGTATTTCTTTTCATAGGAGAGTCAAGTTTGAAGCAGTCAAAAATGATATGACTATTCGGCAATTTTTGGAGAAATTGATTGACGAAAATACTCCAGAAATATAAATTATGATACATAATTTATTTTGAATCAAAATAAATTAAATAGTTTTTGATACTAAATATACAGTTTTTACATTAAAACCCTTAGGTTTTGTTTCTGATTTGAAAGCAAAGCGTTTTTTGAGACTAAAAACAGCTTGTTGGGTGATTTTTTTTCTTGTTTTTATAAAGTTCTAGTATTAGTCATTTTTTTAATCTTAAAAGGGCTTAAAATCAATTTTTGAGATATTGTAAATTGTGTTGCGCAATAAATTATGATACATAATTTATTACAAATTGAATAGTTTGAGTTTGTCTTACAAGTAAATAAAGATGCAAAATAAATTATGTATCATAATTTATTCTGCATCAAAAATGATAAACAGAAGAAACAAATAAAAACAACTTAGTCAAAATCGAGATAATTGGAAGACGAAGAGGGTAGGGGAGGGGTGAATCAAAGTCGCTATACTCCAAGGATAGTATTTTTGTAGTTTTCGATTATTGAATAATCAGCAAACATCGAAGCGAGATAAATGGCAAAGCCATTTATCTCGCAAAACAAAAAATAGAGTTACTCAGTTCTAGCTTTTTTCTGAAAATAATCTTGCAATATAAAAAAGGCTTTCTTTTTTTGGCCATCGTCTGAAATGACACCTTTACGATTCCAGCCATCCTGTATAATGGGGAGTACCCGTCGGGGAGATCTAAAATCAACCAATACCCAAGGAGAAATACCTTGAATTTTGTCAATTCCATCAATCATTTTGAGGGTTTCGATATACAAATCTTCTTGAAATTCCTCTGTCCATCGGGTATTTTTAGTTCCATAATGGCCTTTTTTTGCCCCAGCACCAAATTCAGAAATAATGACAGGTTTATCTTGTTCGATTTGCCAAGTTATCTTTTTGCATTTTTCGGGAAGACCATCATACCAGCCAATGTATTCATTGAAACTCAAAATATCTACTTGGTTGGCAAAAGGATCGTCAATAGTTCTGATAAAAGGATTATCCTTATAATTTTTTTGCTCTAATGCGGCACTAATCAATCGAGTATTATCTTGTGATTTTGTAAATTGGGCAAGTTTGTTTAGAAACTTATTGCGAGCAGGAATATTAGGTGTTTCATTTGCCATAGACCAAATGATAACACTTGCCCTGTTTTTGTCTCTTGTTATTAACTCGAATAATTGGTTTTCTGCATTTTGATAAGTAGAAGGATTATTCCACTCAATTGTCCAATAAACAGGATTTTCTTCCCAAACCAACATGCCCATTTTATCCGCTAGACGAACCATATGTTCGTTGTGCGGATAATGTGCCAAACGCACATAATTGCAGCCCAATTCTTTTGCCCATAGTAAAAGTTGCTGTGCATCAGTTTTGGAATAACCCCTTCCTTTTCGGAAAGGACTTTCTTCATGTATAGAAATACCTCTTAGATAAACGGGTTCATTATTTAAAAGTATCTGAGTGCCTTTCGTACGAATCGTACGAAAACCAATTTGGTCTTCTAATTTTTCTTCTTCTGTCTCTAAAATGACTTGATATAGATGCGGGTTTTTATCCGACCAATATTGAATTTTTTTGACAGGAATTTCAAAGTCTATATAACCATTGTCATCTGTCTTGAACTCTTTCTTAATATTCAATTTGGGAATAGAAATAGATATGGCACGTTGAGCCATATTTTTACCTTTGAGTTGGATATAGCCTTTAATTTGCTGATTATTTTCGGGATTTAATTGAATCGAGTAATCTTGAATAAAAGTACTTCCAGTTTCAATTAGTTTTACATCTCTTGTCAATCCACCATAATTCCACCAATCGGTATTGAGTGTCGGAATAGCTTCTTTGAGTCGTTTGTTATCTACTTTGACGACCAAGAGGTTATCTTTTTCTTTTAAGATGTCAGTCACATTAAAGTTGAAGGGTGTAAAACCGCCAATATGAGTTCCCAATTTTTTCCCATTTAGATAGACTTCTGTTTTGTAATTGGAGGCTTCAAAATAAAGAAAAATGTTATTTTCTTTTTGAGTTAATGTATAATCAAATGATTTTTTGTACCAAAGTGTTCCTTCATAATAAAGTAGTTCGGGTTTTTGGGTATTCCAATCCCCAGGAACTTTTAAATCATTCATTTGGTCAAAATCGTATTCAATAAGGTCTGAAGGATTTTTGGGTTTGGAATTTAAAAAGAAGGCACTTGCCCAAGGACTTTCTTGTTGGTCAAAAGGTTCGTACCGATAATTGTAATAACCATTTTCGTAAGGGTCAATAATGTATTTCCAATTGCCATTGAGCGAAGTACTTGTACGATTATAGGCATTAACCAATAATTGTTCTTGAGCAATTATAGATGAAAAACAAAATAAAATTAGAAGTAAAAAGAAGGTATATTTTTTCGACATATCAGAGCGTTTTAATAAACTGTGAGTAAGAGTTATCAATTATTTGGTCACAAAAAGCGATCTAACTACCGTCAGGAAGGTCACTTTTTGTTGAATAATCCCTTAAAACTACTCAAATAATATATCTTTATACAAAAAAGGCAGACACCAATTGACTAATTCATAAACACTCCAAAACGATAATTATAAATATCATTAGATTTTGAAATCATACTCAAATTATAAATTCCGCTAGGGAAATGCGATACATCTAATGTTTGTAATGCGGTATCAAGCGTTCCATGCAAGAGCTGTCGCCCTTGCATATTGGAAATAATAAACTGTAAAGAGCTAGATTGCTTATTGTTGATGATGAGGTTTCTTTCAGTGGGTAAATAATGAGCAGAAACATCCAATTGTTCAAGTTCAAAAATAGGAGTCAGGTTACAATCCAATGGATTTTGTCCATTTTCGATAGTTTCATTTGCCGTCAAATCTATACCGTCAAAACCCTCAAAGTCAGCAGCAAATTTATATGCTCTAAATGTCGAATTATTCGATATTGGGCTTCCTTGAGTTCCAGGTATATCACCATAAAGCGGTATGATATAATGCCACACGATTTCCCTTTCAGGTGTAATTTCAAACACTTCGCCAGGAGAACCTGCATTAATCAAAGTATTGCCATTGTTCAAGCGTTGTGCATTGGACAAGTAAGGTGAATAAAATTGCTCTTCTGAAGTATCGCCGTATAAGATGGTAGTATTTTGGGGTGCTATTGGGTTTGTTTCTGGTATAATGTAGCCTCCTTGGCTATCTTGTGGAGGTTCCAGTATTTCTATTGTAGAATAATCTGTACCAGGGCGACCATTGCCATTGTTATAAATCAATAATTTTCCTGCATCAGCCAAACCATCTTTTATCCAATGCACACCATGCTGGCCAAATAGCTTTTGTTCTGAAACAGAAGCTCTATCATAGGCAGAAGCATTGCCCCAGCGATACAAAATATCGCCTCCTTTGCCATATTGCCCTCCTGTATGACCTGCTGCTTCTTCGCTAGTAGTACTGTGGTCTAAAATCCAAATTTCGTCAGAATTGCGGA
>JAHDEQ010000035.1:0-21420 GCA_020628755.1 Saprospiraceae bacterium
ATTGACCCAACACCAATGCCGCCAGATGCTTTGTTTGTAGCAACTCCAATTACAGGAGACTATCCTTTGCTGGTTGATTTTGATGCTTCAGGCTCTACTGATCCTAATGCTGACCCACTAACTTATACTTGGAATTTTGGAGATGGTACAATGGCTTCGGGGATTAATCCAAATCATACCTTTACTACGCCAGGAACATATACCGTTGAGTTGACCGTTTCGGACGGAATGTTTACCGATACTTATTCCATAGACATTGATGTCATTAATACAGCTCCAGTTGCAGATTTTGTGGCAACTCCACAATATGGACAACCTCCACTTTTAGTCAATGTAGATGCTTCTAACTCTACAGATATTAATGGCGGAATTTTAACCTATACTTGGGATTTTGGAGATGGTACAAGTGCGACAGGTATGACGGCGAGTCATACTTATAATGTCGAAGGTACGTTTACAATTACTTTAACAGTTAGAGATGAATATGGTGCTTCTACTACAATGACACAAACAGTTGTTGTCAGTTTAAGCACATGTAATTTAGTTATTCATTATAGAACAAGTGATAATAGTTCAAGTTCAGCAATGGACAATCAAGTTCGCCCAGAATTTCAAATTGAAAATATAGGAACAGATCCAATAGATTTGAGTCAAGTGACCTTTAGATATTGGTTTACCAAAGAAGGGACTTCAGCACAGCAGGCGCATATTGATTATGCAGATGTTGGGGCTGCGAATGTGACAACTACTTTTGTAGATATGCCAATTCCTGGCACCAATGCAGATGCGTACCTCGAATTTGGTTTTACTGCTGCCGCAGGTTCGCTCGCCGCAGGTTCTAGTTCTATACAAAGCCGTTTCCACAAAACAGATTGGACTAATTATGACGAAACAAATGATTACTCGTATGATATGAGTAAGAGTTCGTTTACTCCTTGGAATCATATCACGGCTTATTGCAATGGCATTTTGTCCTATGGGATAGAACCAATTGACAATTGTCCAGATTATCTAACGGTAAACGACAATCCAGTTTTAGATAATACCTATCAAGCAGAAATCGAGTTAAATTCTGCTGGCCTCGTTCCTAATTTGAGTAATGTAATTATGAATGCAGGCAACTGTATTTTATTAGAAGCAGAGTTTGAAGTCGAGCTAGGGGCAGCATTTGAAGCGTTTATTAGTGGTTGTCAATAGACTATAAATAACAAGCCTTAATCATTGGTAGGATAAATCAAATAAAATAAACGTAAGTGTATAATTAACAATAACTTACATCTGTTTTTTTTGCTAAATAATTCCTAGTAAGCATTTAGCAAATCCACAAAAGAAACTGTATCTTTGGGCTTTCTTAGACCACAAAAAAATAAGGAATAGGTTTATTCTTTGAATTAGATGAAAGCAATTGTAATTATTCTGAGAATAAAAATTTCAAACCCGTATCATGCAAAAGAATTACAAATTTAATCTCCAGCCAGCCGCACTTGCGGAGGCTACTATCCGAAAAGGACAAGGACAACTCAGTAGCTCAGGTGCATTGGTTGTCAAAACAGGAAAATTTACAGGGCGTTCGCCTAAAGACCGCTTTATTGTAAAAGATGACATCACCAAAAATTCTGTGGATTGGGGTGACATCAATATTCCTATTGACAAAAAAAGTTATACTTCTCTGTATAAAAAGATAATTGAATATTCAAACGGTTTGGAGGAAGTATATGTGCGTGATGCCTATGCTTGTGCCAATCCAAACTATCGTTTGAACGTACGTGTTTTTACAGAAAACCCTTGGCAAAACATGTTTGTTTACAATATGTTTTTGCGTCCAACCGAAAAGGATTTAGCGAGCTTTATACCAGATTGGAAAGTTTACGCTTTTCCAAGCGTAATGGCCGACACAAGTGTGCATAAAACCCGTCAAGAAAACTTCTCAATTATCAATTTTACCGATAAGGTTATTATCATTGGAGGAACGGCTTACACGGGCGAAATCAAAAAAGGTATATTTTCTGTTTTGAATTTTGTATTGCCAACCAACAATAATGTGTTGTCTATGCACTGCTCTGCAAATGTTGGTTCAGAAGGAGATACAGCTTTGTTTTTTGGTTTGTCTGGAACAGGAAAAACTACCCTTTCTAACGACCCCGAGCGTCGTTTGATTGGAGATGATGAGCATGGTTGGTCAAAAGAAAGTGTTTTCAATTTTGAAGGTGGTTGTTATGCCAAAACGATTGATTTATCTCCAACTAAAGAACCACAAATTTACAAAGCGATTAAATTTGGGGCTTTGCTCGAAAACGTTGGTTTTGAAGCAGATGGTTGTACGGTTGATTATTCTGATGTGAGCATCACTCAAAATACAAGGGTAAGTTATCCGATTTATCATATTGATAATATCATGTTTAAATCAAGAGGAGATTTGCCCGAAAATATTTTCTTCTTGACTTGTGATGCATTCGGCGTTTTGCCTCCGATTTCAAAATTAACTCCTGAGCAAGCCATGTACCACTTTATCAGTGGTTACACCGCTAAAATTGCAGGAACAGAAGAAGGTATCAACGAGCCACAAGCGACTTTTTCGGCTTGCTTTGGTGCGCCGTTTTTGCCATTACATCCAACAGTTTATGCTGATTTGTTGGGTAAAAAAATCAAAAAAGGTAGCCGTACAGGCGATGGAAGTATCAATGTTTGGTTGGTCAATACAGGTTGGACAGGTGGCCCGTATGGCGAAGGTTCTCGTATGGAGTTGTCTTATACACGTGCTATGATTAAGGCAGCTTTGACGGGCGTTTTGAATAAGGTAGAGTACCAAAAAGATCCAATTTTTGGCTTATCTATTCCTAAGGCTTGCCCTGATGTACCCAATGCTGTATTATATCCGAGAGATACTTGGCGCAATGAGCAAGAATATGATCAATATGCTGCTGATTTGGCTGGACGTTTTATTAGAAATTTTGAACCTTATGCTAAAAAAGCAGGAAAAGCTGTTGTCAATGCTGGACCAAAATCTCCTGTTTTGAAATAGGATTTTTTTAAAATACATTTATTAAAAAACAGCTTGTAGTAATCCTACAAGCTGTTTTTTTTTCGATAAGAGATAGGATAAAACAAAGTCTTTTCTATTTTGACCAAATCCCCTTATCCATTTTATTTAAAATTTTTCTTGCTTGAATCGGTGAAAAAATGGCCAAAGGCACCAAACAGAGTATAGTGCCTATTACGATTCCGATTGTCCCCAATCCCATTTTAGTAGCTAAAAATATAGAAACTGGAATATTGAGCACACTTGCAGCAATCCAAGTGAGCATTTGAAGTCGAATTTTACCAGCTCCATTTATTACCAAATTGAAAATATTTATCCAAGTCGTTAAAAGAATAGAGATACAAACCCATATCGAAAGTTCTAAAGAAATAGACAGTTTTTCGCCCAACCACAAGTCATAAACCCAAGGCGAAATGACAACCATCAAGACACTTAAAAGTGACATACCTACCCACAAACGAATAACACTTTTGAGATTTTTTTTGAGCCAATCGTATTCGTTTTTTTGAAAAGCCTCCACATTAGCAGCCCACAATTGGTCGGCTAGAAGGACAAAGAAAATTAATATAATGGAGAGATATTTAAATGCAGCTTCGTATTCGGGAACCTCTTCGAGTGAAACATAACTAGCAATTAAAAAATTATTGGTTTTATGAATGACTAACATGGCTACTTTTATGGCAAAAAATTGAATACCCAAACCAAATAAATCCTTAAAATGTTGCCAACTGGCGAGTCGCCAAGTTGGTCGAAAATTATTAAACTCTTTCCGAAAAAAATAGGCTCCAACAAAAAATGGAATTAAGGCAAAAGTCATCGTTTTGCCAGCTCCATAGAGTAGTAATGATTCTTCTGTTGTATAAACGATTACAATCAGAAAAAGCAAAAAAGAAACTTTGGTGAGCAAATTGAATAATTGTACTCTGGCCGATTGTTGTAAGGCAAACAATACTTCATAAATGAGTGACGATACAAAACGAATCGCTAATGCTGCCAGCATTAGTACGGCCAATAGAGCAATTTCTGACTGTTGAGCAACATCTGCTTGTAGCCATTTTGCCCAAGGTAAAAAGAAAGAAACAAAAGTAAAAATGATAAAAACACCCGAAAAAATACTAGCCAATACATAATAAGCCGTACTGACATAAGTACGAGCTTCTTGGTAATCTTCTTTTGCAACACTTTGACCAAGTTTGTTGCGGAGGCCGCTTCCAATACCAATATTGAGTTCGGCAAACCAATCAATGATGGAGGCAAGGGTCAAAAATATCCCAAAATTAGCAGCACTCAGATAATTGAGCGAAATAGGAAAGTAGGCAAAACCAATAAGAATACCTAAACCTTTGAGTAGAATAGAATAAAACACATTCTTTTTGGCACGAACCGTACGTTCGTGCCCTTGCCTAAAAAAATTGCGCCACTTATCTATAATACTCAAAGAATATAGTTTTGGATAATGAGCAAAAATACAGAACTTATTTTTTGTTCATTACTAATTTAAAACAGGAATACTTTTAAGTTAACATTAAAAATACTAACTTTGTAGAGTACTTTTATCTTTGTTTACGTCTTTTTACAAAAGACATTCTAACTAGACAAAGATTTATCTCTTTTTAACCTTCATACTATCTGATACTCCTTAAATCAAGTCCCAATTGGAGCTAAAATGACAATTATCTACCCTCCTAATGTCATATGCCATAATTTGCTAAACTAAATCGTTGGCAGTCTATTTCTGTATTTTCTAATAGGAAGTGATAACACTTTCAAATGTAGGAATATTTGTTACAACAGGTTAAAGCAAATAAACTTAAACTGAAAATTTTTTACGAGAAAACATGAATAATAAATTAAGTTTAGAAGAGTATATTATTAATTATACTCCTGATTTGTCGCCTCAGTGGTTTATTATCAATTTAGTACTAACCGCTTTATTAGCACATTTGTTGGGTCGTATTTACACTAAATTTGGAAATTCTTTATCGAATAGACGATCCTTTGCTTCTAATTTTGAGCTCATCGCACTCACAACAATGCTTATTATTACCATTGTCAAATCCTCTTTGGCACTCTCTTTAGGATTGGTTGGGGCTTTGTCAATTGTACGATTTAGAGCAGCCATAAAAGAACCCGAAGAATTATCTTATATCTTTTTCAATATTGCTTTGGGACTTGGTTTTGGAGCGAATCAAAGTATCATAACTACACTTGGATTTGTCTTTGTCGTGGCTGTTTTATGGCTTAAAAATAAGCAAAAAAATAATATTGCGGCGACTAATTTGAATTTTACTGTAATAACGGAGCAACCAACTGAGGCAACGCTAGATAAGATTGTCAATCTTATCAGCCCTTTTTGCAAAGGATTAGAAATCAAACGATTGGATGAAAGAAAAGATTTTATGGAAGTATCTTTTTTAGTGGAATTTTCTGACTTTAACCAATTGAATCAAGCTAAAGATACCTTGCGTGGCTTGGATGAATCTATTCAAATTAGTTTTTTGGATTTTAAGGGAGTTGTATAATGAAAATCATTACTAACCATAAAAAAACGAAGCGTTCTTTTTTAAAGTCTATACTTAATAGAAAGGGTGTTCTTTTTATTGGAGTTTTGCTATTGCTCCTTGGACTATTCCTAGGAGCAATTGGTTATGGAGCTTATTTGTATAAAACAAAAAAAACACGTCATTATTCTTTTCCTTTATTAAAGTTAGCTCAAGGAGATTTAGCATTTGTCAAAAATTATTTTTCAGCACAAGGACAGTCCATAGATGAGATTAAGGTGGATTTTAAAATGAAGCATTTGATGCAACTTCAATACCTCAAAGACAAAGCTGCCGAAGAATATATTTTGCCAGAATCCGATAAGAATATAAATTTTCCTGCCAAAATCACCTACAAAGGTCAAACCCACAAAGCGAGTATTGGATTGACGGGCAAAATGGTAGGTACGCATTTGTCAAATCCTGACAAATGGTCGTTTCAGGTAAAACTCAAAGGAGATGCTACCATCAAAGGAATGAAGCGTTTTGGACTGCTTGTCCCCAATGCAAGAGGTTATTTGACAGACTGGTTCGGGCTAAAATTGCTCGAAGAAAAGGATCTCATTTGTCTTAGAATGGATTTTGTCAATGTTCAAATGAATGGTAAAAATTTGGGTGTTTTTTATCTTGAAGAGCGTTTTGATAAATACCTCATCGAAAATAATCGTCGTCGAGAAGGTCTAGTTTTTAAACTCGAAGATGAACTAAAAGTCTATCAAGAAAGCCAACTTTTAGAAGAACAGCAGACTAAAGAACAACTCTTTTTGGTAAAAAATATTTGGCAAAAAGTAATGTCTAACGAAATGCCGATTGAGCAGTTTATTGACTTGCCCAAAATGGCAAGTCTATTTGCCATTTGCGATTTGATGAATAATCATCATCCTTTATCAAGAGAAAATTTGCGCTTCTATTTTAATCCAGTTACGGGTTTGGCAGAACCGATTGCTAGAGAGTGGGAAACCTTAGAAAAAAACGATACTACAAATAGACAGTTATTTTTGGAAACGCCAATACATCAAAATCTACATTATTGGTTGTCAAACGATCCAGTCCTAAAAAAAATCATGGACAATATGGAGTTCAAAAAGTATTATATCCAAGAACTTGATGCTTTTTGTGACAATTCATTTGTACTAAATTTGCTGGATAAGCATGGCGATGAGCTGGCACAGTTGCACAAAAAAATATTTAAAACTTGGCCCTATTATGATTTTCCAAGAGAATTTCTATTTCAGAGCCAAGAGTATATTCGGAATACTCTATTTCATACTTATCCTCATATCACAACGCAACTAAAAAACATAGACCAAAATCACATCCATACAAGCATACAAAATCGTCAATCTTTACCGATTGTATTGAGTCATATTTCGGTTCAAGATTCTGTTGTATTTCAACCAAGTAAGGAAATTGTTTTGGATGCAAACGAACTAGCAGCAAGCGCAGTTTTTGACTTTCCAGAAAAAGTGATGCGTGTAGATACGCTCATTTCAGAAATGTATTTGCATTATCATATCCTTGGTTTAGCGCAAAAACCTTATAAGGTTTTGCTCCATACAGACCAATCAGAAAGCAAAGAAGATGGACTTTCATATAATCCAGCTTACCAAAAAGCCAATCATAGTTCATTTGATTTTATACAAAAAAAAGAAGATAATCTTTTGGTGATTCCCAAAGGAAATTGGACTTTAACCAGCAACTTGGTGATACCAAGTCGCCACACCTTAGTCGTAGAATCGGGCACTCAAATTGATTTAAAAAACCAAGCACAAATTGTAAGCCGTTCTCCCATTTTTTTTGAAGGAGAAGAAAATCTACCGATAACAATTATGTCCAGTGATTCGACGGGCCAAGGTATTCGAGTCGTTCAGGCAAAGGGTACTTCGCTTATTCGACACACTACTTTTGAACACCTTACACATCCCAACAAAAAAGGTTGGTCTTTGCCTGGTGCCGTTACTTTTTATGAATCGCCTGTTCAAATGACTCATTGCAATTTTAAATATAACTTTAAAGGTGATGATTTTCTAAACATCGTACGTTCCAGTTTTTACTTATCGCATTGCTTGTTTGAAGGCACCAATGCCGACGCATTTGATGGCGATTTTAGTCAAGGGCTGGTCGAAAATTGCACCTTTATCAATATTGGTAATGATGCTGTAGATTTTTCGGGTTCTATCATTGACCTCAATCATGTTATGCTCGATAAAATCGGTGATAAAGGTTTGAGTGCAGGAGAATCTACAACACTTACAGGACAAAATATAAGCATTATGAATGCTGAAATAGGAGTTACGAGCAAAGACAATTCTATCGTTTCATTGAAAACGATAGCCTTAAAAAATAACCGTATTGGAGTAACTTTATTTCAGAAAAAATCAGAGTTTGGTCCAGCATTTATTGAGATAGATGATTTGGATTTGGAGTCCTCGGAATTGCCCTATTTGGTGGAGGTCAATTCTACACTGAAAGTGGACGGCGTAAACATTGCTGCCAGTAAAGACAATGTAAAAGCCATGCTCTATGGGGCCGAATATGGTAAAAGTAGCAAGTAAAGATAATGCAAGAAAATACGTATAGAAAAGAACGAAAATTTACTGCGAATAGTTTAGATATTGCTTATATCAAAGCGATAGTGCGCTCGCACCCAGCCATGTTTTCACAGGCTTTTCCAGCTCGTTATGTCAACAATATTTATCTGGATAATTCGAGCAATACCAGCTATAATGATAATGTAGTGGGCGCAATGAAAAGAAGAAAATTTAGAATACGATGGTACGGAAAAGATACCAAATATATTGAGCGTCCTATCTTAGAAATCAAGCAAAAAAAGGGACTCGCAGGCAACAAAATACATATTCCTTTGGCTTCGTTTGAACTCAAAAATGGCTTTTCTAAAGATATTCTATATACTGTATTTAGACAATCCAATATACCTGAAAGTTGGCAAACTATTTTGTATCGGCTTTCTCCTGTGCTGATGAACCAATACCATCGGTACTATTTTCTGTCGGCCGACAGAAAATTTCGATTGACACTGGATTCAAAACTAGCATTTACAAAAATTTCTACCCACCACAACTTTTTTTCACAGCAAGTCAAAAACGACCACAAAACCGTTATCGAACTTAAATATGACATCGAAAACGATGAAATTGCCAATCATATCACACAACACTTACCTTTTCGACTAAGTAAAAATTCTAAATTTGTCAATGGATTAGACAACCTGAGTTTTTAGTTGGTATTCTTTTAGATGGCGAGCAGCCATACCAATTCCCAAAATAATAGCAAATATTACCGAAAGATAGCGACCATAATTAAGTGTGTTGCTCATATTGCTCATTGCATATACTATCGTAAATAGCAGTGGAATTGCAAAAAATAGATGAAATCTACTTAGTCGCCAAAAGTAAATCATACCTGAAAAAATAAATAAGATAAAACTCAAAAAAGCAGGAACACCATAAAAAAATAAAATTTCAAAATATCCATTGTGAATCCCTCCTTCTTCGCCCGTAGCCCGTTCTCGCTTACGAGTAATTTGCATCATAGAATGAAAATAAACCTCATTGTTACGATTACCAAAACCAAAAATAGGACGTTTATCATAGTTGTCAAGCACCATCGTATAGTAACCTTTTCGCCCATCTATACTATCATTTAATCGCTCTTGCACTAAAGAAGAATTCATAATATTGCTATGAAAACTGATAAATAGCACAATCAATAAACTCAATCCTCCTAAGCTCAAAAAAGACAAAGTTGTCAATGCAGGTCTTTCATACATCAAAAAATAAACCGTCAGTACAATAGCCAAAACCAACCAACTCATCCGATGAAAGGTCAAAAATACTCCCAAGGTAAAGAAACCGATTAATAAAAATTTTAGGGCATGATTGCGCATGGTTGTCAATGTCCAAATAATAGCCGTTATCAAAATATAACCATTGGTATATTCGGCCTTAAATATGCCATTGGCTCGTAAAACACTGCCAAAAGCACCTCGAAAATCTCCAACACGCAGAAAGGCTGGGTCAACTGCTACCTGCAAAACCGATATAATACTAGAAAAAACGGCACAAATAATTATAGTTTTACCCAAAAAATCAATGCTTTCTTTGGTCAAAAAACGCTGTAATGCTAAAATGATAATCCCAAAATTTAGAATATTGACACTACTTACCATTGCATCTTTAAATTCTACAGGGCCTAGATTTGCAAAAAGCGAGATAATGATAAATAGCATATTCAACACTAGAAAAATCAAAAAAACAGGTACTTTCCCTGTCGAAAAATTGCCACCTTGTTGCTCTTTACTAAAAAATAGTTTACGAAAAAGATAAAAGGAAAAAAGTAGAAAAAGGAATCGATCGGGTTGTATCTCAAAAAAGCTAACTCCTGGTACTTTAAAAGTCAAAGCATCATTGAAGTTGCCTGTCATCAAGAAAAAGCCTAGGGCAAAATGTTCAATTTTGTCCTTTACCTGTGTTTGAAGTAACAAGCCAAAAGTCAAGATTGCAGCCAATACCAAAAAGACATAATGTCCAGTTACAAAACCTCCAATTGCTTCCATTAGAATGAGAATAATCGAGTCACAAAATTTTGAACTTTTCCTTTTTGCTGGCCATAGTAAGCAAACCGTTTTTTGTACGATTTAGGATTTACATCATTGAGTATAAAAAAGGTGTTTTCCATTTCTCCTTTTTCTTTGAGTTTCATCAAGTCATCTATAAAATCAATTTGCGAAACCTGATTTCTCAAAATAAAGAAATGAACATCCAATTGATTGGCCACCAACAAATAATCCGACACCGAACCTACGGCTGGCGAATCCACTATGATGTAATCATAGTGGTGGCGGAGTTCTCCGAGCAGTATTTGCAATTTTGAACTAGCCAACAATTCATGCGGATTTTTATCATAATGTTTAGTCGGTATAAAATCAAGTGTTTCTAAAGAAGGATATTGATGAATAATTTTTTCAGCCAATACTACTTTCCCAATCAAGTATTGGTCAAGTCCTTCCTTGGTCGCCGATATTTCTCGAAACACACTAGGATTTCTAAAATCCAAATCAATCAATAATACTTTTTTGCCCGATGTCGCCAAGCTCAAGGCCAAATTGGTCGCACAAAAGGTCTTGCCTTCGTTAGATATAGTTGAAGTGATACCGATAACTTTTTTATCAGGATCGTTTATCAAAAACTGGAGGTTGGCGCTGAGGTCTCTAAAACTTTCTTCTACTTGCCATTGTGTCCGTTTGTTTTTTCCAAACAAAGTTTTGGTACTCAAATGCGCAATACTAGCAGCGACAGGCAAAGGAGCAATTTTTTCGAGCTGACTCGCACTATATATAGTGTTATCCATAGAACTTTTAAGCACAATCCAACCAAAAGGCAAGGTAAGGCCCAATAAAAGTCCTAGCAAATATGTCAACTTTTTTTGCGGAGCTATCGGCCCCGAACCAAGCATTCGAGGAGCATCCAAAATACGAGCATTCGTAATATTGGCAGCACGAGCAATGCCTGTTTTGGCCAACTCTTGACTCAGGTAGTTGTACAAATCTTCATACAAAGTACTTTGACGTTTTTGCTGTCCCAACTGACGTTGACTTCGGGGCAGAGTACGAAGCTCACGCTCTATCGATCCTTTGCGGCCTTTCCTATCTTTATTAGCCAACTCAGAGGAACGAATGAGATTGCGAACGTTCTCTCGCAATGCCGCCGTTGTGTTGTCTATTTGTTGATCCAATATTTCAAGGTCATAACTTTTCTCTCCTTTATAAAACTTATTTTTTGTACGTTCTGAATATAGATTTTTGAGTTCCAAAATATTTTCATTGAGCAAAGGATCGTCAATACCTACCGCCGAAGGCGCAATGATTCGACTTACATTATCGCTGTTTTCAATGTAGCCCAACAATTGTTTGTAATACTTGATATTGAGTTCGATTTGGTTGAGTTCTTTGTCCAAATCTTCGAGGCGACTCATGTTGCTCGATACCTTTTGGTCAATGTTGACCGTTGAGTTATTACTTCCTCTAAAGCGTGACATTTTTGATTCTGCTCTAGATAAAGACACCGAAATATCACCTAACTGATCTCGTATAAAAGCCTCTTTGCTCGATGCAATTTCATCTCTTTTCTCAAGGTTTACAAAAATATAATTGCTAATCAAATTCTCTAAAAACTGTATTTCTTTTTGTACAACCGGCCCTTCGGTTTTGAGTTTTAAAATACTGGCCTGTACATCGGGTTGGCTTACATTGAGTTTGCCTAAATAAGCATTGGTCAGGTCGGTAATATGATGTAGCTCAAAGGTCAAATCCTGCCCAGCAAACTGGGCAGCATCTACTTCTTCTTCTGGCAGCATCAATGCAAAATTGAAATATTCATGTTTTACATCTTCACCAATGTTATATATCTTAGTAAAATCAAGTGGTTTTTCTACCTTAAATAGGTCGCCCGTCAAACCATCCGAAACATAAAATTTATCTGATTTTATACTCAACTGGTATTGTTCGTTGGGCATCAATTTCACCTCAAAAGGTACTCCATGAATTTGGCTCATACTATCCAACAATATCACTCTAAAAGGAAAATTGCCATAATATTCCTCCATTTTATACCAACTTCCCGCCTTGTAAGTAATGTCAAAATTGAGTTCTTCTAAAGTTTGCTTCACCAAACTAAAAGAAGTGAGAACCCCCATTTCATTGAAGATATTTTTGTCGGCATCAATTTGACTAACTCCGCCTTCTAAGAAGCGACTTTTACCCAAATTTTGGCTACCCGAAGCATCTATCAAGATAGAAGTACCCACAGCGTAGCGAGGTGTTGCAATTTTGTTGTACAAATAAGCCAAACCCAAGCCCAAAAGGATGCTTGCCAAAAAAAGCCATTTGTAGCTAAATATCCGAATCAAAAACTCTTTGAGGTTAACTTCTCTGAAGCTATTGCGCTCAATTGTTCTTGCACTATCCATAGCAATGTGTTTTTATATGACAATAGAGTCCTACTGTAGAACTCAAAGTCAATTGCCACAATACTCCAATAGAGTATTATGGATTGCTACTAGAAAAACTATGTGCTTTTTTAAAGGAAAGTATGCCGCAATGAATGACTTCATTGCATTTTCTACATCTATGCAAAAATGATTTTCAATCTATTTCACATGATGCAATTGTAGTAGTTTTCTCACAATAGTATGTTCCTAGTAATGGTAAAAAATTATATGTTCGTTTTCTATGGAACGGTGAAATAATTAACAAGACAGTTAACCACTAAAAACAAGGAGTAACTGTCCATTTAATTATTTCGTATTCCTATTTAACGATTCTGGCTTTAGAAAAACTTAATCGTCGAAAAAATCTAAAGCAATAATCGCTACTTCTTATCTCAACAAAATATTAATAATAACCGCTGCTACCGAAATAGCAGAAATCACAGCCCCTAAGGATCTTGCACTAGAGTCGAGAGCTTTTTCTTTAAGCGGTTCTACATAAATCAAATCATAAGGTCTAATATAATAAAATTCTGAGTATATAAAATCAGGTTTTCCTAAATTAATAAAAACCGTTTTAGTACCTGAACGAGTTTGCCGAATGAGTTTTACACGTTCTAGGTTAGCAAAATCTGTAAAATCACCTGCCAAACTAATAGCATCCAAAAGTGTTGTTTTTTCATTGTACAAATAATGAACCCCAGGAGTATTGATTTCGCCCAAAATTGTAATCCGCATATTGGCCAACTTAACGGTGGTAGATGCGAATTTCAAATAAGGACTATATTCTTCATCTAATTTTTCTTTGAGTTCATTTATTGTTTTTCCTGCAACATTCATTCTACCCAAAATAGGCAAAACGATATTGCCATTTTCGTCAACATTATAACTTGTAAAATAAAGCGATGCTGGTGTAAAATCAATATTATTGCTAAACTGATTTTCAGAGGCAAAAGAACGATTCAAAAATTCTTCCGTACTTCCATCAAACGCATTGATACGAATAACTAATTGGTCGTGCGCTTGTAAGGTATAAGATTTGTATTTTACAGCCCTATCAACACGCAACTCTTTGTAATCTCGTATATCATCTTCAATCTCTCCTTGATCCATCACAATCATCTCTCGATGCTTTATGCAAGATGGAAAGAGAAAAACAATTGTCAATAATAGAAAAAAATAAACCTTTATATTGCTCATATCGGTAATAAATTATGGGAGGAGTGGACTACCTTGATTTTGTAAGGGGAAGCAATGGTAGCCTTCTCAAACCAAAATTGTGCGTACACGCAATTTTGTAAACCTCGATTTTGATCAGCAGGTTTATTGGTTTGAAAATAAATTAGAAAAGGGGAGAAGACTAATTTATAGCTGTATTATCTTTGCTTACAAAGATATTTTACCCCAATTTCTTGGTTAAGCTATATGTTTTAATAAATTTAAAATACAAGTTACTATATTGTCACAATATTTGCAAATATTGTGTTGTGATTAAAATAAAATACCCCATAAACGGTAATAAATTACTCGTTTAAACTATGATTTCAAAAAAACATAAGTGCATCTTTATTCATATTCATAAGACTGGGGGAACAAGCATTGAAAAAAAATTAGGTCATTTTGAAGTACTTCGCCGCAAAGTACAAGACCATCGGACTTTACAGGTTATTGAAAGTATTCCTTTTCCTGGCGCAGTGATTGGGCAATCACTGCAATTGCTTCAGGAAAAGAAATATCGTAAATCCATTAGACATTTGAAAAATGTTGTTTCTCCTGAACTTACGCTCAAAGAATACCAAGACTTCTACAAATTTACTTTTGTACGTAATACATGGTCAAGAATCTCCTCTTGGTACATGAATATAAAACGAGACGAAATCCATCGTAGAAATTACAATGTTAGCCCAGAATGTACGCTCTATGAGTTTATTTCTGAAAAACTGGACTATCATACATTTAGTCAACTCCCATATATTACCGATTCTAAGGGGCAAATTCCTTTAGATTTTATAGGTCGGTTCAAAAATTTGCAGAGCGACTTTTCAAAAGTTTGTCATCAATTGGGTATCGAAAACGATGAACTTCCTAAGCTATTGGTTTCGGGAAACCAACATTATAGTAATTTTTATGATTCGAAGAGTAAAGACTTAGTTTACAAGTATTATAAAGCAGAAATAGACTACTTTAAATTTGAGTTTGGAGAATGAAGCCAGAGGTCAAACATATATTATACTTGGGTGAAAATGGTTTTCCTGTTGGTTTTGCTGCTATCCAACGCCAAAAACTTATTGCTAAGGGTTTGGTAGCACAGGGCTTTGAGCTAACAGTTGTTAGCTCAAAAGGAACGCATCAAGCAAGTCAAGACTTTCCTACAAAAGGAAAAGTTGATGGTATTCAATATATTTTCACTTCCGACTCGATACATAAACCTGCAAATTTCTGGAAACGAAACTGGCTAAAATTCAAAGGTAAATTCAATGAATTTCGCTATATCATTAGTACTAAACGAAAAGGAGATTTATATGCTTGCTTGGTTTCTACACGTGATATTGAAAACCTTATAGCTTATCGTTTGCTGCTCAAATGGCTTGGCGTACCTATGATTTTGGACTATTGTGAACTTTACTCCACACTTAATAGTCGTCAACAAAAAAGTCGTTGGCAGAAACTCAATCATATTTTGTTTGACAAACTTGCCCCCAAATATTGCGACGGCTTGTTGCCTATCAGTGAATTTCTGTTTCGAGCAGCTAACAAAATTACTACATCGAAGCCTTTACTCAAAGTACCTATTCTTTGCGATTTTGAACGCTTCAATTTACCACCCAAGAGGACTTCAACCCAACAGCTTTTGTATTGTGGCTCGCCCGCTTATTTTACAGTGATTGAATTTGTTTTAAAGGCGTTTGACCAATTGGATTTGGCCAATCATCAAGTAAAATTATCTCTAGTTTTGGGAGGTGGCAAAGCATCGGCTTTGCAAAAGGTTCAAGATTTTGTTGCTCAAATGAAAAATAAAAACTATATCGAAATCCGTGCAAATCTTCCTGACGAAGCTATACCCAAAATGTATGCTCAAGCATCGGCCTTGCTTATTCCTTTAAGAAATACGACACAAGATACGGCTCGATTTCCGCATAAGGTAGGGGAGGCAATGGCGGCACAATGTGCCATTGTGACGACAGCTTTTGGAGAGATTTTGCATTATGATTTTAAAGACCAAATCAATGCGTTTATTGTTGAAAAATATGATTTATCCTTGTTTGTTCAAAAACTAAATTTTATTATTGATCAACCTGAACTTGTTGTTCAGGTTGGACAAAATGGCTATGATTTAGCCAAAAAAGAATTTGATTATGTCAATCATGGCAAGAACATTAAGCATTTTATTAAAGAATTTTCAAAAAAAACATAGTTTGTGACTTATTAGTTTGTTTTTTAATCCTATTGCCAATATCTTTGTAATTATACAATTACATATTGTTAGTAAACCCTTCCCGTTAACCTGTCTTGAAAGATGACCAAGTACCAAAACTTTTCGTAGCCGATTAGTCTAGTTAAACATATAATGTTTTGTGTAAACATAAAATAGTTTTATTATCAATCTACTAGGCAAGTCGAAATATGATTTTTATATAAAACGAATCCCTCAACCGAAAACATTTATGATCAACGTCACTACAAGAAAATGGAATCTTACAGCAGTAAGGAGTTAACTCAAGAAACACAAAAAATCAACTCTTTACCTAAAATTAGCATACTCTTACCTACCTATAATCGTGCGCATTTAGTGACACGGGCTATAGACTCTATCCTGAATCAAACCTATCAAAATTTTGAAATTGTCATTGTCAACAACGGGAGTCAAGACAATACAAAAGAGGTGCTTCAATCTTACGAGAAAAATCCAAAGATTAAAGTTTTACACCTAGAAAAAAATCGAGGTTATGCAGGTGGTTTCAATTATGGCCTCCAGTTTGTGAGAGGAGAGTGGTTTACCGAAATAGGAGACGACGACTTGATCAAAGAAGATGCACTCGAAAAACTGATTCACATACCCGAAAATGTTGACCCTAATGTAAACGCTGTTACTTGCAATGCCATCAATACTTCTACCAACAAAATGGCAGGTATGGGATTGGATAAAAGTCAATATTTGCCTATTGACAAATTAGTTGCTGACACTTCTGGAATATTTTGGGGTATCACTAAAACTGAATTGATAGGCGACCTCCGCATCAATGAAAATTTGCCTGGTCATGAACAAACCTTTTGGCGCAAGGTTGATGTGATTGCAAATAGATATTATTTGCATGAAGCTCTATTTATTTGGGATACGGCACACGACATCACGACATCAGGCAAATTTCGTTTGCCTGACCTAAGCCACCGTGAAAAGCTATATATCGAATTGCTCAACGAACACAACTATTGGGATTCGTTGCAACAATACAATCCAATGGCTTACGAAAAAAAATCATTGAAAGGGTATTACTTTCTCAAAATTTGTCGTCAAAACAGGACAAAAGAAAAATATCGAGAGATGTTTTTCAGCACTTCTCCCTCTTTAACTAGCCGATTCAAATTTTATATTATAGCCCTGAGCCCCAGATGGTTGCTTTCAATAACGTTTTATGCGTATTGTCGCTCAAAATTCACCTGGCCTTTTTCAATGTTCTACGACTAGAATGGCCATTTTTTAAAAAATAGAGAAAAAACACATTTGACTACACAAACAAACAAGCTGGATTGGTACTGGAAGCGACTCCGAACAATGAATCTTGCAGAGCTAAACTATCGTTTAGCTGGTGCAGCTCGCAATTTATACGAACGCCAATTTAAAGTCAACTATTCACCGAGTATCAAGCTCGAACATTATCCTAAACCAATTTTACACCTTCCTGAAGGTAATCATACTTTTAATACGCAAACCTTTTCTATTTTTGGCCAGCAACTCGACCTGACGCAAAGCATTGATTGGCACAAAGACATTATTAGTAACACTGTTTTTCCGCTACAATTTTCACGCTCCATCAATACTCGAACCGAAGAACATGGCATCGTCAAAGTTGTTTGGGAAGTCAATCGCTTACAATTTCTTACAAATATTTGCCTGCAATATCATATTACAAAAAAAGAAAAATACTTAAATCAATTCATAACAATTGTTCAATCTTGGAAAGCTGCCAATCCTTACTTGATGGGAGTCAATTGGTACAGCAATATCGAGATTAGTCTGCGTATCATTACTTGGTTTTTGTGCTGGGAAATGCTAGAAGCAAGCAATCTAATCAAGCAAAACTCTACTTTTAAAAAGTTTGTCGAAAAGGACTGGATTCCGCTTATCTACTTGCATAGTATTTATGCACATACGCACCCTTCTAAATTTTCGTCATCCAACAACCATTTGATTGCAGAAGCTACAGGACTTTTCGTGGCAAGTACCTATTGGGACTTGCCTGGCACTGAACATTGGCGAAAAGAAGCACAAGCGATTTTAGAACGAGAAATGATTCGCCAGCATTCCGAAAACGGCATCAACAAAGAAGAAGCCTCCGAATACATCCAGTTTATCACCGATTTTTTCTTGATAGCACTTATCGTGGGTGAGCGAAAAGGCTTTGGTTTTTCAGAAAAGTATAAAAATCGTTTACACAACATTTTACACTATATATATAGTGTCATGGATGCTGCGGGCAATGTTCCCTATTATGGCGATGACGATGATGGACATACCTTTATTTTAAAAACAAAAAAATCATGCAATAACTTCCAATCGCTTTTAGCGAGTGGAGCTATACTCTTTAACGATGCTCAACTAAAAACCAAAGCAGGAGGATTTGATTTAAAAAATGAAATCTTGTTTGGCTCAAAAGGCAAAGCAACTTTTGAGGCTTTGCCTAGCAAAAAACATGAAAACTCATCAAAAATCTATGCCGATGAGGGACATCTAATTTTTAAATCAGATAAGGAAGAAAATGAAATTTTCCTACACATAGATGCAGCTCCTTTGGGCTTTTTGTCCATTGCGGCGCATGGACACGCCGACGCATTGTCCTTCTTCTTACATTTGGGCGGCATCCCATTTTTTATAGATACAGGTACTTATACTTATCATTCTGAACCAGCTTGGCGAGCCTATTTCAAAGGTACACTTGCACACAACACTATACGAGTGGACGAACAAGACCAAGCCAACAATGGAGGGCCTTGTCTTTGGAATAATCACTATCAATGTCAATTATTGGAATATTCGGACAGCAATGAGACCTCTTTTGCCAAAGCCACACACAATGGCTATCAAAAATTAGGTATTTCGCATACAAGAATGTTCACTTTTGATAAAATAACAAAAAAAATACGTATCTTGGATACTTTAATATCAAAAGGTAGTAATCTACATACTTATGAGTTCCCATTTCATCTCAACCCCGATGTTTTGGTAAAAAAAACACAGACAAATCAGTTCTTATTGAGCTATCCAGACACAGATCTTAAAGCTCAACTAACAATTGATTCAAAGTGTAATCCTCAAATAATTAAAGGCTCCACTAAACCCATCTTAGGATGGACATCACCCTCTTTTTTGATAAAAAAACCGACAAATACAATCTATTCCAAATTAGAACATAGCGGAAATTTAGATTTTGAAACCTTAATTGAAATTCTGTAATTTCAAGCCAAGATTTATAATTAAGATCTATGAAAAAAGTCTTAGTTGACATATATCATTTGCCACAATTCAACTTCTTCAAAAATGCCATTTTGGCTTTTGAACCCGAAGAAATTGATATATACTGCGTCAATCGAGGCAAATTGCTTCCTGTGATTCAGCATGAGTTGCCCGGTTATAACATTACTTGTATTGGAGACTACAAACACAACAAAGGCATGGCTTCGATGATTGGCAAAATCATCATTCCACGTATTTTTACGCTATTCAGAAAAATCAATCGCAAAAAGTATAAATTTATACTCACGGCAAACTATCAAGCCAATTTTGTGGGCAAGCTCAAAGGCATTCCCAATATTGCTTTTAACGATGACCCTCGTCGTTTTGTATTTCCTTTCTTAAAATTTTCGGCCGACGAGGTCTATATTCCACCATTTGAAGACGATTATCCAAACGTAAAAAAGTTTAATGCCCTCAAAGAATGGGCTTACCTTTCGCCCCGCTATCTAAAACCCTCGACACAGGTTTTAGAAGAGTATAACTTAAAGTCAAAAAAATATATTTTTATTCGGGAAGTTTCAACCAAAACTTCTAATTACCTGAGCCAAGACAAAGATATTGTACTGTCTATTTCCAAAGATTTTCCTTCGGATTGGCAAGTTGTTTTGTCCTTAGAAAATAAAGAAAATACCAATCAATATCCTTCCAATTGGATTATTTTGAAAGAACCCGTTTCAGATATTCACTCTTTGATGTATCATAGTGAAATTGTACTTTCCTCGGGCGACAGTATGGCCCGCGAAGGTGCGATGCTTGGCGTGCCAAGCATCTACGCTGGAAATCGAGAGATGCCAGCCAACGATATTTTACTCAAACGCAAAATGTTACTCAAAATAGATCCTCCTAAAATTGTGGATGCCATTCAAAACATCAAAAAAGGAATTTTTAAATTTCCTTTGCCCGATGATTTTCGTCATCAACTATATCAAGAATGGGACGATGTAACCGATTTGATTTTAAAAAAAGTAGCCAAAAATAATCCAATAAATACTCACTTGGTGAAGTATTCTACTTCATCTGAAAATATCAAGTAAGCCTGTCTAGTTTATCAGCTAGATTTAGACCTTACAAGAAATATGAAAAAAAGAATTCTCATACACGCACCCAATCTCGAAACCCCTGGAGGTAAACAGACCTACTATGCGGCTATTCGAGATTATATGAAAAGCGATATAGATTTCTTTTTCTATGGTGCGCACGGACGTAAGGAATCCAAACTCCAAACGCTCCGCAGAATGTGGAGCGACTACCGCACCTTTTACAAAAAACTCAAATCAGGCAATTACGATTTGGTTCACCTCAACCCTTCGCTCAATTTTAAGTCCTTTTTTAGAGACAGTATTTTTGCCTTGCTCGTCCGTTGGGTAGGTATCAAGTCTTTGGTGTTTTGGCATGGCTGGAACTTGGACTTTGAGCGCAAAACCATCCAAAAAATAAAACCCTTTTTCCGTTTTACCTTTGGTAAAATGGATGCAATGATGGTACTCGCCAAAGAATTTGAGCAGCAACTTAGGTCTTATGGCTACAAAAACAAAATTCATCTCGAAACAACTGTTGTAGATGATGCTATTTTTAAGATGACCAAAATTGCACCCAAAAATTATACGCCGCACAACGGCTCTCCTTTGGTCTTGCTCTTTTTGGCACGTCTCGAAAAAGTAAAAGGTATTTACGAAGCAATTGATAGTTTTACGGAACTGCAAAAAAAGCACCCTAATATCGTTTTGAGAGTTGCGGGTAAAGGAGGCGAACTAGACGCTGCTCAACAGTACGTCACTCAAAATAATATTCAAAACATCGAGTTTTTAGGCTGGATAACTGGACAACAAAAAACACAAACTTTGCTAGATGCTCATATTTATATATTAGCTTCTTATCATGGAGAAGGAATGCCCATTTCTTTGCTCGAAGCAATGGCAACAGGTACATCGGTGGTCACCACCGATGTTGGCGGGATTAAAGACTTTTTTCAAAACAACAAAATGGGGCATTTTGTCAAAGCTAAAAATGCTATAGATTTAAAAGAAAAATTAGAACAACTCATTTCCAATCCCAACAATATGAAAAATTTTGGTCGCTTCAATGCACATTACGCCCAAGAG
>JAHDEQ010000035.1:21520-23735 GCA_020628755.1 Saprospiraceae bacterium
ATGAAAATAACCATGCTCATCAATTCGCTCGGTCGAGGTGGTCAAGAACGCCAACTTATCGAACTCCTCAAAGGCATGCACACACAAAGCGATATGCAAATTGAGGTTATTACTTTTTCTAAAAAAGTAGAATATCCCGAAATTTTTGAGCTTGGATTTCCCATTCATATCATCGAACGCAAACCCAAAAAAGACCCACGCGCTTTTTATAAAGTCTATCGCTTGCTACAAAAGTTTGCACCTGATGTTGTACACAGTTGGGGAGCGATGGCTTCAATTTATGCTGGGCCAGCTTGCAAACTACTCGGTCTCAAATTCATTAATCAAAATGTGATGGATTCGGCCAAAGGTTTGGGCTGGTTTGATATTCAATATACCAGAACTCGTGTTTCTTATCCTTTTTCTGATATTATAATTAGCAATTCCAAATCGGGTTTGGCCTCTTATGATGTTCCCGAAAAAAAAGCCCTTTATATTTATAATGGTTTTGATGTCAATCGTATTGCTAATTTAGAAAATCCTAAAACCGTTCGCCAAAATCTTAATATCCAAAGCCCAAAAGTTGTGGGTATGGTCGGCGCATTTCAGCAACGCAAAGATTATGATACCTACATAAAAGCAGCTTGCAAAATAGCCGAGCAAAGAAAAGATGTAACTTTTTTGGCAATTGGTGGTGGTAATAATCTGGAATCTTGTAAAAAATTAGTGCCTCCTCAGCTCAAAGCACAAATTATCTTTACAGGAATGTTGCCCAATGTAGAGTCTGTGCTTAATATCTTTGATGTAGCCGTTTTGTGTACCAATACTAAAGTCCATCAAGAAGGGATTTCTAATTCGATTTTGGAATATATGTTTTTTGGAAAACCTGTGGTAGCAACTGCAGGCGGCGGTACCAACGAAATTGTATTTGACAATAAAACAGGCTTGCTCGTTGAACCCTACGACATTGATGGCTTGGTACAAGCCATCACAACCTTTCTTGACCAACCCGAATACGCCCATAAAATCGGACAAAATGCACGTCAATTGGTGTTCAGCAATTTTTCATTAGATATCATGAAAGAAAAATACCTCGATTTATACCAAAAACTACTTTCCTGATTTTTTAGTTCAAAACACTAAGCTCCAAGTTCGTTGCAATTGCCCAATTGCAATGACCTATGCTCTAGCAAAAGAAATCCCCAATAATTCGTACCTTGTCCTAAACACAAAATCATCATAAAATGAAAGCCATAATTTGCGATTCCTACGGGCCACCATCCCAACTAAAATATATAGAAGTTGAAAATCCTAAACCTGCAGCAGACGAAGTTTTGATTCAGGTCAAAGCCTGTAGTATCAACTTTCCAGATACTTTAATCATTCAAGGTTTGTATCAATTCAAACCTGAACCGCCTTTCTCGCCCGGTAGCGATGTAGCAGGTATAATAGAAGCTGTTGGTGAAAATGTCAAAGGCCTAAAACCTGGTATGGAAGTCATTGCGCTAACCGCTTATGGCGGATTAGCGGAGAAAGTCGTCGTCAAAGCAAAAGTTTGTTTCCCAAAACCACCTCAATTTAGCATGGTCAATGCAGCTGCTTTTATGATGGCTTATGGTACGTCCTATTATGCCTTGAAAAATAGAGCCAAACTCAAAGAAGGCGATACGCTTTTGGTTTTGGGTGCTTCAGGCGGAGTCGGTTTGACGGCAGTAGAACTCGGAAAATTGATGGGTGCTCGTGTCATAGCTGCCGCTTCAACTCCTGAAAAATTGGCTCTTTGCAAAAAATATGGAGCAGACGAACTTATCAATTATACCGAAGAAGACTTGAAAAGTCGGGTCAAACAACTCACCAATAAAAAAGGTGTGAATGTCATATATGACCCCGTAGGTGGTCAATATGCCGAGCCTGCCTTACGTGCGATTGCTTGGGAAGGCCGCTATTTGGTCATTGGATTTGCAGCAGGAGATATTCCTAAGATTCCATTGAATTTGGCACTCCTCAAAAGTTGCCAGATCGTAGGTGTTTTTTGGGGAGCTTTTGCCAAAAAATTCCCGATGGAAAATATGCAAAACACCATGCAATTGATTACTTGGTTTGGGGAGCAAAAACTAAATCCACATATCCATGCGACTTATCCGCTTGCCGATGCGCCCCAAGCACTCGAAGCCATGATGCAGCGAAAAGTAAGTGGAAAAATTGTGATAGAAATGTAGCGTACCACAGACTTTAG
>JAHDEQ010000035.1:23835-25418 GCA_020628755.1 Saprospiraceae bacterium
TTATACCACAAAGCAGATGCTTTGGGAATACGTTCTAGTGTTTCAAAATCGACATAATGGATTCCAAAGCGTTTTTCATAGCCCGAAGCCCACTCAAAATTGTCCATTAAGGACCAAACAAAATAACCTTCCAAATTGACACCATTTTGAATGGCTTGATGGCAGGCTTCCAAATAACCTTTTATAAAATCCAATCGGGCTTGGTCATTGACCGAGCCATTGACCAATTTATCATCAAAAGCACAACCATTTTCAGTAATATAAATCGGCGGATTATCGTATCGTTCGCTAATCCATTCCAATAGTTTACGGCAACCCCAGGGAACAATACTCCATTGCATACTTGTTTTTTTCCAACTAGGATCTACGCTGAGATTTACATCTTGGTCTTCGGACAAACCTCCATTTCCATAAACACTTCCTTTTTCTAAACCATCACTTGCATCCGCAGCAAACATTGTAGTATAATGGTTGAGTCCAAAAAAATCAGACGAATCTCGCAGCAATTCTTTTTCTTCTAATGTAAATTTGGGTAATCGCTCACCTAAACGGTCTCGCATACATTTTGGATAATCGCCTTTGTAAATCGGGTCGGCAAACCAAGCTAAGAAAAATTCTAAAGCTCGTTGGGCAGCTTCTTGGTCGGCAGGAGAGGAGCTGAGAGGTTCACGCCAATCACAATTATTTGTGATGCCGATTCGCCCTTGTTGAGCAACTTGAAATTCGTTTCGATATATGGCAACCGCTTTGGCATGAGCCTTTAATATATTATGTCCAGCCAAATAAGGTTCAGCATTGGAAATACGTCCTGGCGCAAAAACGCCTTGCCCATAACCCAAAATGGCGATTACCCAAGGTTCGTTTATCGTAATCCAGTTTTTGACTCTATCGCCAAAATGTTCAAAACATACTCTTGCATAATCCGCAAACAAATCGCTGATATTTTCACCAATCCAACCATCTTGCTCAAATTGCAAAGCCAAAGGCAAATCCCAATGATATAAGGTTACCCAAGGTTCAATATCATTGACCAACAATTCATCAATCAAATCACTATAAAATTGAATACCTTTAGGATTGATATTTTTAGTCGTTCCATCAGGCAAAATACGTGGCCAAGCTATCGAAAAACGATAGGCTTGCAGGCCTATATTTTTCATCAAAGCCACATCTTCTTTTATTTTATGATAATGATCACAAGCAATATTGCCCGTATCACCTTTTGCTACTTTGCCAGGAATCTGGCAAAAGGCATCCCAAATCGAAGGGCCTTTGCCGTCCGTATTCCATGCACCTTCAATTTGATAAGAAGAGGTTGCCGAACCCCACAAAAAATTAGAGGGAAATTTATTATTCATAAATTCAAGTTTTCAAATTTCCGAAAGATAAAACTTTAATTTTGACTTGCGAGTTTTAAATTACAGACGTTTCTGTTAAAATCTAGGTTTATACCGAGAACGGGGTAAAAAACCGAAAATGAAATGAAGGTTTTACCCCTTCGGCATCACTATTCACGGGAAAATTCCCTTTAGTAACGTCAAAATAATAACTTGAACACTTAGCTTATGATCTTTTGCGCCAAT
>JAHDEQ010000285.1 GCA_020628755.1 Saprospiraceae bacterium
GGTTCAGAAGTAAAGATGGTAAATCTTTGTTTGTACTTGAACAATATGAAGATAATAAGGCATTAAGTCAAGCTATAAGGAGATTCACAACTGCGAGAATATCATTTTTTAGATCTATAGAAGTGATTGGCATATCAATTTATGGAAGTATATCTACAAGTAGTAAATTGATGTTTGCCGCTATGAAACCGCAATACATGGATTACTATGGAGGTTATTCAAAGAATGTTGCTGAAACCAAAGAAGCTGGAATTAAAAATTTTGAAAGGAATAGAATTCTTGTTGCTACAAATGCAAGCTTTAAAGATGAAGAAAAGTGTAAAGTAGCAATGAAGGGAATAGTTGAAAAGGCATACGCTGAATCTGGCACTAATTCTCATTTTTGGTGCACAAGTAAAGATGGTAAGGCCTTGTTTATACTTGAACAATATGCGGATGAAAAGGCGCTAATAGAACATCTTATGGCAAATTCATCTTCGAGGACTGCTTTTTTTGAATCTATAGAAGTGGATAATGTCACAGTTTATGGAACGGAATCTGATAAGATTAAAGAGATGTTTGACTCTCTTAATCCCAAATATATGAATTACTATGGTGGTTATTCAAAGTAAAGTTCTTATAAATATTCCCATTATAAAAGTGACCTATTTTTTAGGGTATAAAAGTTATGAAATTAACAAGACGTAAAAGAATAGCACAGGCACCACAAGATAAAAAAATGTAATCCTTCTTTAAAACCTGCCCTTTTTATAATGGAATAGGAATAGTCTGTAGTTGAGCTAAAATTAGGATAAAAAAAGGATATTTTCTATAAGGCAAAGAGCGACAATATTTATATGAAACTTCCAAACACAACAGATAAAGGCAAGGTTTTTATGACTTGCATAATGGATAAGCAATTCACTTGGGAAAATGTATATCCTCAGCATATTGTAGCCTTTATTTATTCGGGTGAGCTAACTTTGTCTTATGGACAACGTAGCCTAACTTTTGTTGCTGGTGATACTATTTTAGTACCTAAAAATCAATTGTCTCGAAGTATCAAAAAGCCACTTGATGGAGAACCATTTAAATGTGTGACAATTGCTCTTCCAGAAGAGCAATTACGTGAATTTTACAAAAATCGCCCCATTTTAGCAACTTGGACAGAGAACATTTCAAAGCAAAGACCTATCAAATCCAATCCTTTATTGGAAAGTTTTTTTGCTTCTTTATTGCCTTATTTTGAAATGCAAGATGAGCTTCCAGAAGAAATAGTCAATATAAAAATACAAGAAGTTTTAACCATCATTGATGCTGTAGATAAAAGGGTAAGTACGATTTTAGGTACTTTTAGCGAACTTGGAAAAATTGACTTGGAAAAATATATGGAAGAGCATTTTATGTACAATCTTCCTTTGGAAAGATTTGCCTTTTTGACAGGTAGAAGTTTGACGACTTTTAAAACAGATTTTAAAAAAATATTTAAGAACACACCAGGAAAATGGCTCACTGAAAAACGACTCAACCTAGCACATTATAAACTGACTACCGAAAAACAAAAGATTACCGACGTATATCATTCGGTAGGATTTGAAAACCTCTCGCATTTTTCCTTTGCCTTTAAAAAAGCCTTTGGTTACAGTCCGAGTGCCATAACAAACAAGGTGAATCAATCATAATTTTTCCAAAACGGCCTTATCCTTCTTTGTCATTTTGGAGACCACCAAGTCATAAGAATGGTCAATCAATTCGATTAAAAAAGCATCTTCCAAACCTCGTTCAAAATAGACTGTATTCCAGTGTTTTTTGCTCATGTGCCAGCCCGCAATGATGGATTCTTCGTATTCCTCTCTTAGCTCGATAGCTCGTTCAGGATCGCATTTGAGGTTGACCCGAAATTCTTCTGATTTCAGTCCCGTAAGGGCAAACATTTTATTGAGAACCTTAAAAACCAACGTCACTTCATCAAAAGGAAAATCTTCTGTAACGCCTTTTTTGGATAAGCAATATTCTCGGAAAGCTTCGATGTGCATGTTAACGTATTTACGTGTTCGTGTGTTCACGTGTTCATGTTGGAAAAACGTGAACACATGAATACACGAACACACGAACACGCCCCTTCGGGGCTAGTTCTTCAAAGGTGGTTCTAATAATTTAAAATATTCATCCAATTTAGGTGTGAGAATGATTTCGGTACGACGATTGACACTACGACCTGCATCGGTAGCATTGTCCGCTTTAGGTACATAAAAGGAACGACCTGCCGCCGAAAGGCGTGCAGGTGAGACACCATAATTTTTTTGCAAGGTACGCACAACAGCAATAGCACGTTGCGCACTCAAATCCCAGTTATCTTCTGCACAAGAACTCGATATAGGTTTATCATCCGTATGACCTTCGACCGTTACTTGTAGGTCGCTGTGGTCTTTGATGACTTTGGCAACTTTACTCAAGACAGTACTTGCACGACTACCAATACGTGAACTACCCGAGCTAAAGAGCATTTTATCCGAAATAGAAATCAAAACAACCGCACCTTTTACATCAATTTCTACATCTTCGTCATTGATATTGTCGAGCGATCGTTTGAGATTATAAACAAGAACCAGATTCGTCGAATCTTTGACACGAATATCCTTAGTCAACTCTTGGATATATTCATTTTGTTGGTTAATAGATTCTAGTGACTTTTGGATGCTTTCGGCACCCGTTTTACTTACCAAAGAAAGGTCAGAGAGTCGCTCCAACAGATTATCGTTGTTTTTGCGAGCTTGAGCCAATTGTTTTTCGAGGTCTTTGATTCGATTTTTACTCGTTTCGGTTTCTACCTCTCTTTTTTTTATTTGGCTATCTTTAGAACGCATTTGGTCTTGGTAACTCGCCGTTTTTTCTTCGCACTCCCGCAATTGCAAGAGTGCTTCTTCGAGCGCAAGATTTTGCATTTCTTTGTCGGTTATCAATTTGGTAAATTTCTTTTTGCTTACACACGAAGCCATGCTAAGTGCAAATAAAAGAACAAGGGTTTTGAAAAAATAGGGTCTCATAAAAAATTAAGTTTTAATGATAATGTTCACATTGCAAAACACAAATTTAACAGAAAATATTCTAGTCTTAGCTGATTTTTTAAAAATTTAGTGGTGCAGACTTTTTTTGCACAGGATAAAGATTACTTCTTAATTGAAGTATGCGAAAATCGTAAACAAATTTACGATACCTGAGGTCTGCGTTTTAGGACAATTCTACAAATTGACTTATCTTCACTAAAAATATGATATAGTGGAAGCAACAAAAATACTTATTACTGGAAATTTGGGTTATGTAGGGCCAGGTTTGGTCAAAGAACTTAAAAAATACCATCCCAAAGCAGAATTGATTGGTTATGATATTGGCTATTTTGCCAAATACATTACAAGCAATAGGATTAGTCCTGATGCTTATTTGAACAAACAATATTATGGAGATGTAAGAGATTTTCCTGATAACTTGCTCGAAGGAGTAGATGCTGTCGTGAGCTTGGCGGCTATTTCCAATGATCCTATTGGAAATCGTTTTGAGCAAGCGACTTTAGATATTAATTTTAAAGCAAATATTGAATTGGCGAAACGAGCAAAACTTCAAGGTGTAAAAACCTTTGTTTTTGCTTCATCTTGTTCGGTATATGGAGCAGCAGAAGATGCGCCCCGAACCGAAAGTTCTGCTGTCAATCCCTTGACGGCTTATGCCAAATCAAAGGTTTTTTCGGAAGAAAAATTGTCTGGTATTGCTGATGATAATTTTCAAGTGACTTGTTTGCGTTTTGCAACAGCTTGTGGTATGAGCGAACGGATAAGACTCGATTTGGTACTCAATGATTTTGTGGCAGGAGCTTTGACTTCAAAAGAGATCACAATTTTGAGTGATGGAACTCCTTGGAGACCTTTGATAAATGTGGCCGATATGTCTCGTGCGATTCGTTGGGCGATTGAACGAGAAAATGATAATGGAGGTAATTTTGTAGTAATGAATACAGGTACAAACGAATGGAATTACCAAGTCAAAGACCTCGCCTTTGCTACGCAAAAGCTGCTACCCGAAGTTAGCGTTTCCATCAATCAAAATGCTGAACCCGACAAACGTTCATACCGAGTCAATTTTGATTTATTTAAACAACTCGCTCCAAATCATCAACCGCTTTATACTTTACAAACATCTATTGAAGGTTTATTAGAAGGACTGCAAAGTATTAATTTTCAAGA
>JAHDEQ010000036.1:0-7579 GCA_020628755.1 Saprospiraceae bacterium
GTTTTTCGCATTCATTTCATAGCATTCAAATATGTTAGAGGGCAAAAAAATACTATTGGGTATCTCTGGTAGTATTGCAGCTTACAAAGCTGCTTTTCTTACTCGATTACTTATCAAAGCTGGTGCCGAAGTTCAGGTTTTAATGACCAAAGCGGCTACCCATTTTATCGCACCACTCACGCTTTCCACACTTTCCAAAAAACCTGTTCATACCTCCGTTATTGACGAAGAAACTTGGAACAATCATGTCGAATTAGGACTTTGGGCAGATGCCATGCTCGTTGCTCCTACCACTGCCACTACACTCAGCAAAATGGCGCATGCCATTTGCGACAATGTGATTGTAGCGACATATTTATCGGCACGATGTCCTGTTTTTTTTGCTCCAGCAATGGACTTGGATATGTGGCAGCATCCTGCTACTCAAAATAATGTAAAAAAACTTCAATCCTACGGCAATCATCTCATTCCTGTCGGGCATGGTGAGTTGGCCAGTGGCTTAGTGGGCAATGGACGGATGGCTGAACCCGAAAATATCATCAAAACTTTAGCGCAATATTTTAGTAGTCAAACCGACTTTCAGGACAAAAAAGTGCTTATAACGGCTGGCCCCACATACGAAGCTATCGATCCTGTACGTTTTATAGGCAATCGTTCTTCGGGCAAAATGGGCATGGCCATTGCCGAAGTTTTTGCCCAACGAGGCGCAAAAGTGCAACTCGTTTTAGGGCCATCAAGTTTGGATTCTAAACATCCAAATATTGAAATCATTAGAGTAGAGTCGGCTGCTCAGATGTACGAGGCATGTGCCAAAAAATTTGATACTATGGATATAGCAGCACTTGCGGCAGCAGTTGCAGACTATCGTCCTGCAAGCGTAGCTGACCAAAAAATCAAGAAAAAATCAAGTACGCTTCAAATTGACTTAGAAAAAACAACCGACATTGCTGCATCTTTAGGCAAAGTCAAGCGTACCAATCAATGGATGGTGGGCTTCGCTCTCGAAACCAACAACGAGGTCGAAAATGCAAAAGGCAAACTAGAACGCAAAAATTTTGATATGATTGTACTCAACTCACTACGTGACAAGGGCGCAGGTTTTGCACACGATACCAACAAAATCAAAATTATATCAAAAGATGGCAGCATTCAGACTTTTGAACTAAAATCAAAAAAAGAAGTAGCGGTTGATATCGTCAATCACTTAAAAAAACTAATGTTGCTTTCTTAAAGCAATTTAAGATAAAACAATGAAAAAAATATTCTTTCTTCTATTGATAAGCTTTTCTGTTTGGCAAGTCCAAGCACAAGAAATGGAATTTCAGGTTACCGTCAATACACCACGATTGCAAACAACAGACCCTAAGGTCTTTGAAAATTTACAAACGTCTCTACAGGAGTTTCTCAACAATCAACAATGGACAAATGATGAATTTGAACAAGAAGAACGCATCAAATGCAATATCCAATTGACGATTGTTTCTGAAGAATCCAACAACACATTTACAGCCGACATGGCGATACAGTCCTCACGGCCTGTTTTTGGCAGCAACTACGAAACGGCATTGCTTTCGCACGTAGATAGAGATGTTCGTTTCAAATATGAGCAATTTCAACCACTTCAATATACCGAAAACAACTACAATGATAATCTCGTTTCGGTTGTATCTTTTTATGTATATGTTATTTTAGGTTTGGATTATGACTCTTTTTCGCCTTTTGGAGGAGAAGCACATTTTAAAACTGCACAAGACATCGTCAATGCTGTACCTAGCACAGCTAGAGCTTCTTATAAGGGTTGGCAAGGTTCGGACAGTAACCGAAACCGCTATTGGATGGTAGAAAACATCTTGTCACCTCGTAGTAAAGAGTACCGTCAGGCAGTATATGATTATCACCGACAAGGCTTAGACTTGATGCACAAAAATACCGATTTCGCACGTGGCAAAATCATGGCTGCGCTCGAAGATTTTCATACTTTAGAACAAACTTATCCCAATATGATGATTACTCAAATGTTGGTCAATGCCAAATCATCAGAAATCATAGAAATATTTAAACTCGGAACCGATAATGAGAAAAAACGAGTGACTACGATAATGGAACGTCTCGATGCTGCTGGTGCAAGTAAATATCGAGCCATACGATTCTAAGGCAAAACCCAACTCCTGCCCAAATTGGCAGGAGTCCCACCACACCTACACCGAACATCCTACCCAATTTTTTGTTATACCGAGAACGGGGTAAAAAACCGAAAATAAAATTAAGGTTTTACCCCTTCGGCATCACTATTCACGGGAAAATTACCCTTAGGGTAAATTCGGGAATTTATCCCGTGAACAGTATATTTTTAATAAAAAAATGCTTCCTTATGAGAAAGTCAATCCTCCTTCTCGTCCTTGCTACGTGTTTCAATGTTTTATTGGCACAACAATACCAAATACCTGCATCTATCCAATGGGGCGAACCATACAATGAACCTAGAGGTTCTTTTTTAGAAAAAATCATTACGCAAAACGAAGAGGGTTTTTACGCACTCCGTCGTCAACTCCCCAACTCTTTTACGAGGTCTGAAAAAGTATATATCGAAAAATATGACCGCAATCAAAAACTCAAAAAGTCGGAAAAAATAGACCTCAAATACAAAAAGAAAGTTCGCCAATTTGAGGATGTTATTGAGTTGGGAGGCGAATTGTATATGCTTTCATCTTTTCTCAACAAGGGCAAAAAGCTAAATTATCTCTTTGCCGAACGCATTACCAGAAGTTTGCGGGCAACTGAAAAACTCACTAAAATTGGCGAAATTCCTGTTCGCAATATTAGCCGAGGCGGTAGTTTTGATTATCATATTTCCAGAGATAGCTCCAAAATTTTGGTGTATAATGAACTCCCTTATGACCGAGGAAATCCCGAACAATTTACTTTTCAGGTTTATGACAATCGCTTTAATGAAATCTGGAAAAAAGATATTGTGCTTCCATACAATGACGAAATGTTTGAAGTAGAAGAATATCAAATTGACAAAGAGGGCAATGTTTATTTGTTGGGCGTTCTCTATGGAGAAAAAAATCGCTTGCGACGACGTGGCAAGCCAACCTACCAGTATTCCATCTTGGCTTATACCAACAATGGCGAGGATTTTCAAGAATATCCCATTCGTTTAGACGATACTTTTATTACCGATTTAACTTTCCGCATTGCCAACGACGGCAGTCTTGTTTGTGCTGGTTTTTTCTCTGAACGAGGAACAACGAGTATCAAAGGCACAACTTTTTTTAGACTCGATGCAAAAACCAAAGAAATTTACAACCAAAATGTAAAAGAATTTGATTTTGATTTTGTGTCGGGCGACCTTTCTGATCGAGGCAAGGCTCGTGCCTTAAAGGCCGAGCGAGAAGGTAAAGAACGGAAAGAAGCCGAGCTTTTTCGTTACGACTTAGACAAACTCATCATTCGTTCGGATGGTGGCGCATTGCTTATTGCAGAACAATTTTATGTCGAAGAACGCAATAATTTTGACCCTTACTATGGTGGGTTCAACGGAGTAGGAGTCAATCGTGCTCGTCAGTTTGACTATCTCTATAATTATCACGACATTATTGTCGTCAATATCAACCCCAAAGGTGAAATTGATTGGGCAACTCGTGTTCCCAAACGACAAGTGACTCAAAACGATGGTGGTTATTTTTCATCCTATTCTCATTGTATTGTTCGAGACAAAATTTACTTGGTTTATAACGACAATCGCCGCAATTTTGATAATGATAACGAACGCCGTCGCTACAACTTTAGTGGCCGAAATTCCATCATTACACTATCAGAAATTAGTCAAGATGGAAGTCTCAAAACTTATCCTTTGTATGAAAATAAAGATGTTAATACCATAACCCGTCCCAAAGTTTGCAAGCAAACAGGCCGCAAAGAAATGACAATTTATGGCGAAAGGGGGCGAAAATTTCGTTTTGCCAGCTTGAAATTTGATTAATTTGGTGAAAAAAAAACCTTTTACAGGTTTTTTAATCAAGAAGGTATTATCTTTACATATCGAAACCATAGACCGTTGCTACGCATATTGATGAAAATAAAAACAGCTTTTCGAATGCAGGTTTCGTTAAAAAAGAAACAAGTGAATTGCTACGAATGAAGTCAATGCCTCCCGATGGTTGTCGAGATGCTTGAAGAAACCAAAATTTTTAGCATAAACACCTAATATGAAACGAATCGCAATTTTTGCTTCGGGTAGAGGAAGTAATGCCAAAAAGATAATTGACCATTTTGAATCCCATCCAACAGTAGAAATTAGTTTAATCGTTTCAAACAAATCCAAGGCGGCAGTTTTGAGCCTTGCAGATGACCGTCAAATCCCTAAATTAGTAATAGAACGACAACAATTCTATCAGACAAAAGTATATTTGGCTGACTTGCAAAACTATAAAATTGATTTTATTGTACTTGCAGGATTTTTGTGGTTAATACCCTCTTACTTGGTTGACCATTTTCCAAACAAAATTGTCAACATACATCCCGCACTTTTGCCCAAGTTTGGAGGCAAAGGGATGTATGGAAGCAAGGTGCATCAGGCCGTTTGGGAAGCACAAGAAAAAGAATCAGGTATTACGATACATTATGTAAATGAAGAATATGATGAAGGTGCTATTGTTTTCCAAACAAAATGCACCCTTGACGAAACAGATACACCAGACTCCATTGCAAAAAAAGTTTTGCAATTGGAGCATCGCTATTTTCCGAAAGTAATTGAAGAAATTTTATTAAAATAAAAAATAACTATAGTCTTTGAAAAGGCTATCCCCCTAAGAACTCAACGCACCTACAAAATCAAAATCTATGAAAAGGTTACTACTTCTAGTTGTACTCTGCACACTTCTTTTCTCATTGAGCCAAGCTCAAGAAAATCTCTCATGGAAACAACACGAAAAATTAGCTCAAAAATTGGAGCAAGCCAATAATTATGGCGAAGCTGCTATGCACTACGAACAGGCATGGAAGGCAAAACAAAGTAAAAAAGAACTTATTTATAAAGCAGCCGAAAATTACTACCTCGTTCGTGATTTTAAAAAAGCTGCCGAGGCTTACAGCAATGTCAAAGAACAAAGTGATAAATTTGACAAAGCTGGACTCAAATATGCACGCTGTCTCAAACAATCAGGTGACTATGATTCGGCTATACGTGAGTTTGTTTACTTCATCAGCAAATATGAAGGTGAAGATAAAGCAACGCTCTCGGCTCAAGTTCAAACCGAAATGAATGGTTGCGAACTGGGACTAAAACAACAAAATGAACTAGACAACAGTCCCATCTTTGTGGAACATATGAACGAAAACATCAATACCGTTGAGTCTGAATTTGCACCAATCGCTTTTTCGGATGATATACTTTATTTTTCTTCGCTAAAACTCGATAAAGCTAAAATTTTCCGTAGCCAACGCAGCAATGGTGTGTGGTCAAAGGCTCAATTGCCTCGTGGTTTTGCCAAGTTTAAAGACGAGCATTTTTGCAATGGCTCGTTTTCGCAAGATTATAATCGATTCTATTTTACCATCTGTGAAACGGATCAAGTTTGGGGAGGACTCACTTCTCGCTGTGATATATATGTAACCAAACGCCAAAAATCAAGTTGGACTAATCCTCAAAAACTCCCTGATTCTATCAATAAAGAAGGTTTTACCAATACGCATCCTTTCTCTGTTGTAAAAGATGATAAAGAAGTACTTTATTTCTCGTCTAACCGAACAGGTAGTGTAGGCGATATGGATATTTGGTACTCCGAACGTGCGGTTGATAGCGAAGACACTGATTTTGGTGCGCCAAAAAATGCAGGTACGACTATCAACACGACTAGAGATGAAATCACTCCTTTTTATGATAACGAGAATGGCACTTTGTATTTTAGTTCAAATGGTCATCTCACCGTTGGAGGCTATGATATTATGAAAGCGACTGGTCACTTAGATCAATTCGATGCACCACAAAACTTAGGTTTTCCTATTAATTCACCTGCCGATGACAACTACTATGTGCATTTGAATGGAGGTGCTGAAGGCTTTTTGGTTTCTAACCGCACCTATGGTATGGACAAAATTACGACTACACAAGAAGATATTTTTGCTTTTGGTTCTTCCGAACAACAATTGATGGTAAAAGGAAGTATCCTTGATAAAGAAACCAATTTACCCATCGAAAATGTAGAGGTTGCTTTGTACGAAGTACAAGGCAATGGATTGTCTAAGCTATGGACTTCCAAAAACTTTTCTGATGGCAATTATATGATAAAATTACTCCCAGGAAAAAATTACGAATTGCGTGTCGAGCAAGAAGACTATTTTTCGAGTACACAGACCTTTAACACACATGATGAGAGCAAATTTGCTTATGCTCAAAACTTTACGCTCAATCCTATCACAAGAAATACACAAGAAGGTATCGTATCAACTAACGAAGGGATTATAGATAATACTTCTCAGCCTACTGAAACGACTACATCCCCTTCTGCAGAAACTTATGTAGAAAATACTTATACTGAAACAGTACCTACAGAAACAGTTGTTGAGACTTATAGTCAACCTTCTACAGTTGTAGAAACAAATGAGTCAGTAAGCAGTTATGATACTTATTCTACACCTAGCTATAACGAAACTACGACGTATAATGAGTCGAGCAATTATAACACGTCAAGTTCTAATTATAATGAGTCGAGCTATACAACACCAAGCTCTAGCTATACTGAGTCGAGTTATACTGCGCCTGCCACAACAACGATGAATACAAGTTCTAACTATTCCAGTTCAGCAGAGTTGCCTTCTGTTATCAAGTCTTCTGACAATACTTCTTCTAGTTACTCATCGGGTTCTTATAACTCTTCATATAATAGTAATAGTTATGATACGAGCAATTTACCTGCCGTTATACGCTCTACTGACCCAGGTGATAGTGGCTATGAAAGTAGTAGCTATTCCAGTAGTTCAACAGGAAGCCCAAGTGGTTCTTACTACAAAATTCAGCTTATTGCGGTCAAGACTTATCGTCCTGACCACAAACGCTACCGCAATATAAAAAATCTAGCTCGTATAGATACTGAATATTTCTCTGACCAAGATGTGACACGTGTATTATTGTCTGACTTTTTTAGCAAAGACGAAGCAAGAGATATGTTAGAACAAGTACAAGAACGTGGTTTTGAAAGTGCTTTTATTGTTAAATATGCTGATGGACGACGTGTAAGACGAGTAAGAGATTAGGTTCTTTTTTTGTAGCGGCGAACAGAGTTCGTCGCTACAAAATTAAATTCCCAAATCTTTCATTAAATCCTGCTATCCCTTGCAGCCCGCCCGTGTGTACTACACAAACTCGGCTCCCTTTCAGGAAAAAATCTTCTTCCAATAATTTCCAAACTGCAAAAAATAATTTTCCTGTATAAACTGGGTCGAGTGGAATTGCAAATTCTTGTTTAAACCAATTGATAAAATTTATCAATTCAGACGAGTGTTTGGCGTAGCCGCCATGATGAAATTGCTTTTCGATATGCCAATTGTCGTATTGTTTTTCTCCTAGTAATTGTTG
>JAHDEQ010000036.1:7679-12969 GCA_020628755.1 Saprospiraceae bacterium
ATACCAATAGTCTGCAAACCAAATCGTTTGCCTGCTTCTGCTGTTGCAAAAATATGATTGGAAAATGCACCGCCAAAAGTCAAAAGCGTCTGCTGCCCTTGATAAAGGGCAGCTTGCAGATTGTATTTGAGCTTGCGCCATTTGTTTCCACTCGGACGAGGAATAATTAAATCATCTCTTTTCACAAAAAGTGTAACTTTTTTCTCCTCCAAAAAAGGACTTTCTAATTTTTGTAAAGGACTTGGTTTTATGTTAAAAAACTCATTTTCAGACATAATTAAATTAAAAATAATAACATATATAAAAAATTGGCATAATAATTGGATTTTATTTTTATACAAAAACGTTGTACAAATACTACTCACCAATAAAATATCGAAATTAATACTTTCTCGATATTTCAGTCCAATTTCAGCAAAGCAAATAACATAAGATTAGGAAAGAGAATACATTTCTCCTAGCATATATATTCGTGTCTGGGTACAATGCTTACTATGTGCATATAAGCGTAAACACATAGAAACGCAAATACCTAAACACAATAAAGCACTATTAACACACTATCAAAAAAGAGTTGAGGCATCCCTTTTTAGCGCCTCGCTCTTTTTTAACACACTATTTACACTATTATGAAACAGCCTAAATTGAAACTTTCAAGTCTCAAAGTAAAAAGTATTAGCCTTACGAAAACCACCAAAAGCAAATCCCCCGCCAAACGCAATGACGGAGGATATACTTGGGTTGGTTAAAACACTAAAGTGTTGTGTTCACGTGTTCAAGTATCAACGTATTTACGTTTAAATAATAACTTGAACACGTGGATACTTGAACACCTGAACACGCCAACTCCGTTGGCTATCTTCCCCACGACCAACCAAATTTGAATTTAATTTCTCCATAAGGACGAGAGAGATCGCCGTCGTTGAGATTGGCAAAATCCGTTCCTGTAAAGATACGGTAACCGCCATTGAGTCCAATTCTGAACCAACGAAAAACGTTGATTTCTACACCAGCCGATGGCTCGATGACTACAACTCGATCTCTTCCTTCTCCAGCAATGTTGATATCACCAGCACCTGCAGCCAACATAAATTGTGGGTGGAATACTCGATGTGGTTTCATGGCATAGCCCAGCATAAAAGTATTGTAGTCGAGGTCGGTTACACGGCTACCTTCTTCAAAAGTGATTTGGTCTTCAAGGTTGACATTGCGCCAACCGACAAGAATAGACTTGTTGAACTCGAAGCCAAATTGTCCTCCTCTGTGTACGATGTTTTCGTCTCCAATACGAGATACATCATAAGAAGGGCCGCCCCAAACTCCTGTCAAACGAATGCCTGTTTGGTTAAATAAAGTTTCGTCTTTTTGTGCGTGCGTAGTAGTCGTAAAAAATAAGAATGCGATAAAAACAAACAATACATTTTTCATAGCTAAATAGTTTTTAGTAGTTAAGACAGAAAAATTAGTAGCTAACTTTTTTGTCTGTAAATTGGTTTTCAATTATTTTCTTTCAAAGACAAATCGTTTTTACAAAAGTGACAAAACAAAATGAAAAAGGAGCGATTCAGTACCTGAATCGCTCCTTTTTTAACTTGGCTTAACCAAATTGTAGTGACTTTAACGCTTTATTTAGACTTATGGACGTATAATTAGGAGGCGTTTGGTCTTCAAAGTCTTGCCTTTTTCGTCTTGAATGCTGTATAAATAAGTTCCTTTTTTGAGATCAGATAGGTCAACCAGAACGGTTTTGGTACCCGTCACTTTGTAATTTTGTTCCCAAACTACAACGCCCAAAATGTTATATATTTTCAAATCATACTGTCCTGATTTGAGGTTGGAAAATTCAAATCTAGCACTATCAATCGCAGGGTTGGGATAGGCCACAATATCGGCATCAGCCGATATTGGTCGCAGGGTTGAGGTCGTCGTTTCAATAGATTTAAAAGTAACTCTTTCTATTTCTGTTTCATCAGGACTAACCGTTACAACAGCAACTGGTTCTTTGATTTCGTTGCCAAAAAAGTTGTATGTAATAATAGTATCTGTTCCCAAAAATCCATCTCCAAATGGAAAAAGTTCTGTCACATCTTGCCAAGGAAAAGCTCCTACTTTTACATCGAGACGTGTATCACGATATTCGATTCTTTTTTCTCGCAGCACATCAAACGTACCACCAGGAATAGTCACATTGCCCCAAGCATCAACCACATCTGTACGGTTGGAGTTGGTACGAATACGCAAAGAATCTGGTGTAATGGGTAAATTTTCTAGTATTTCTTCGGGCAAAGCCTCGGCCGAAAAAGGAACATTAAGATTATATTCTGTGGTATTAATATCCAAAAAATTCATGGGTGCTCTACGCTCCACTAAAGGTGGTTCTAAACGCGTCAACAATTCCAAACCAAAACCAGCAGGATCTATACCACTGTAGCCAAGTAAAATATACTCATTCTCTTCGGTCGAATAATAGGCTTCTCCTTGACCTGCAAAGTCCGTCAGTACGTCGGCCGTTGGAAAGTCAGCCGCCGCTTGGCCTTCTGTTGGTTCTAAAAACAATTGCTGATTGGTAAAAGGAGCTTGCAAAGAAGAAAAATCCCAAATTTGGTCTCCTCCTACTTCACCAAGATTTATTCCTGATGGCAAATTATCTGTTGCTGTAAACAAGGTATCGCCTACCACGGGAAAAACCGAGTTATCTATCGTGATTTGAGCAAACAGGTTTATCTGTCCCACCAAAACCAAAAGTAGTAGTATATTTTTCTTCATATTTTGCAGTAAAATTAGAAATTTCAATAATTCGTAGCCTTTTTTACAAACTCTAAAGTTACAACATTCTGAAAGAAGATGCTTTTGTTAAAATGTTAATTCTAATTTATGCTTGTAAAATCATCTTTTTAATGATAGCTATTTGTCCCATATGGTAATAAGCATGCTCTATCATCACTTCCATATTGCGGCGGTAGTTGCCATAGGCTTCTTTGACAAAAGGTGATTCTAGTTTTTCATCTGTTAACTGCTCCATATGTTGTGCAAACTTCTCTGCATTCGACAACAAAGTACTACGAAGATTAGCCCAATCTTCTTCGTTTGTTACTGGAGGCATATCAAAACTGTATTTGTCTCGAATTTCTAGCTCACCGCCTTCAAAGACATTCAGCACTCCTGCTACATAATAATTGATGTGAAAAGTCAGTGCGGCAATGGTATTGAGCGAACTTACTTTTTGAGTAGCTTGTTGCCAAGTCAGGTCTTGCAAGAGTTCTTTGTAGTTGGTAAAAGCGACCAGTTTTCCATCGAGTAGGACTTCTCTAAATCGCTGGGCTAATTGTTTTCCATTTTCCATAATTTTTGATGTGTTCATGTGTTCAAGTATGCACGTGTTCACGTTAGAAAAGCAATCTGAACACATGTATACTTGAACACGTACATACGTTTTAAAATGACTGCAAATCTACTAATTTTTTGTATTCGCCGTTTTGGACGATGAGTTCTTCGTGTTTTCCTGTTTCTAGGATTTTTCCTTCTTTTAGGACGACAATTTTATCGGCATCTTTGATTGTTGAGAGACGATGGGCAATTACCACTGCTGTTCGATTTCTAAGGACTTTTTGTAATGCTTTTTGAACCAGTTTTTCGGATTCGGAATCTAAAGCAGAGGTTGCTTCGTCGAGCAAGAGTATGGGCGGATTGCGTAGCACCGCCCGAGCAATGGTCAAGCGTTGCCGTTGTCCTCCGCTTAATTTAACGCCTCTATCGCCAATCATGGTATCATAGCCTTTTTTCATGTTTCGTATAAATTCATCGGCATGGGCAATTTTTGCGGCAGCAAAAACTTGTTCTTGGCTTACATTTTCTAATCCAAAAACAATATTATTATAAACCGTATCATTGAATAAAATGGCTTCTTGCGTTACCAAACCCATCAAACTACGTAAATCTTGAAGGTTATAATTTTTTATAGGTTCGCCATCTATCAAAATATTTCCTTTGCTCGGGTCATAGTATCGAGCCAGTAAATCTACGAAAGTAGATTTGCCACCGCCTGATGTTCCGACAAGTGCCACGACTTCACCTTTTTGTATTTCCAAATTGATTCCATCCAAAGCCTTTTTTTCAGCATTCGGATAAGAAAAATGGAGGTTTTGTATCTGAATATTTTTTTCAAAAGAAGCGATTCGTTTAGGATTGGAAATTTCTTGAATGGATACTTCGGCATATAAAATCTCCTCTACCCTATCTACAGCCGCCAAGCCTTTTTGGATATTGTAAGATGCCTTGCTAAAGACCTTAGCTGGTTCGATAATACTAAAAAAAGCATATAAAAAAGCAATAAATGTAGAGACGGTCAAAATACCTTTTTGGACTTCATAAAAGCCATACCAAATCAGTACCGCCACCGTAGCTACTCCTAAAAACTCCGACATTGGCGAAGCCATGTCGCGCCGCCACAACAAGCGATTGAGCAGATTGCGATACGTATTATTTTCTTTTAAAAATCGATCCTCTTGATAAGACTGTGCATTGAATCCTTTGATGACTTTTATACCTGACAAGGCTTCTTCTATAGCCGAAACTAAGTCACCTAGTTTTTGCTGAACAGCACCTGATTTTCGGCGAAGGGTTTTACCAATCCCGCCAATCACAAAACCTGTAAACAAGACTAAAACTATAGCAAATAAAGTCAAAGAAGGGCTAAAAACCAACATCATTATCAACGAACCTATAATCAATAATGGTGCTCGCACCAAAACTTCCAAAACACTTAAAATGCTGGCTTGTATTTCTTGTACATCGGCCGTAAATCGTGCAATGAGATCGCCTTTTCGCTCTTCTGAAAAATAGCTCAATGGCAATCGCATGGTCTGCTCAAAAAGCTGTTGTCGCAAGTCTCTCACAATTCCATTTCGGACAGGAGTCATAAAATACAAGGAGAGATACCGAAACAGATTTTTGAAGAAAAAAACGACGACAATCGTAATACAAATATAAATCATGGCTTGCTCTCGTCCCTCGGTTTCGATGACTTGACTCAGGTGGTAATTTATTGTATTAAAAAAGTCTTCTTTGCTGGAAAGACTATTTGGTTTTTGAGTGACCAACTCGACTCGCCCAAATAAAATATCTAAAAAAGGAATCAAAACGGGAATGCTCACCACCGAAAAAAACACCATCGCAATATTGGATAGAATGTTGCCTGCAATATACTTTTTGTATTTTTGAATGTAATGGAGAAGTTTTTGGATGTTTTGCATGAAAAGCGTCAAGTAAACGGGACAAATTATATTTTTGG
>JAHDEQ010000036.1:13069-22439 GCA_020628755.1 Saprospiraceae bacterium
GCATCTGCGATATAATGCGCTCAAAAAAATAAAGCGCATGGCATCACCGTTTGGAAACTGCGACGAACCTATGAGCATTTGCAGCTCTTTTGCAGACTAAAGTCTGCGGTACGTCCCATTTAATACGCTCCCAAATTGAGTAGCACTAAGGTACAAGCAATCTCTGTTTCGATACCTTCTTTTTTAAGAATATTGACCAATTCTGCATTTTCAGTACCTGGATTAAAAATGACTCGTTTGGGTTTTAAACTCAAAATATAGTCGTAGTATTGTTTTTGTCGTTCAGGATTGAGATATAAAGTAACGGTATCAACAGCTTCTTCTTGTGGCAAATCATTGCGAATCTCAATGCCTTCAATTGTTCCTTTTTTGATGCCTACAGGTACGACTTCGTGCTGCTTATTTTTTAGACGTTGCACAGCGAGGTAGGAATACCGAGTAGGATTGGTCGAAGCCCCAAGGACAATTGTTTTTTTGGACATATTTTTAGCTTGCGCGTGTTCAGGTATCGACGTGTTCAAGTGTTCAAGTATTCACGTGTTCATGTTTTTATATGCAACGTGAACACGTGGATACCTAGATACATGAACACCTCATCTAAACCATTAAACGAATAGGATTTTCTAAAATATCTTTGAAGGTTTGAAGGAATTGCGATCCTGTTGCGCCATCTACTACACGGTGGTCGCAAGAAAGCGTCACTTTCATCATATTGCCAACCTTAATTTTGCCTTCTTTGACAATTGGTTTTTCGATGATAGAACCAACTGCCATGATACAAGAATCGGGTGGATTGATAATCGCCGTAAATTCTTCGATACCAAACATTCCTAAATTAGAAATGGTAAAGGTATTGCCCGACATTTCGTCGGGTTGTAGCTTTTTGGATTTGGCTTTTTTGGCGTAAGCCCGAACTTCAATATCAATTTGAGACAATGTTTTAATATCAGCGTATCGAATAACTGGTACAAGTAGTCCATCTTCGACGGCTACCGCCACTCCAATATTAACATCTTTATTAATACGAATCGTATCGCCCAACCACGATGAATTGACCGCAGGATGCGAACGCAAAGATAATGCTACCGCCTTGACTACCAAGTCATTGAAGGAAATACGTGTAGGAGAAACCTCGTTGAGTTTGCTACGCAATTTCATGGCTTTACCCATATTGATTTCTACAGTTAAGTAGAAATGAGGAGCTGAAAATTTGCTTTCACCCAAGCGACGTGCAATCGTTTTACGCATTTGCGAAACCCGAACATCTTCAAAATTGGGTTCGCCACTATTAAATGCAAATGGTACAACTGCAGGAGCTTCTTTTTCTTCGGCTGCTGGTTGGCTTGGCGGCGCAACTGGTGCAGCAGGAGGAGCAGTTGTTGTTGAAACTACGGGTTTTGGTGTAGCAGCTCCTTTATTGGATTGTAAATATGCTTCAATATCACGCTTGACAATACGACCATTGTCGCCGCTACCTTGAATAGCTGACAAGTCAATTCCTGCTTCGGAAGCCATGCTTTTGGCCAATGGAGAGGCTTTGACACGTTGGTCGCTTGCAGGAGCAGTTGCAACTTGTGGAGCAGTTGGCGCAGTAGTTTCTGTGATAGGAGTTTCTTCGGCAGCAGGCGCACTTGCTTTGGGTGCAGCACCTTCGCTTTCAGCAGCAGCGAGGGCAGCTTTCCAATCTTCGCCTTCTTCGCCAATCACAGCAATTACGCCATTGATAGGAACAGCGCCTTCTTTTACTGCAATGTGCAGGAGTACTCCTTCGGAATAACTATCTAATTCCATAGTTGCTTTGTCCGTTTCGACTTCGGCGATGGTATCACCTGGTTCTACAGAATCACCTTCGTTGATTAACCAAGCTACAATGACACCTTCTTCCATAGTGTCGCTCATTCGAGGCATTCGGATGACTTCAGCCATTTTTTATTTTTTTTTGAGATTCGAAAAATTTCCGAAAAATACGAAAAGAAATTAAATATTTTAACTCCAATCTTTAAGTAAACCAATAAAATGGTCAGGATGTTTAGCCCAATTGAAATGTCCTAGATTTTTAATTTGTGCATCTTGTGCCGAAACGACCTCGTGTCGAATCGTAGAATTGGGATGATATTTTTGATATAGATTTTTAGTAGCTTCTACAGGTGCAAAGGTATCGCCTTTGATGCTGATAGCCAAAATATTGGTTTGGAGCTGTGCCAAAGCCGCTTCATAATCAAAGTCATCGTTATCAATGATGTATTTTCCTGTGCGGCCGTTGCGCCCCCAATCTTGCATGACTCCTCGTGCCTCTGAACCTCCAAAACCCATTTTTTCGCCTGGATAGTAACCAACTATTTTTCCTAAAAATTTAATTAGATAAGTCGCATAGTAAATTCTTGTCCCTGCCCATCCTTTACATCCTTTGTAGTAAACCGAACATGAAGCAATTAGTACGATGCCATCTAAAGCCGGGGGCTTTTTTGATAAAAAAAGCCCGCCCAATTGACCTCCTAAACTGTGCCCTAAAAGATATTTTTTATTATCAGGAAACTGATTTCCTATTTTTTCAATAACAAAGTCAATGTCTTCTATCAATTCTTTATAACCAAAATTGACTGTTCGGGAAGGCCGAACACTCGATTTGCCGTTGCCACGCCAATCGGTCAAACACACATGAAACCCGTTTTGCGCTAATTTTTCAAGGAGCGTTTTGTAATACGAAGCTCGAACACCAAGCGCAGGAAAAACGAAAATTAGCGGCACATTGGAATTTTCAGATCTACACAAAGTTATTTCGTTGGTAGAACCATCTCTTAATTTTATAGGAATAATCTCAGTTGTTGGCATTTATTTCGTTTGCATATTTTTTTAAGGCTTGCCAATCTTCGTCAAAATAGAGGCGTACTTTTTCTAAATCTTTAGAAGGAATTAAAGGTTCTTCGCCAATCCATTTTTCAGGAAACAATGCGGCACTATACATAGTTGCGTATGATGCTAACATTTTGGAGCGTCGGCGTAGCCAATGTCTGACGCCAGATTTGGCTTTTGCATATACAGTATAGTCAGGTTCTACAAAATAGCGTTGTGCGACTTTTCGGATAAATTTGAGTTGTTTTTCGCTATACGATTTATGGACAGGAGCTAAAGAAATTGCGTCTTTGAGATAAGTCGTTTGTGTGTAATGGGCAATTTGGTCAAAGAAAGCAAAAGCATCTTTTTTTAAATCTTCGTGAAAAAGGACGAGAGGTTTTTGATGAAAATGTTTTTCTACAATTTGGATTTTATCCATAAAATTGACTTGGCTTTTTTTCCATAAACCTTGGTCATTTTCGACATCTATAAATTCGTTAAAAGAACGGTGGCCACCGTTCTTGACGTAGCGACGGTATTGCGAAGCCATCCAGCCATCGTGTCGCCGAAAGGCAATAATGATGTGAGTATCAGGATAGATTTTGGAAAAACGAGACACTTCTCGTTCGAGTTGGTTGTCAAATTCTCTCGAAAGTAGGATTTTATCAAGAGGCGCACTATCTATATGATTTTGATATTGTTTGTATTTGGTACTATGTATATAGTGTAGTCCTTGCAGTTGTCCGAAAAAGCGATTCTGCAAATAGGTAGAGGCAACCTTGCCCAATCCAACATGGAAGTATATTTTTTTGGATGGCATGCCGCAAAGATAGGTTTTCTAAGAAATAGAAAAGTCCCTATGCCAAATAATTGGCATAGAGACTTAAAGAAAATTTTATAAAAGGGATTTATTTCAAGGTTGACAAGTCAATTGGAAAACCGCCTGTCATACCGTGATAATCAAGTTGTTGGGCAAATTCTTTTGCACCTTCGATATTGTCATAGTGTCCAAGTAAAATCTTGTACATGGGCTTGTCATTTTTGCGAATGGCATGAACGATAATATCTTCATAGCGTTGCTGCAATTGCGATACTTGTACAAGCACATTCTCGTACTCGAAAAATGCTCCAATTTGTACACTATAGCCTTTGTATTCTTGAGGTTCTACTAAAAAACGGAACAAACCATTACCCGTCACTAAAGGTGCATCAACTGAATTTTCTGCAAGTGGTTGTTCTTCCTCCACTTCATATGATAAGTTTGGCTTACGTTCTGGACCAGGATGTGGTATATTTGTAGGCTCTTCAGGTTGCTCCTCCAACTGATTTGGAATATTGTAAGAAGGTTCGGTTTCAGTCGTAGCCTCAGCTAATGCTGTCTCCATTTCGGCTGTAGTTTCTGACAAATTATAGTCCGAAAAATCGTTAGTCCCTTCAAAAGGCAAATCTTGAGTTGGTACTTCCAATTTGGGTTCTAGTTCTGGCTCGGGTTCAGGAATAATGGTAATGATTTTATTAGAAGGCTTATCGTGCTGCTCCATAATCTGGAGCAAGCGAGAAGGAGCCATAGATTCTTCATATTTTGATAATAACTCTCCTTTTGAATTAAGAATGAGTATTGTTGGTAAAACATTTACATTATAGCGTTGTTTCAAAGCATAACCATCAAAATTGTCAATATCAATCTTAACAGGTACGAAACTTGCTTTGAAATAATTGTCAACACGACTATCAGAATACGTATGCTCATCCATAAACTTGCAAGGCGAACACCATTGAGCTGTAAAGCCTACCATGATGAGTTTACCTTCTGTACCAGCACGGTGTTTAGCCGTAAGCATATTGTTTTCAAAGTCTTCGAGTGAGTATGAAATGAAAGGCACAAGACAGAATATCAATAAAATCAGTTGTCTCATAACAAATAAATATTGTGTGGGATTATAAAATTATTATTCTATATCAAATGGAATATGGAGTAATCTTTAGAATAATCGTTTTTGTTTTGATGTGAAATTGAAATTTTATTTTATTAAAATAAAATCACATATGATTATTTTAGTATATGTACAATAACTATACCAGTTAAAAGAATTGTGATTTTTTGACAAAACATCTATATTCGTATTTAAATATGATCAGGTTGATGAATAAAATTTAAAAAATTCATCAACTTGGACTAAATAATACTATGAAATGATTTACGTTAGTAAAGAAGCTATTCAAGCAGCTTTTGAGAAGGTTGACACAACCAACGAGGGGTTTTATATAGACTTACAAAAAGATATAAAGCATAGAAAATCAAGTATGGCAATTGCCTACTTTATAAAGGCTCAACTCATATCTTTCCCTAATGAAGTACTCAAAAAAGAGGTAGATGAAATGGTTGAAGAGTCTTTAATTTCCATTGCTCAATGGGAACAAATGAATAATTTGCTCCAAAGCGACCCCAATGGCAACTTTAGAGTTTCCATTTTCCTAAAAAAAAGAAATCGCTTTGTTCTGGAAACCGAATACTCTGACGAAGTACCAGAACCTTCCGAAGAAACCATTAATGATTCTGAAGAATAATTTAAATCCAAATAACTGATAGTCCTTACTTAATTTCTATTTCATTTAGTACTATCCTACATTTTTTTTACCTTGCTGCATCTTATCATATGTCAAGGCAAAACTACCTAATGATATATTCTAATTACTGTTGATATGAGAAAAATACATGCTGCTATTTCTGGTGTTTATGGTTATGTTCCTGATTATATTTTGACTAATCAAGAACTCGAAACTATGGTTGATACCAATGACGAGTGGATTCGTACAAGAACAGGTATCAACGAAAGACGTATCTTGAAAGGCAAAGAAATGGGCGTTTCTGAAATTGGTGTAAAAGTCATCAATGGTTTGCTCGAAAAAACCAATACCAGCCCTGATGAAATTGATTTGGTCATTTGTGCAACGGTAACAGGCGACATGGTTTTTCCTGATACAGCCAATATTGTTTGTGACAAAGTTGGTATCAAAAATGCCTTTTCATTTGACATCAATGCGGCTTGTTCTGGTTTCTTATTTGCTTTTACCACAGGTGCACAATTTATCACTTCTGGTATGTGCAAAAAAGTCATCGTTTTGGGTATGGACAAAATGTCCTCCATCATAGACTACGAAGACCGTGCTACTTGTGTTATTTTTGGAGATGGTGGCGGTGCAGTACTTCTTGAACCGAACGAAGAAGAAGTTGGTTTTATAGATGCCGAACTCAAAAGCAATGGCGTAGGTAGGCACTACCTACATATGAAGGCTGGTGGTTCGTTCAAACCTGCTTCTATCGAAACGATTACTGCCAAAGAACACTATGTTTATCAAGATGGCAAGCCCGTTTTTAAACATGCCGTTCGAGGAATGTCTTCTACTCTAAAAACTGTCATGCAGCGCAATAATCTAAGCAGTGAAAATGTACACTGGGTTGTTCCGCATCAAGCCAATATGCGTATTATTACAGCCGTTGCAAATGCAGCAGATTTTCCAATGGAAAAGGTCATGGTCAATATTCATAAATATGGAAATACCACTGCAGGAACGCTCCCCCTCTGCCTTTGGGAGTGGGAGCCACGCCTCAATAAAGGCGACAATATTTTGTTAACAGCCTTTGGAGGAGGATTCACTTGGGGAACTGTTTACTTGAAGTGGGCTTATTAGAGAAATATCCTTATCTTTGCAGCGTTTTTCAAAAATCTTTTAAAATTTAATTAAATTTCCACATGGCTAATACTTCAGAAATTAGAAATGGTCTTTGCTTAGACTATAATAATGATATATGGACAGTTGTCGAATTTCAGCATGTAAAACCCGGTAAAGGGGCAGCTTTTGTTCGTACAAAACTCAAAAGCCTGACCTCTGGAAAAGTTGTTGATAACACTTTTCCTGCTGGACACAAAATTTTTCCTGTTCGAGTAGAGCGTAGAAAATATCAATTTCTATATAACGATGATATGGGTTATCATTTTATGAATAATGAAACCTATGAACAGACTTATATTGATGTCAAAATGATTGACAACCCTGGCTTGTTGAAAGAAGGAGCAGATGTTGAAATTCTTTTTCATGCCGAAAAAGAAATCCCTTTAATCCTTGATATGCCGCAATATGTAACGTTTGAAATCACCTACACAGAGCCAGGACTCAAAGGAGATACTGCCACAAATGCTACTAAACCTGCTAAAATAGAAACAGGTGCCGAAATCAAAGTACCTTTGTTTATAAACGAAGGTGATCTTGTAAAAATAGACACTCGTACGGGTAACTACGTAGAACGTGTTAAAAAATAAACCAACGAAAGTTCAAATGTAAGAATCAAGTTTAAACTTGATTCTTACATTTGGTATTTTTAGTTTGAATTTAATTGAATAACAAAACCAAAACCAGTACAAATGAACTATAAAGAAATTTCAGACTTAATCAAACTTATCAATAAGTCCGATCTCTCGGAGTTTAAATTGAAAGACGGAGATTTTGAACTTACCATTAGGACGGTTGATTATGGAAAAAATAAAACGCAAACGCTAGTTGCTCCTCAACAACAAATTGTACCTATTTCTTCTACGATACCTCAGTCATTTGTACAACACAATGCACCTGTAGCAGAACCAAATCCTGCTGTAGCTGCTCCTGCGGCTGAAGCTCCTGCAGCTACTGATGCAGCTGCCGAAGATACCAGTAACTATATCGAAATTAAATCTCCAATTGTAGGAACATTTTATCGTTCTGCATCACCTGAAAAGCCACCTTATGTAAAAGTTGGTGATGTTATAGAAGTTGGTTCTGTAGTATGTATCGTAGAGGCGATGAAGTTATTTAATGAAATAGAATCTGAAGTGAGTGGCAAGATTGTTAAAGTATTGATTGAAGATGCTCAACCAGTTGAGTATGACCAAGTTTTGTACTTGGTTGATCCGAATGGATAAAAAATTAGAGTAGTGTACCGTTGTACACTACTTGGTCTATTGTTTATTAGTTCAATCTACAATCAACACCCAATGTTTAAAAAAATACTTATAGCCAATCGAGGGGAAATTGCACTCCGTATCGTTCGTACCTGCAAAGAAATGGGCATCAAAACAGTAGCGGTTTACTCTACTGCTGACCGTGAAAGTTTGCATGTGCGTTTTGCAGATGAAGCCGTTTGTATTGGTCCTGCTTCTTCGGCGCAATCTTATCTTAGTATTCCAAAAATCATGGCGGCTGTCGAAATCACCAATGCCGATGCAGTGCATCCTGGTTATGGTTTCTTGGCCGAAAATGCAGATTTTGCAGAAGTTTGTACCGAATATGGCATCAAATTTATTGGCCCAACACCTGCCCAAATTCGTAAAATGGGTGATAAAATCACCGCAAAAGATACGATGATAAAAGCAGGTGTACCTGTTGTGCCAGGTTCAGGTGGTTTGCTCAAAGATGTCAAATCAGGACTTAAAATTGCCAAAGAAATTGGTTATCCTGTTATCTTAAAAGCTACTGCAGGTGGAGGTGGTAAAGGAATGCGTGTCGTTTGGAAAGCTGAAGAATTTGAAGATCAATGGAATATGGCTCGCAACGAAGCTAAAGCTTCGTTTGGTAATGATGGTATTTATGTCGAAAAATTTATAGAAGAACCTCGTCACATCGAAATACAAGTGGCTGGCGACCAGTTTGGCAATGTTTGTCACTTATCAGAACGTGATTGTTCTATACAGCGTCGTCATCAAAAACTGGTTGAAGAAAGTCCTTCTCCATTTATGGATGATGACTTGAGGGTACGAATGGGAGAAGCTGCTATACAAGCAGGTAAAGCCATCAACTACGAAGGAGTTGGTACGGTTGAGTTTTTGGTAGATAAACATCGTGAGTTTTACTTTATGGAAATGAATACTCGTATTCAAGTAGAACACACAGTTACAGAAGAAGTCATAGACCACGACCTTATCAAAGAACAAATCAAAATAGCGGCAGGTATTCCGATTTCGGGCGACAATTATGTGCCAACGATGCACGCCATTGAGTGCCGTATCAATGCCGAAGATCCATTTAATGATTTTCGTCCAAGCCCTGGTCATATTTCGTCTTTTCATAGTTCTAAAGGGCATGGCGTACGTGTTGACACGCATGTATATGCAGGTTATACCGTGCCGCCACACTACGATTCTATGATTGCTAAATTGATTTGTCGAGCACAAACACGTGAAGAATGTATTGCAAAGATGAAGCGTGCTTTAGATGAATTTATCGTAGAAGGTATCAAAACAACTGTTCCTTTTCATCAACGTTTGATGAAAGATGAATCATTTATTAAAGGTGATTTTCATACAGGGTTTTTAAATACCTTTGATATGGGCGAGCCTCCTGAAAAGAAATAATACTTACTTTTGAAAAATTGATATAAAGAAAGGGCTTGCGAAAATTTCGCAAGCCCTTTTTGTATTTAGAAATTACAGTTTACAAAACTGATTTCTTTGATTTATTTTCGTGAAGAACCAAGTTTAACCCTTGACGGTTTAAACGAAGT
>JAHDEQ010000036.1:22539-23805 GCA_020628755.1 Saprospiraceae bacterium
TCTTTTTGAAACCATAGGGAGCGTTTTATCAGAATCTGATTGTAAGGCATTAGAAGGAGTAGAAGTCAAAGGTGTACAACCTACGGTTGTTACTTCAAATTCTTGTCCATTGGTATCAAAATCAGCATTCAACTCAACACAAGGTGCATCAAAATGAGTTGGTCCAGTAATGGTTGTTACACCACTTGTTTCAATCAAAGTACTTGCTTGATGCAAAGTCGCCGCAGGCGCATTCATAGCATCAGAGAAAGTAATCGTTGACATACAAGTTGACATACAGCTTACCATGACATTATCTACATGAAATTCCACATCAGTTGTCAAATCCGAAGCATCACCATTTGTTCCCCAAAATCCTATTTGAATACTTCCTGTATATGATGACAAATCCACAGTAACAGGTTCTCCAACTTCTGAAATCGTTGAAGTAGCATCCCAAGTCAATAGATTACTCCAAGTAGTCCCACCATCTGTTGTTATCAAGAGTTGAACTTCTTGATTAGTACCAAAATTAGTTGGAACAGGTATCGCAACATCATAATCCGTCAAGGCAATATCAAATGTTAACTCAAAATTGCTTCCTCCAGATAAGTCAAAAACGGGAGACACAGCCCATTCAGAATAAGACGTAGGAGGGGTAAAACCAGCTTCACCATCCCAAGCATTAAATACAAATGATTGATTTCCTGATCCATCATTAGCAAATTCATCTAAATACCAGGGAGCAAACGTTGCTGCTGTTGCTGGGCCTGCTAAAGAGCCTCCAGAAACCCTCCAACAAGTAGCGCCCGCAGTATAATCTTCAGAATAACCAGCTCCACAGGTCAAGGCTAAGTCAGCACAAGGCGTTAATGCAGCAGCAGGGCCTTCCCATGAACTAACGGTTACATCATCCATAGCACAATCAGCTCGCACATAAAATTGATATTCATTATCAGGGTTCAAACCCATCACGGTATAAGGGTTAGATACATCATTGTGTGTAACTGTACCCGTAGCTACACCTCCAGCGGTAACATCTACGACTTCAATATCCCAAGCTGTTTCTGTACCACCCGCAGTCCAAGATAAATCAACAGAATTAGAAGTAACATTAGAAACAGCTAATGCTGTAGGTGCTGGACAAACATCCGTACCAACACAAACTTCAAAATCAGAAGTTGACCCAGGAGCCCAAGTAAATATTCTAAAATAATAGGTAGTTGCTGGAGTTAAGCCTGTAAGCTCTATTGGTGAGTTTGGTGAATCTTGACACACCAAACTTGT
>JAHDEQ010000036.1:23905-25385 GCA_020628755.1 Saprospiraceae bacterium
GTATCATTACATGTAGTATTTAATGGATCAGCAATTGTTACTGTCACCGTACCATCTGCTGAAGAAAACCCAGTTAAAGTGCTCATACCAAGACCTGCTCCTGCTACTGTATTGGCATTTATATCATTAGATATATCTACTGTAGCTGCTGTTCCCAAAGTTGTAACATCTACAATAATATCGTACATATCTGTTGCACAGTTAGTATCATCAATAGATACTGTAAAGGTTGGTGCAACACAAGCTGGTTCTAACAAGCAAAATGAAAAATCTCCAGGTTGAAAATCATCATTCCACACTTGAAGATAATAAGTATTACCTCCTGTCAGACCACCTATAACTTCACCATCTGCTGCTACATTGTCACAAAAAATTTCATCTGCTGGAGTACCACCACATGATGACCATACGGCATATTCCACATCTCCTGATGTACCTGCAACAAATTCTAATTCAACTCCACCAGCAGTAGGCGCAACAAATGAAAACCATATATCGAGGTTAGTACCTGTTTGGTCACAGCTAGGTTGATTGCCACTATCTGTTGCAGTACTTGTATCATAAATCACTGGTGTACATGTACCCACAGCAACTGGAATAGAAGTAGCACTAGCACAATCATTATTGGCAAGGGTGGTGCTAAAAGCTAAAGGCCCTACCCATGTACTTACTCCTCCTGCTCCACAATCAGCTTGTACATAATAGTCATAATCTGTAGATGCAGTAAGACCAGATAATGTGTACGGATTGGTAACACCGCTAACGACAGTCCCCGTACCTTGTGTAAAACCTGTTGCACCCCACTCAATGTTCCAAAGCGTCTCTGTATTTCCTGCTGTCCAAGACAAATCAGCAGTAGTTGTTGACAAATTAGACGCAATCAAAGCTGTAGGATCTGGACATGAAGGTAAAGCATCAACTACAATATCATCTAAGTATAACTCAAATTGATCTGTAGTAGAAGAATAAAAGGCAATATAAACTGTTTGTCCTACATAAGCCGTCAATGGATAAATCGCTTGTTGCCATAAAGTTGTTGGAGTTACAGCCGATGCTATCGTAGTTGTAAAATCAGCAGCAGTATTACCTGTGCTAGACAACAGAATATCAAATGGCTCAGCATAAAAATCGTCTCGATGACGGTAGTATAATGATAGTCTATCCGAAACGCCTGCTGTTACCGTAAATTGTTCTGTGACTAAATAATCATCATGAGCAGTCGCTGAATATATTATCTCTGCAACATTGACACCTGAGTTGGCAGTACCAGCACCAGGAGGATCAGCTTGCCAAGTATTTGCATCTCCTCCATTAATGACAGTCCAGGTAGCAGGGATGCCACCTTCAAAATCTTCTGTAAACTGTGCATAAACCTGAGATATACTAAAAAACAAACAGGCTATTAGTAAAAAATTTATTTTTTGCATAGCAAATTTTTAGTTAAAAAAATAAGACACTATTGTGTGTATGCACACAATAG
>JAHDEQ010000286.1:0-2554 GCA_020628755.1 Saprospiraceae bacterium
AATCTTGCCAACAAACAAGTACGGGAATGGATTCACCGTTCAATTTTTTTGCAATGGTTGCCTCGAATACGCTCCAAAGTCGATTTTATCATTCATTTGGGTGCAAGGACTGACACTACCGAAAAAGACAAAGCCATTTTTGAAGAACTTAATGTCAATTATTCTAAGCAAATTTGGGAGTTTTGTACTCAATATGAAGTTCCTTTGATTTATGCTTCGAGTGCAGCGACGTATGGTTTGGGAGAACACGGTTTTGGCGACAGCCACAAAATCGTAGGCGAGCTTTCGCCTTTGAATGCTTATGGTATTTCTAAAAATGATTTTGATAAATGGGCTTTGACTCAAAAGGCGACTCCGCCTTTTTGGGCTGGACTCAAATTCTTTAATGTATATGGCCCAAATGAATATCATAAAGGAAGAATGGCTTCGGTGATTTTTCATACCGTTCAGCAAATCAAAGCAACTGGGAAAATGAAGCTCTTCAAATCACATAACCCTGACTATAAAGATGGCGAACAAAAACGAGATTTTGTTTATGTCAAAGATGTCGTCAATGTGATTCATTATTTGATGGAAAATCCTCCTAGCAATGGTTTGTACAATGTCGGTACAGGCAAAGCCCGTACCTTCCTAGATTTGGCAACTGCTACTTTTAAGGCAATGGATTTAGAACCCAAAATTAGTTTTATTGCTACGCCTAAAGATATTCGAGATAAGTATCAATACTTCACTCAAGCCAAAATGACCAAGCTCAAAAAGGCAGGTTATAAGGAAAAATTCTATTCGCTCGAAGATGGAATTGAAGATTATGTGAAGAATTATTTGGTAAGAAAGAAGATTTGGTGATAAACGTGTTCAGGTGTTCGAGTATTCACGTGTTCAGGTTCTATCCTAACGTGAACACGTGAACACGTGAATACTCGAACACCTGAACACCTCTATTCATACGACACCCGATTCATTCCCATATAATAGATTAAGTACCAATCTTTTCCTAATTTAGTGAAGCGGCGTTCCATTGCCATTTTTTCATCATCATTGATAATGTACTCCACAACCATATTGTTGAGGGTTTCATATTCTTGTCGAAAATCGCCTGAATCATTATTGATGGGTCGGTGCATTCGCCATTCTTCTCGCTGCCATTGATGTGCTTGTGGAGCAACACTATCTACGGCTACATTGGGCAAATAACCTTCTACTGGAAAAGTAATATGCGCCATTTGATACAAACTATCGGTATGAAAACGCATATAAAAATTCATAAAATCTGCTGGCAGAGAATCTTCTTCTTGTTGTACAGCAGCGGCAGCATCTGCCGTCTGCTCGGACGAATTGTTTTTGCAGCTTGTCAAAACAAGGGCAGCAACTATTAAAAATTTTAATAAGATATTCATTCTATATAATTTTAGCTTTACTAAACCTTTCAATCACTTACAGTCCACCGGCAGATTTAGGAAAGCGACTCATTCATTTCCAGAGCATAGACCAAAATATAGTCTTCTATTTTTTGATAATAAATTTGATACTCTGCTCTAAAATCATCTTTTATAATATAACCCAAACACTTGCCATTAGTAACATCATATTGAAAAGGTTTAACATGAATATGCTCTCTAAAATCCAAGGCACGTCGTCCGTAGGCTTTGTACAAAGCCTCCTTTGCGCCCCAATAAACATGGAGATGTTCGAGACGAGTTTTGGGTTCAAGACTATTGTCTTCTTCGGTTCGCATATACTTATGAGCAATGCGTTCGATTTTGGAAACAATTTTTTGAATATCAATTCCAACTGAAAATGGCGCAGCAATGATAGCTGCCATTTTGCTCGAATGACTCATCGAAATCTGATAAGGCGAATCTACCAAATACGGTTTTCCAAACTCGTCTTTTCGTACTGCCCCACGAACTTCACGACCCGACATTTGGTGCAACAACCAACGAACTGCCAACCATTCGAGGCGGCGACCTTTTTGAAGTTGCTTCATTTCTTCGATTTCATCTACCTCAAAATCGAGTTTATCTAAGAAATAATTCTCCACTTCATTGAGTCGCCAAAGACCCAATTCTCCTTTTGGAATGATATTTTGATGAAGCAACAAAGGCATAGGATGGCAAAATTAAGGAAAGGATTGTATTTTTGTAAAACATCTTTAAGAATTAACCTGTTTTATGGATATGATTACTTCTTTAGACCAGTTGGATTTATCCAAACACTATACTTATAGTGACTATATACTTTGGAAATTTCAAGAGCGTGTAGAATTGCTCAAAGGTAAATTGCTGCCTTTGGCTGCACCAAATGTACAGCATCAGAGAATTTCAAGTGCCCTCCATACCAGAATTGGCTCACATCTTATTGGCAAAAAGTGTGATGTCTTTTCAGCACCTTTTGATGTGCGCTTGCCTCTGCCCAATCATCTTATAAAAGGAAACAAAATAGATACCGTTGTACAACCTGATATTTGCGTCGTTTGCGACCAAAGCAAACTCGACAAACAAGGTTGTGTGGGTCCGCCTGACTTGGTTATTGAAATACTATCACCTGGCAATTC
>JAHDEQ010000286.1:2654-4209 GCA_020628755.1 Saprospiraceae bacterium
AAGGTTGTGTGGGTCCGCCTGACTTGGTTATTGAAATACTATCACCTGGCAATTCCAAAAAAGAGATGAAAGCTAAATATGAATTGTACGAAGAGGCCGGTGTTCTTGAATATTTAGTCGTTAATCCAATACACAGACATGCTTTGTTATATCATTTAAATAAAGACACTCAGAAATTTGTAGGAAATGTACCTTTAACTGACGAAGATGCTTTTGTTAGTAAATCTGTTGAAGGACTCGAAATCCAATTAGTTGATATTTTTCCAGAAGAAAATTTTGAATAAATCTCACCCTATATTATTATTTGACGGCGTTTGCAATTTGTGCGATGGCTTTGTGCAATGGGTCATTCGGCGTGATCCTGATGGTATATTCCGATTTGCTTCATTGCAATCGGAATTAGGGCAATCCCTTATTCAAAAGCATCAACTTACGACTGATTTAAGTACGGTTATTTTAGTAGATGGAGAAAAAACTTACTCGCATTCCGATGTTGCGCTAGAAATTGTTCGACAATTAGGTGGATTTTGGACACTATTATATATACTCAAAATTGTCCCATCCTTTATCAGAAATGCCGTTTATAACTGGATAGCCCGAAATCGTTATCGGTGGTTTGGACAAAAGGAATCGTGTATGATTCCGACTCCTGAGTTGAAGGGACGATTTTTGGGGTAAAAAAGCTTTACTAAACTTTTCCATACTCAAGCCTTTCCCGCAAGTTTAGGAAAGCATTCTATTCAATTTCCAAATCGTCAAGCATTTTAGCAATATTGATAGTCGCATTTTTAATTACATGAATATCTTTTTGCCAATTATGCGTTAACCAGTCTGTTTCAGGAGCTGCTACCATTACTTCTTTCGTTTCTGTAAAAATCCAAATCACTTTTTTTACTCCAAACTCTAAAAGTTGATTGGTTTTCTTTCGATAATAACTGTTTGGTTGTGGCACATCCGAAAAATCAGCTTTGGTATCCACCTCAATGACAATTTCGGGAGGAGTAGTCATATACTTGTTATGTAGAGGCATACCTTTCAAAGATGCTTTGCTGTATATAGCAATATCCGCACTACGCCAACTGTATTTTTTAAAGAGAATACCAAGTTCGTTGGTAAGTACCAAATAGTCTTTTGTGCTTAGAATCGACATCAAAACATGAACTAACTGCGATACCAGTAATGACTGTAAATAACTACTTCCCATAATTTCCTCTATTTGTTTTTCGCCTTTTAAAACTTCTTTATACCCACGATAAAAAATGGGTCTGCCCTCATCCATTTCATAGATGAGTTCATTGGGAATTATTGGAGATTTAATCGTCATAAGCAAAATTTGTTTCTACAAGATAATACAAATCAAATTCAAACTCCAATTCTTTGTCTTTTTTCGGAACTTTTTGCCTCAAAAAAAGTATTTTAACCATAAAATATAATGTTGAATAGTTCGTAAATTTATCTCAATGCTCGTGTTTATAAACACGAGCATTGAGATAAATTTACGAACAGTATAATATTCAACTTATTATTTTATTAGCATTAAATAAAATTTGAAGAG
>JAHDEQ010000287.1 GCA_020628755.1 Saprospiraceae bacterium
CTTCAGCACGCAAACACAAACAAATTAAATGGAATTAAATAAATATAGTAAACACGTCACACAAGACCCTTCGCAACCTGCGGCACAAGCTATGCTCCATGCAATTGGTTTGACGACTGACGATTTGAAAAAACCACAAATTGGAGTGGCAAGTACAGGCTGGGAAGGCAATCCCTGCAATATGCACCTCAATGACTTGGCTAAAGATATTCGCAACAGCATCAACCAAGAAGAACTTATCGGCTTGGTTTTTCATACGATTGGTGTGAGTGATGGTATCTCGATGGGAACGGCTGGAATGCGCTACTCCCTTCCTTCACGCGATATTATTGCCGATTCTATTGAGACCGTTGCATCTGCTCAATGGTACGATGGTTTGGTAACGGTTGTTGGTTGCGACAAAAATATGCCAGGCGCAATCATGGCTTTGGCTCGTCTCAATCGTCCTGCGCTTTTGGTTTATGGAGGAACGATTGCACCAGGTTGTCATAATGATAAAAAACTAGATATTGTTTCTGCTTTTGAGGCTCTAGGCCAAAAAATAGCAGGTTCTATTTCTGAAGAAGATTATAAAGCAGTTGTTCAAAAAGCCTGCCCCGGCCCAGGAGCTTGTGGCGGTATGTACACCGCCAATACGATGGCTTCGGCGATAGAAGCTCTGGGTATGAGTTTACCTTATAATTCTTCCAATCCTGCGGTTAGTCCCAATAAAAAAGAAGAATGTGCTAGAATAGGAAAAGCAATTCACCATTTACTTCAAAAGGACATCAAGCCGAGAGACATCATGACAAAAAAAGCATTTGAAAATGCTATTCGACTCATCATGATTCTAGGAGGTTCGACCAATGCCGTTTTACACATTATCGCAATGGCAAAAGCTGCTCATGTTGATATTACAATTGATGATTTTCAACGAATAAGTGATGAAACGCCTTTTTTGGCTGACCTTAAACCAAGCGGGCAGTTCGTCATGCAAGATTTGCATGACGTGGGCGGAACACCAGCCGTTTTAAAATATATGTTAGAAAATAATTTCCTACATGGCGATTGTTTAACCGTAACAGGAAAAACTATGGTCGAAAATCTAGCCCAAATTGATGGTTTTTCAAATGACCAAAAAGTCATTTATCCATTTTCTAATCCGATAAAAACCTCTGGTCATTTACAAATATTATATGGCAACCTCGCAAGCGAGGGAGCTGTCGCCAAAATTACAGGAAAAGAAGGCGAATTTTTTGAAGGAAAAGCCAAGGTATTCAATTCTGAACCCGCAGCCAATACCGCAATTGCCAAGGGTCAAATCGAAATGGGCGATGTCATTGTCATCCGCTATTCTGGCCCCAAAGGCGCACCAGGAATGCCTGAAATGCTCAAACCAACTTCGGCTATTATGGGAGCAGGTTTAGGAAACTCCGTTGCACTCATTACTGACGGTCGCTTTTCGGGCGGCACACATGGTTTTGTCGTAGGACACATTACTCCCGAAGCACAGTCAGGCGGCATGATTGCGCTACTAAAAGATGGCGATAAAATAACCATTGATGCTAAAAACAATCAAATCAATGTGGACTTAACGGATGCTGAAATCCAAGCACGAAAAGCCGCTTGGATTGCTCCAAAAATCAAAGCCAATACAGGAATTCTTAGAAAATATAGTAAAACAGTTTCATCTGCAAGCGAAGGTTGTGTAACCGATGAAATTTAGTCTCGTAAAAAAGTAACAGCGGATTTATCCGCTTGTTAAAAATAATCGGCGGATAAATCCACCGCTACAAATTTTAATATTATCATGCAAAAGACAATTGCAAAAATCACTAAAAACGGAACTTCAAAGAAAAAGAAAGCCGTAAAAATTTCGGGAGCCGAAGCAGTTTTGCGCTGTCTCATCGAAGAGGGAGTTGACACCATCTTTGGTTATCCTGGAGGAGCAATTATGCCCGTTTATGATGCGCTTTATGATTATCAAGACCAATTGCGCCATATTTTGCCCCGACACGAGCAAGGTGCGGTTCATGCCGCCGAAGGCTACTCACGTGTCACCCGAAAAACGGGCGTTTGTATGGCAACTTCTGGCCCTGGAGCGACCAATTTGATTACTGGAATTGCTGATGCTATCATGGATTCTGTTCCTATGGTTTGTATCACGGGGCAAGTTTTTAGTCATGTTTTGGGTTCGGATGCTTTTCAAGAAACCGACGTGATTGGTTGTACTACTTCTATCACAAAATGGAATTATCAAATCACCAAAGCAGAGGAAATCCCCGAAGTTTTTGCGAAAGCATTTTACATTGCAAATTCTGGCAGACCTGGGCCAGTTGTAATTGATATTACGAAAGATGCACAGATTGGAGAATTGGATTTTGCTTATGAAAAATTAAAATTTATACGCTCCTACCAACCGCTTCCCAAGCCTTCAAAGTCGGCTTTGGAGGCCGCAGCTCTCCTCATCAACAAAGCCAAAAAACCATTTATACTGGCAGGACACGGCATCCAAATCGCACACGCCCAAGAAGCATTCAAAAAGTTTGTAGAAAAAACAGGAATTCCTTTAGCTTGTACCATTCATGGTCTTTCTTCCATTCCATCCAATCATGAATTGCACACAGGAATGTTAGGGATGCACGGCAACTATGGTCCCAATATCAAAACCAATGAATGCGATTTATTAATCGCAATTGGGATGCGCTTTGATGACCGAGTTACAGGAGATTTGAGTCGTTATGCCAAACAAGCCAAAGTTATTCATATCGAAATTGATTCTTCTGAAATTGATAAAAACGTAAAAGCTGATGTGCCTGTACATTCCGATGCTAAACTAGCATTGGAAGCTCTTCTTCCTTTAGTTAAAAAACGCAGTCACAAAAAATGGCTTAAAGAATTTAGAGCATGTGATAAAATCGAAAAAGCCAAAGTCATTGATCGAGATTTGAGTCCTTCTGACGATGGGCAAATCCGAATGGGACAAGTCATAAACGAAGTTTCTAAACTAACCAAAGGCAAAGCCGTTGTTTGTACCGATGTAGGCCAACACCAAATGATGGCAGCTCGCTACTACGAATATTTGGATACCAATCAATGGGTTTCTTCGGGTGGCGCAGGTACAATGGGTTATGGTTTGCCTGCTGCATTTGGCGCAAAACTCGCACAACCCAAACGAGAAGTTCTAGCATTTGTTGGTGATGGAGGTTTTCAAATGACTTTGCAAGAATTGGGCATGTGTGCCCAATGGGATGTGGCCGTCAAAATCGTTTTGCTTGACAATAATTACCTCGGTATGGTTCGTCAATGGCAACAATTATTTTTTGACCACCGCTATTCTTCTGTTGCACTCAAAAATCCAGATTTTATAAAAATTGCTGAAGGCTTTGGCGTAGCAGGAAAGAAAATTTCTGACCCAAAAGATTTAAAAAAATCCATCAAAGAAATGCTCAAACATAAAGGACCTTACTTACTTCATGTTATGGTCGAAAAGGAAGAAAATGTCTTCCCGATGATTCCTAGCGGAAGTTCTGTAAGCGATATTAGATTGGAGTAAAAGTCTGTGTTCAAGTGTCTATGTGTTTGCGTGTTTATGAAACATCGTAGGCACACAAACACACAAACACACAAACACACAAACACACAAACACACAAACACACAAACACGATAAAAAATGAAAGAATATACCATCTCCGTTTTTTCGGAAAACAAAGTCGGCTTATTGAATAGAATCGTATCTATTTTTACAAGACGTTATATCAATATTGAAAGTTTGAATACATCGGAATCCTCAATGGAAAATATATTTCGATTTACCATTGTCGTAAATCTTGAAGAAGAACAAGTCCGAAAAGTTGTAACCCAAATTGATAAACAAGTCGATGTGCTTAAAGCATTTTATTACGAAAGTCACGAAATCGTTTATCAAGAAATTGCTTTGTACAAAGTTCCTTCTTCCATCTTTATGGAAGGCGATACCGTCGAAGCATTGGTGCGTTCGCACAATGCTCGAATTTTGAGTATCGAACCCGAATATATTATCATCGAAAAAACGGGACACGAAAAAGAAACCAAAGCATTGCTTCGAGATTTGCAAAAGTTGGGAATTTACGAATTTGTTCGCTCAGGACGAGTAGCTATAACCAAACCAATGGAGCAGCTCAATGCTTATTTGAACTCTTTAGAAGCTGAAAATTTAAATTAAAAATATTTCACCACAGAATTA
>JAHDEQ010000288.1 GCA_020628755.1 Saprospiraceae bacterium
CTTTATTTGGAATTTGTGGATAGAGCAAAATGCCCTCTGTCGCATCGAAATAATTGCAATAGACAAAGACTTGTTTTAAGTCCTCAATGGAGGGTTGTTTATTTCTGAGCATCTTCCATTTGGTGTCCAGAACGTAGCGTTTTTTGCCGAGGGCAAAAACGATGTCGGGTCTGATTTTTCGATTGCCCCAAAAGTGTTTTTGAACTTGACGATAGACTCTGAAATTTTCACTTTCTAATTTTTTTAAACTGGTATAAACAAATTTTTCGTAGAGCAAATTCATATCGAAAAAGAGTCCAATAACGGCATGATTTCCAGTTTGAAAATTGCCAGCCAATTGTTCCAAAATGATTTTGGCATAGCTAATAGCGAGTTGGTATTTATGTGTGTTCTTGTCTTTTTGTAAGGCCAAAAAATCAGTTTTAGCATGGTAAGGTTTTACTTCCAAAGGAATGGATTGGAGCAAAGAATTGATTTTTTGCTGAGTGTAATAATTGCTGCTTAGTTTTTTGGAAACCAACAAAGCTGCTTTGATAATGCGATTGAATGGATGGTTAAAATCGTATTCAAATGGATGGCAATAAAACTTGGTTTTATTGATATAGTTGTGCTGGATTTGCTTTTCAAAAAGTAATTGTCCTTTTAAAACCGATTGATTTTTGGGATAACGAGAGTAGGAACGAAACAAGCCAAAATGCAATATCTTTTCGACCTCTTGTACAAAAAAAGAAAGGTAAACATCAAGAATGGAATGTTTGCGCAATTGGACATTGGAGTTGGGCACACTTTCGAGGTGCAAAACTTTACAGTAACGGAGCAAATCCAATACGATTTGCTGAATTTTGTCTTTATTACTGGATTCTAATTGGTCAATTTTAGGAAGAATTTCAATCGTCAGATTTCCAATTTTTAGCACTCCTATATATTGTGTAAAACGGACTTGCTGATGATGAATCGAAAAAAACTTGTTGTGCTTTAGTTTGCTTTGGTACTTGGCCAGCAAGCGAAAGTGAGTGGAATTAAAGACAATTCCATCGTATTTTTTGCCCACTTGCAAACTTGTATGTTCAAATACCTTGATGTTGTTTTTTCTATTCAATTGCTATGGAATGAAGAATTAATTAGATGCGCAACTTAGAAATAGGAATTTTGTGCCAAGACAAGGCAAAAAACGCAGACGATGCCTAGCATCGGCGAGGCTTTTTAACGCTGTATTGGTGCAAAAGAACATAAAATAAGTGTGTAGTTAATTATTTTTTCATTCCTATGTGTATCTTTCGGACGTAAAATAACAAAAGAACGAATACTTTCTATGGAAAATAATCCAATTAAAGCTAAAAAAGACCCTTATGATGGCGAGTATATCGGCAATTTGTGGGGTTGGAAAACTTCACTGATTGGCTTGGCCGTCATTCTTGGTCTAGCACTCCTCTTATTTGCACGATACAAGCAAACAGGAAGTTGGGACTTTATGCACGACGAGATGCAAAAATCAGAAATTAATAAATGATGAAAATTCCTTTTTATAAATACCAAGGAACAGGCAATGATTTTGTTCTTATTGACCAAACAAAAGAGGTTTTTTTGACGAGGGACGATGTCTCAAAAATTGAGCTTTTGTGCAATCGAAAATTTGGAATTGGGGCGGATGGTTTGATTCTACTCCAAAAAAAAGAAGGCTATGATTTTGAGATGATTTATTTTAATGCTGATGGCCGAGAAAGTAGTATGTGTGGCAATGGCGGACGTTGTATTGTTGCTTTTGCGCAACAATTGGGCTTGATAAAAGACGCTTGCCATTTTTTAGCCATCGATGGCCCACATGATGCTCGTGTAAGTAAAGACGACTGGGTAGAACTAAAAATGTCAGATGTTTTGGGAATTGAACAAGGCGAAGACTATTTTATATTAGATACGGGTTCACCACATTACATTGTTTTTGTGGAAGATGTGGACGATATAAATATTGCAGAAACGGGCGCAGCTATTCGATATTCTACAAGATTTCGTAAAGAAGGTATCAATGTTAATTTTGTTGAAAACCAAAAGACTAATTTATTTGTAGCTACTTATGAACGCGGAGTCGAGGATGAAACGCTATCCTGCGGCACAGGTGTGACAGCCGCCGCTTTGGCTTATGCGTTGAATAAAAATGTATTTGAAAAAAGTATTCCAATCAAAACAAAAGGTGGAGCTTTAGAAATAAAATTTGAATACAACGAAAGTCAAAAACACTTTTATAATATTTGGCTTTGCGGGCCAGCTCAATTCGTTTTTGAAGGACGTATAACCATATAAAAATCGAGGCGTGAAGGAATCCTTCACACCTCGATAAGTTTCTTGATTTTCTGTACTTCTTATATCCTTGTAGGAGCAGACTTCTTCGCTTTTTTCAAAGCCTTTGCTTGCTTTTTGGTAAGCACGCTTTTTATCTGCTCTCTATATTTTTTACGTATTTTTTTTGCCTCAGATTTAACGCCAACATCACTTTTTGTTTGTTCACGTAAGGTTTTCAATTCAGAAAATTGCGATCTCATCAAGCCTTTGATTTTGTCGCGCTGAAAATCAGTTAAAGGCACACCCGCAGCATCTAGCGTTTCTGACATATGATTCAGACGCTTCATGATATCGCCTTTTTTGCCACCTCTGTCAGGCATACCACGAGGACGTTCGACGCTACCTTTTTGACCAGGAATTGGTTTTACACCTCCAGTACCTTTCATGCCACCTCTAGGCGAGCGGTTAGCACGTTTGGCCTGTACTTCTTTATACACTTCTTTTTGTTCATCCGAAAGGATATACATGATTTTTGCATCCGTCGTTTTTTGCATCGCTTGCATTTGGCCACGCATTTTTTCACGGTCACCACCAGCATTTTTACGCATATCGGACATTTTATCATTGTTGGCCTCAAATATATCCAACAATTGCGTTTTCTGTTTATCCGACAAGGAAAAACCCGATTCTTGCATAGTTGTAGCAAGACGCTCCACACGGTGGTCCGCTTGTTTCATCACTTTTTTACCCTTGTTTTGAGCAAACATACTAAGCGTTCCAAAACCCATAAGTAGGAACAAAAACATTAATTTTTTCATAATTTGACTATTTTAATTTTTTGAAATTGCATTCAATATTTTTAATTGACAACTTTTAGACGCAAAAGCATGCAAAAAGATTGATTGCAAGGCGTTAAAAATTTCTTAATTGAGCCTAAGAAAATCACAACAAAAAAAGTTAAGTGTTTATATATCAGTTATTTATGTTTTTTTGAGGAAGTGCAAAAATAAGAATATAGAAGAACAAATAGCAAGTTCTTTTTCAAGAATAAAAAATTACTTGAACCTCTTGCATTGCTTTTTCTAGCCAAATTTATTGCTAAATAGACACTAAATCGGTATTTTCGCCATGTTGCAATAGTACTTGATAAAAACTATACACAAAGATGTCCTTATTGAACAAATTCATCAAAGTTGGAATTACTGTTGATAACGTGATTTTTGGCTTCGACGATGAACAACTGAAAGTATTACTGATTAAAAGGGGAGAAGAACCTTATATAAACAATTGGGCTTTGCCAGGCTATTTTGTCAAAGATGATGAAGATATAGCTGATGCAGCAAAGCGTGTACTCAAAGAGCTAACTAATCTACAAAATGTTTATCTCGAACAAGTAGAGACTTTTGGCGATGTACATCGGCATCCGTCGGGTCGAGTTATTACGGTTGCCTATTATTCGCTCATCAAAATACAAAGCTACGAGAGCCAACTGCAAGTAGGCTCGATTGCTCAAACGGCTCGATGGTTTTCATTATCAGAAATAGAAGATTTAGCTTTTGACCATCAGAAAATTTTAGATTCCTGTGTCAAGCGACTCAAATTGAGGGTTCAGTCTCGGCCGATAGGTTTTGAGTTATTGCCACCCAAATTTACCTTGTCTCAGCTCCAACATTTATATGAAACGATTATGGAGACGAGTTTGGATAAACGTAATTTTAGAAAGCGATTATTGGCTATGAATTTGTTGATTGATTTGGATGAATTACAAGAAGGTGTAGCACATCGGCCTGCCAAATTGTACCAATTTGACAGCCAACGCTACAAAGAGTTGGTAGCACAAGGCAAAGGATATATCTTTGACTTGAAAGAGCATAAACGCAAACCATCTAAAGTAAATGGTGTGCATTCATAAGTAC
>JAHDEQ010000037.1 GCA_020628755.1 Saprospiraceae bacterium
CTCCTGAACTAACTTCTTGGGATATTATCCAAACTCTTAGCCTGACGGGTATGGTATCACTTCTCCACAACTTCATTGATAGCGGCCCAGACGAGGTGCGATTCATAGCCTTTATAGATAAGATAGGTGGCAAGTTTCTTTTTGCGTTTGTAATAATTGGGTTCTCTTAAAAATTCATTTTTCTTTTCTAGTAATTGATACAATGTTTTTTGGTAAGCATCGTCTTCAATTTCTTGCATGGCTTTTTTGATGCAATAAGCCGAAATCTTACGCATTTTTAGCTCTCGCAAAATGCGTGTTCGTCCCCATTTTTTGATTCGAAATTTTCCACCAGCATAAGATTTAGCAAAGCGTTCTTCGTTTAAGAAATTTTCTTGAATCAATTCGACAATCACTCGCTCCAAAGCATCGCCATAAATTCCTAAGTCTAACAATTTGGAACGAACCTCCTGATGACAACGGTCTTGGTAAGCGCAATAACGTTGTAGTTTTTTGAGGGCTTCGTCTTCGCTAATATATTTGGGCTTATCTTTTTTCAAAAAATGGTTTTAATATTTAAACAAATGTTCTAGTTAAATGATTTCCTTTGTGAATCAAAAATACATTTTTACAATGACACATTTAAAAGAAGGAGATAAAGCGCCAGATTTTTCGGCGATAAATGAAAATAACGAAACGGTTTCGTTGAGTGATTTTGCGGGTAAGAAATTAGTTTTATTTTTCTATCCAAAAGACAATACGCCTGGTTGTACGGCTGAGGCATGTAGTTTGAGAGACCATTATACAGAACTCAAAAATGCAGGTTTTGAATTGTTGGGTGTGAGTCCTGATAGTGCAAAAAAGCATACCAATTTTATCAAAAAATTTGATTTACCTTTTAGCCTTTTGGTTGACTCTGAATTGGAAATGACTAAGGCCTATGGAATTTGGGGCCCAAAGAAATTTATGGGTCGTGAGTTCGATGGTTTGCATCGTACCACTTTCGTAATTGACGAAAATGGTACAATCGAAAAGATTTTTGCCAAAGTAAAAACTAAAGAACATGCCGAGCAAATTCTTGGTGAATTTGTAGGCTAAAATTTTTAGCTTCTTTTCACAGGGACTTCGGCAACTCTACGCTTGACTTGTTCTACATCAGTAGGCGATTTTTCTTTGATGATGGTACTTGAATAGGTTGTACCAAAATTGTCAGCCAAATTAACGACTTGACCAATTGCGCTTAGCAATTGGTCTTCAGTTAGTTCTTTTAGTGGGTGTGTAAAAACACTTATTACAAAACCTTCATACATACTATATTTTGCATCCAATGCTGAGAAAAAATTAGCTTCTAACATCTGTTCCATTTCTCCTCTTCTCAAATCTTGTTCTTCAATAATCGGCGTAAAAATACGCATACGATTATTTTCATTATCCGATAAAATAAAGATAAGTCGCTCGTTGAAAACCACTTGCCAGTTGCCTTCTTCACCTTCGATGGCTTCCATATACTCTTCCAATATTGTTGTTATTTTAGTATCGGTCATCCATGCTTCACGCTCTTGGGCAAAGCCCATAAAATGACTAAAGGCAAGAAAAAGAACTAGACTTAGTGCTTTCAAATTCATAGTATGTATTTTATAAGGTGTTTGCAAAAAGGGGATTGGGTTCTTCGAGAGGGTCTGCTTTTTAGGGAAGAAGAAAATTTTTAATATAAAGCATTTTTCAATAGAAAAATTGCTAAATGCTTTAAAATAGGGCGATTTTTATCTAATTCAAGACATTTTCTAAAACTTGATTTGTTTATAAACACTCAAATACAACGCCAATTTTGTAAAAACCCAAACTATTGTTAGAATCTGACCTCAAACACAACAAATAAATAGTACTTGCACATATTTTTGGTTTTAAAATTATTTTAGAGTAAAAAAGAAACAAAAAATTGAACTTGTTTTACCAACATACCATTTTTACCTCTTTCTTTAAGCCTTGATAAACAGTGTTTTAAGAAATTACAAAACCAACAGCATTTGTGTATAAGTGCGTGTAAAAGTATAGCAACTCTCCACACTTATCCACCACGACAAAAACACATATTAAAATAAAGCTAAAATGAGGCATTTTTTGTGCATATCCACAGTACTTATTGACATCAAAAAAGAATAAAAAGGTGTTGTGAACAAATCATTTTTTCAATAGAATAACTTATAAACTAACTGTGTATAAGTTTGCAACTCGCTGATTATAAAGGGTTAAGCTAACTAATAAAGTGTTGGTTACTATTTGCAAAATATTAAGAATGTATTTTAATAATCTTTACTTCACTTTTTTTACACGAACTAACAGCACTAATGATGATAAGAAAAAAGAAAAAATAATTTAAAATAAATATTAATAGTAGATATGACTTCTTTTTGCGTTTCTGTTCAACAAAACAATATATTTTTGTTTTAGATTAAAAATCTATTTCATGGGAAATCATACAACTTCAAAAGATTTAATTGCACGACCAGTTCGTATCTGGTTGTTCATTGGTGTCATTCTGGTTTTTGTTCAAGTATTGATTGGAGGTATCACTCGCCTTACGGATTCGGGCTTGTCCATCACAGAGTGGGAAGTGATAAGTGGAACATTGCCGCCGCTTAATGAAGCACAGTGGATTGATGCTTTTGAAAAGTATAAAGTCGCTGCTAAGAAACAATTCGAGTCTTTGTTTGGCGATATGACTTTGTCCGAATTTAAGTTTATTTATTTCTGGGAGTACTTTCATCGTTTGTGGGCACGCACGATGGGTTTTGTGTTTTTGTTTCCTTTCTTGTTTTTTGTTTGGAAAAAGATGTTGCCTACTTGGTTGATAAAACGTTTGGCAATTGTCATTGGACTGGCGATGTTGGCAGCGACCTTTGGGATTATCATGGTTTATAGCGGTTTTAATGACGATACGAGGACTTGGGTGAGTGCTTATAAGCTTTTGGGACATCTTTCGATTGCTACAGCCTTATTTTGCTATTTGTTTTGGACTTGGGTTAAGGCAACTTATCCAAATCCTTTGGATAGCAAGCATTTTACTTTACATCGCTTAGGATTGATTGTGACAGCTTTAGTTTTAGTACAAATCGCTTTTGGCGGCCTTATGGCAGGAATGCGTGCGGGCTTGGTACATCCTTATTTTCCGATGTTTGTCGAAGGAGAACGCTTTATGACGATATTGAGTGGGAATTTGGACGCTACTGAATTGATAGATTATGAACGAAGTGCAACCGTCAAAGCGTATGTCCAAGTGATACATCGTATCACAGCTTATCTTTTGAGTGGCGTTTTGATTTATTATTTTATAAAATTGGGTAAAGCAGGAATATCATCCGTTTTGAACACTTCTCGATATTTGTTGATAATTATGTTGGTAATCCAGTTTTTACTTGGAATTTTGACTATTGTCAATTGCTTTGGGCGAGTGCCTGTTATCTATGGTGCGATGCATCAAGGCGGCGCCTTGATACTTTTGGCAATTGCATTATTTATCAATTATCATCTTCAACAAAAAAGATAATTTAGTAATAACAGGTTTCCACACAATTGTGGAAATCTATGTGAATAAATCAAGTGTTTTTTCTTTTTTGTATTCAATATTTCTCTGAAAATTAATAATAGCAAGGGTTCTAACAATAAATTATATTTATTAACATATGTTGGTAAGTGTGTTAGTATGTAGATCTATTTACAAATTTTTACAAAAAGATATTTTCTAATAAGGAAAACGTTGTTCTGTGATTGACTTTTTTTTTGAGACACTCGATGCGCTAAATTGAATTTATGAACTCTAGTTTTATAGGATTAAAAATGAATAATAAAGCACAAAACTGAACAAATTTTCATTTTCCACATCCTGTGGAAAAATATGTTGATTAGTCTCTTTTTTGTAAGAAGTTCTTGAAAAATAAATTTTGGAGGAATATTTGAAATAGATTATATTGAAGATATATATGAAACAGAGATTTTAGTATGCTAAAAATAGTTTATATTTGTATGCTTTTGGTTTTAAAATACTCGGTTGAACAAAACCCACTCAATGAATATAATAGAAGAAGAAAGTTTTAAATATATTGAAAGTAAAAGCGATGGTGAAAATTTGTTATTGCTTCACGGTTTGTTTGGAGCTTTAAGTAATTTTCAAGGTATCATCAATGCTTTTTCTAAAGATTATAATGTAGTTGTTCCAATATTGCCCATTTTTGAAATGCCAATCCGTGAAGTCTCTGTTACGGGATTGGTGGAGCATGTGATAGCTTTTGTCAATTTCAAAAAGTTTGATAAAGTGCATGTACTAGGAAATTCTTTGGGCGGTCATATTTCTTTGTTGTATGCTTTGGCTCAACCTGAAAAAATTAGTTCAATTTGTTTGACAGGAAGTTCTGGTTTGTTTGAAAGCTCATTTGGTTCTACTTTTCCAAAACGTGGCGACTATGAGTTTATCAAAACTAAAACGGAAGCGACCTTCTATGATCCAAGTGTTGCCACTAAAGAATTGGTTGACGAAGTTTTTGATACGGTCAATGATCGAAACAAAGCCATACGAGTTGTCGCAACTGCCAAATCGGCTGTCCGCCATAATCTGGCTGACAAACTGCATCAGATAGAAGCACCGACCTTATTGATTTGGGGACAAGACGATACCATCACGCCGCCTTTTGTTGGAGAGAAATTTAATGAGTTGATTGAAAATTCCAAATTGCATTTTGTACCCGAATGTGGTCATGCTCCTATGATGGAAAAGCCCCAAGTATTTAATGAAATCTTATATGAATTTTTGGCTTCTTTAAAAGCTAAAGCATAAAACAAAAAGCCAGAATGATAATAATTATCATTCTGGCTTTTTTGTTTTAGCGCATCCTTGCGTTAATTCGTTCCTGACTTCGATTTTTCTTTTGCACGTCTATCTCGTTGCATTGGATTTTCTCCACCACGACTTCGTTGCTTAAATAATTCAAAACGACTAATCTGTTGTTTGGGTGGAAAGTAATTATTTTCGGTATCACAATCAGCCGTTTCCAAAAATGGATCAAGTGTTACTTGAGCAATTTCTTTATCCGTCATAAAAACTTTGCTTACTTTTTCGTGCGGCTCCATGCGCCAAATTTCAGCAGGAATGTGTTTGACTTCTTTTGAACCATCTACATATTCAAATTCCAAAATAATGGGCATGACCAAGCCGCCGACATTTCGGAAAGTCATTTCATAATAGTTTTTATTAGAATTGAGAATAGCTTTTTCATCTTCTGACAAGCCACTCAAATATTTTTTGTATTCATCTCTATCCAAAACAGAAACCGATAAAGGATTATAGTCAGTATAAAAATCTCGTATCGAACGATCGATTTCATCTTGTGTTTGTGCAATCGCCTCTTTATTGCGGATGCGGCTAATATTTGTAGGAGCCTGCGCTAGGATTTCTTCTTGCGCTCTATTTTCAACATCAGGATTTTTAGAATCAATTCTAAACCACTTCACATCATCAATCGCAATGTCAACATGATCATTGGTATAAAACCAACCTCTCCAAAACCAATCTAAGTCAACTCCTGAAGCATCTTCCATCGTTCTGAAAAAATCAGCAGGGTTTGGATGCTTGAATTTCCAACGGTTGGAATATTCTTTAAAAGCATAATCAAATAATTCTCGACCCATTATAGTTTCTCGCAATATGTTTAATGCAGTAGCAGGTTTGCCATAAGCATTATTCCCAAATTGGAAAATGGATTCAGAGTTGGTCATGATAGGTGTGATTTTAGATTTATCACCTTTCATGTAGGGAACAATTTTTTGAGCTTCGCCACGACGCGACGGATAGTCGCGTTCCCATTGTTGCTCACTCAGGTACTGCACAAAAGTATTCAAACCTTCGTCCATCCAAGTCCATTGACGCTCATCTGAATTTACAATCATCGGAAAATAATTGTGTCCGACTTCATGTATGATTACGCCAATCATTCCATATTTGGTGCGTTGTGTATAAGTTCCATCTTTTTCAGGACGACCAAAGTTGAAGCAAATCATGGGATACTCCATACCAATGCTTTTGGCATTGATTGACCAAGCAACGGGATAAGGGTACGCAAATGTATAATGAGAGTACCATTTTAGAGTATGTGCAACAGCTTTGGTTGAATATTGTTCCCAAAGCGGATTCCCTTCTTTTGGATACATTGACATTGCCATCACGAGACTGCCATCTTCTTGCTCCACTCCCATTGCATCCCAAATAAATTTTCGGGAAGTTGCAAATCCAAAGTCACGAACATTTTTTGCTTTAAAATGCCAGCTTGCTTTTGAAGAAGATTTCTTTTTTTCTCGCTTGATGGCTTCATCTTGACTTGCAATTATAACAGGGTTTTTACGTTCTTTTCGAGCTTCTTCTAATCTTTCTTTTTGACTAGCGGTAAGAACATCATCAGGATTTTGTAACTCTCCAGTTGAAGCAACTAAGTGATCATCTGGAAGGGTTATGGTAACATCATAGTCTCCAAAGGCCAAAGCAAACTCTCCTCTTCCGAGGAACTGTTTGTTTTGCCACCCTTCCGTCTCATTATAGACACACATACGTGGAAAGAACTGAGCTATTGTATAAAGATAATTATCATCTTCTTCAAAATATTCGTAGCCAGAACGCCCTCCTATTTTCATACGGTCATTGATGTTGTACCACCACTTGATTTTGAAAGTAACTTTTTCATTCGTTTTTAAGGCGGTTGGCAAATCAATACGCATCATGGTTTTATTGATGGTATAAGAAAGTGCTTTATCATTAGCATCTTTTACATGATCAATTTTGAAGCCTCCGTCAAAAGTAGCTTGCATTCGATTAAGCTGTTGCAAGCTCATTTTGTCATCTATAGAATTAGGATAAACCTTATAGGTATCTGAATCTTTGGCTCTCATATTTTGGTCTAGTTGCAGCCAAAGATATGAAAGTCCATCGGGCGAATTATTATGATAAGTTATAGTTTCGTCTCCATAGATTCGTTGTTTATCATCATCCAATTCTATATCCATAATATAGTCAGCTTGCTGCTGCCAATACTGATGACCAGGAGCACCCGAAGCAGTACGATAAACATTAGGTGTAGGAAGCTCCTGCCCTAGTTGTCTGAATTTATTTTGATTGGTGTTTTTTTGTGCAATACTAAAATTGGTAATAAATATTACAGCTAATAATAGTGTAAGTATTCGTTTCATTCTCATTTTAAATTTTACTGTATTAATCATTATGTCTTTAATAAAGACCCTAAAATACTATAATTGTTGAAGATGATCCGCATTTTTTTGACATGGAAAGTATAATTTGTCTGTTTTAATATATTTGAATACAATGTTCCACGTGGAACATTGTATAATAAAGGAAACAAAAAAAGCCTTGAAAGAGTACTCTTTCAAGGCTTTTTTAGAAGATTTCTAATTCAATTAGAAGTTGTTTTGCAACCATTCTTTAAACGGATTATAGTCTTTAGTCATAAAATGAGCCTCTTTTTTCTTGTCTGCAAGACTAGCCAAACGCTCAGGTATATCTACTTTTTGACTTAAAATAGCTTCTACATCATCAATAAATTTTGAAGGGTGAGCAGTTTCTAAAACTACTCCATGTGTATTTGGATTCGTTTTTTGATACTCTTTTAAGGCTAAATATCCTACAGAACCATGCGGATCTATAATATACTTGTAAGTATCAAATACTTCTTTTATTCCTTCTTTTGTAGCAGAATCATTAATTCCGTAGCCAATAATAGCTTCTTTCATATTGTTCCACGTGGAACCATTTTGATTTGGAATGCCTTTTATTTCTGAATAAATATCTATCATTCTAGCAAAATTTGATGGATTTCCTACATCCATTGCATTGCTTATAGTGCGTACAGAAGGTTTAGGATTGTACGTTCCAGACGCTAAATATTCAGGAACGACATCATTTGTATTTGTAGCAGCGATGAATTGATGTATAGGTAAACCCATTTTTTGAGCTAAAACACCAGCAGTAAGATTACCAAAATTACCAGAAGGAACACAAAAAACGATAGATTTATCTAAGTGTTTAACCTGTTTGTATGCTTCAAAATAATAAAAAGATTGTGGAATTAGGCGTGCTATATTGATAGAATTAGCTGAACTGAGACGAATTTGACTGGTCAATTCCTTATCTAAAAAGGCTTTTTTTACCAATGCTTGGCAATCATCGAATGTTCCATCTATTTCTAAAGCGGTAATATTATGCCCCAAAGTAGTTAATTGTTTCTCTTGTAAATGAGAAACTTTGCCAGAAGGATAAAGAATTACGACTTTAATTCCTGGTGTTTTATGAAAACCTGCTGCTACTGCCCCACCCGTATCGCCAGAAGTTGCTACCAAAATGACCAATTCTTTGCTTTCATCTCTATTAAAATAACTCATCAATTGCGCCATAAAACGTGCACCAAAATCTTTAAAAGCCAAGGATGGGCCGTGAAATAATTCTAAAATTGAAATAGAATCATCTAATTTGACTACTGGAGCAGGAAAATTTATAGCATTTAGAATGATTTCTTTGAGGTCATTTTCAGGAATAGCATCATTTAAAAGTGTTTTTGAAACCTCAAAAGCAATGTCTTGAAAGCTATATTGTTCTATATTTTGAATAAAATCTTTGTCTAATTGAGAGATTTTGGAAGGCATAAATAAGCCATTATCATCGGGTAATCCTTTCAAAACGGCTTCCTTGAGACTTACAAAAGCACTAGCATTTTTGGTACTATAGAGTTGCATGAGAATAAATTTGAGATTATAAAAGTATAGCTCCTTCTTGATTTATAGTTGAAATAAAAAGCTGATTTTCGATCTTATTATTAGTGAAAACACGTGTCATCGCTTCCCCTACTCGCTCTGCGATTAGGCTATTTGCACTCAAAGCAAAGATGGATGGACCTGCTCCAGAGATACTACAACCCAATGCACCAGCCTCCAAAACAGCTTCTTTTACCTCATAAAAATGAGGAATTAGCTTCGCTCTTTGAGGCTCAATAATGACATCTTGTAACGAACGACCTATCAAGTCAATATCACTATTATATAATCCAACGATAAATCCTGCTATGTTTCCAGTCTGCTGAATACATTGGTTTAGACTGACTTGGTCACTTAAAACTGCTCTAGAATCCTTTGTCAAAACCTGAACATGAGGATAAATTACCGTTGCATAAAGCCCTTTTGGTAAGTGCAAACGATGAACATCAAGCTCTTTATTGCTACGAATTAAGACCATTCCACCCAATAATGATGGCGCAACATTGTCTGCATGATACGCTCCATCAGCAATTTGTTCACCTAAAACAGCAAAGGGCAATAACTCTCTTTTAGTCAATGGACGACGAAGAAGTTCATTGACAGCCATTACGCCTGCTGCTGCACTTGCCGCACTACTTCCCAAACCGCTTCCAAAAGGCATCTTTTTATGAATTTCTAATTCAATCCCTCGCCCCTCTTCTCCAATATGTTCGAGCATTTTTTGAGCTGCAAAGCCTGCTGTATTTTTCAAAACCTCATAAGGTAGCTTTCCTTTAGCTCCTGTAATTTTTGTAATACGCAATCCTGGCGTATCTGAAAATCGTGCGATGATTTCATCACCTGGTTTTTCAAGTGCAAATCCTAAAATATCATATCCAACTGCTACGTTTGCAACCGAAGCTGGCGCAAAAACCTTAATTCCTGTATGCATTTTGCTTATAAATTGTTGATAATCAGTTTTTTATAGTTAAAAAATCTAATATGAGAATCGTTTTAAGAAAATCCTTTAATGATTTGAATATCAATAACTTATGATTTATTTGCTTTATAACATTAAAAATACATACAAAGCTGTATCATAGTCCAAAATATGAAAATCAAAAAATGATCATTTTTAGCTATAAAAACTATTTTAAGTTTTAAAAATAGATTAATAGATACAAAAAGTATATTTTAAAAATAGCTGCTCAATTTCATCGAGCAGCTACTTTGAGAATTTACCATAAATGTAAAAATATTCTACGAAAGTAAATTTCCAATCGTAATGATTTCTGCAAAGACTCCTGCCGCAGTTACTTCTGCTCCTGCCCCTGGCCCTCGAACTACAAGAGGTCTTTCTTTGTATCGCTCTGTTGTAAATACAATCATATTGTCACTCCCACTCAAGGAATAAAATGGATGCGAATCATCCACTTCTTTCAAACCGATACTTGCCTTGCCTTTGTCGAGTGAAGCAATCATACGAAGGACTTTTCCTTTGCTTGCAGCTTTTGCTCTTTTTTTCTCAAAAGTAGCGTTGGCTTTTTCGACTTCTTTAAAAAAGTCATCAACTGTTTCTGCTTCACGGCAAGCCTTTGGCAAAATATTTTCAATTTTTACGTCCGTTGCTTCTAAAGGTAAACCCGTTTCGCGTGCAAGAATGATGATTTTACGTCTAACATCAATTCCATTGAGGTCAACACGTGGGTCGGGTTCTGTATAACCAAGTTTTTTAGCTTTTTTGACAATATCACTAAATTGCACCCCTTCATTGAAATTATTGAAAATGAAGGAGAGCGAGCCAGAGAGAACACCTTCTATTTTTAAGATTCTATCACCACTATTTATCAAATCACGCAAAGTCGAAATTACAGGCAAACCTGCTCCAACATTGGTTTCGTACATAAATTGTACACCACGTTTTTTGGCAATTGTTTTGAGCCGTTGATATTTTAAGTATGAAGACGAAGTCGCAATCTTATTAGGCGTTGATATTGAGATACTTGCGTCCAAAATAGACTCATAATGATTGGCTATTCCAGTATTGGCGGTATTGTCAATAAATATTGTATTGGAAAGATTTAGATTTTTCATTTTGTCAATGAAAATCGACATATTAGCTTCTTCTTTGGAAGCCATGAGTTTTTTCTTCCAATTTTTGAGGTCTATACCATCGGTATCGAAAAGCATTTTTTTACTATTCGATAGACCAACAAATTTAATTTCGATAGATTGATTTTCTTTTAAAAATTGGGCTTGCTCCTTGATTTGCTTGATGAGCGTTCCTCCAATCAAGCCCACGCCCACCATAAAAATGTGTAATTCACGTGTTTCGGATAAGAAAAAGGCTTCGTGTAAAGCATTGAGTGCTTTACTTTCGTCGGCACGATGAATAACAACGGATACGTTTAACTCCGATGAACCCTGAGCGATGGCAACAGCATTGATTCCGTTATTGCCGAGCGCATTAAACAAACGACCCGAAATACCTGGGCGATAACGCATATTTTCGCCAATGATAGCAATCACAGACAAGTCATCTTCTACTTTTACAGGCTCAACAATACCCATTTGTATTTCATACTCAAATTCTTTTTCAACTTTTTTCTTGGCTTTGTTTGCAAATTGAGGTTGAATCGCAAAACTGATAGAATGCTCTGACGAACCTTGTGTAATCAAAATAATATTGATTCCAGCTTGCGCCAAACTGTTAAATAAACGTGCTGCAATTCCAGGTACACCAAACAATCCTCCACCTGATAAAGTCAATAAAGCTACATGACTTATAGAGGAAATTCCTTTGACTGCATGACCGTCTGGATCAGACTTCTCGGAAATATAAGTCCCTGTAAATGAAGGATTAAAGGTGTTTTTAATGTAAATTGGAATCCCTTTTTTGAGGGCAGGTTGAAGCGTTGGAGGATAGATAACTTTTGCTCCGAAATGCGACATTTCCATTGCTTCGGCATAAGTCATTGTTGGAATTGTAAATGCCTTTTTGACCTTGCGTGGGTCGGCTGTAAGAACACCATTAACATCGGTCCAAATTTCGACGTGCTTGGCATTGAGTCCAGCCGCAAGTAGTGAGGCCGTATAATCCGAACCACCACGCCCTAGCGTTGTGGTCAAGCCACCTTTGGCAGAAGCAATAAATCCTGTTGTGATTTGAACTTCAGGACGAGAACTATAATATTCTTTTATTTTTTCATAAGTCAATTCAAAATCGACTTTGGCAGAACCAAAATTTTTGTCCGTTTTGATGACTTTTCGAGCATCCAAATAACTAGCGTTGATGCCTTCTTCATTGAGTGCGTGTGCAATAATATAAGCCGAATTACGCTCTCCAAAACTCAATACATAATCCATTGTTCGAGGGGAAGCCTCTCTAACAAGATAAATTCCATAAAGAAGATTTTGTAAAATTTGATGATTTTCATCTAAATCTTTGAGTGCATCTTTGAGGCGTTTACCTTTGAGTAGTTCTTTGGCGGCATCAATATGTCTTTGACTAAATGCTTGCACCATTTCGGTGTAAGTATCGTCAGCATTTTCGGCAGTTTTACTCATTTCAATAAGTGAGTCGGTTACACCACCAAAAGCAGAAAAAACGACGGTAAATTTGTCGCCTTTTTTGTAATAATCTTTTAAGATTTCGATGATTTGTCGGATTCGTTCTGGTTTGGCAACAGAAGAACCACCAAATTTTAGTACTCGCATGTAAACGGTTTATTTAAGTATAAATACTTGAAAATATTATCTAATACTATAATATAAAAATCAAGCCAAAATGTTGCTTTTTAACTAAAAAAATAGAAGTGCAAAAATAGCTGAAATAGCTAGGCGAGTCAAGGAGATTTTGGAAAGAATAGATAGAAAATCCTTTGAAGGAGAGTCAAACTCTCCTTCAAAGGAAGAATTAATGTTATAACAATTCAATTTCTTTGATTAAATCCTCGGTTAGAGAATAATCTTCATTGCTTTTCTTTGCTAATTTGATAGCTTTTTTAGCTGTTTTGAGTGCTTTACCTTTTTTGCCTAATTTTTTATATAAAGCAGCAAGTGTGTCGGTATTCATATAGCCTTTGTCCAATTTGATGGATTTTTTAGCCAGTTTGACTGCGCCGTTTAAGTATTCAGGTTTGTCAATCGCTTCATAAAAAGTCCAAGCCACATCATTGAGTTCCATTGCATCTTTGGTTGGATATTTGGCATAATGGTCAATTGCTGAGCTGGCAAAGCTATCTCTGTCACCTCGATTGCGATAAAATTGCATACGATAGTGCGACGACAGTTGCTCTGCTTTTTCGGGATAGGCTTTTTTATATAAGTCCTTAATTTGGTCTAAGTTAATATCGGGTGTATTATAAATTTTTTGATAAACCAATTCTTGAATTTTGCGAACGACATTTTTTTCGCCAAACTGATCGATGAAAGCTGTTCTATTTTCGGTTAAAAATGTAAACATCGGCGAATCAGCACTATTGGTATATTTTTGGATAAATTCCATATTTTCTTCACTAGACCAATCTTTTTGACTGGCCATATATTCCTCGGCAACTGCGGTATGCGAACCATCCATTACATCGAAACAAAGACTGGTGTATTTTTTGAGAAAAACTGGATCACGTTCACCTGATTGGTAACGTTGTTTCATCGCAGCCAAATTTTTGGAAGGGTCTATTGCTGTTTCTCCTAACTCCAAAAATTGCGACTCATCGTGGTAGCCTGCTACCCGATGAACCAGTGTACCATCTGCAGCGATAAACAAAAGTGTTGGATATGCTACTACATTATATTTTTCAGAGAGCATTTTACCTTCACCTTTTTCCATATCCATTTTTACATTGATGAAATTTTTATTGTAAAAATCACCAACTGTTTTTTGAGGAAAAATGTCTCTAGTCATCATTTTGCAAGGGCCACACCAAGTGGTGTAAGCATCCATAAAAATGAGTTTGTCAGAATCTTTGGCAAGTTGGAGTATTTCTTTCCACTTGGCTGTCGAGAACTCGATACCATCACCTTGTGTGTAGGCATGGGAAACAAAAAATAGGAGGAATGTAAAAGAAAGGATAATCTTTTGCATGTGCAGTTTTATTTTGGAATGTGATAAAAAAAAAGAAAGCAAATAGATGGAGAGGTTTGTCATCTATTTGCTTTTGCAAATACTTAGTTTCTAGTGTATATTAACTTTCCTTGAGTTGCTCAATAAATCGGTTGATACCCATTTGGGCTCGCTTGTCATCTTTTACCATGTCAAGCGATTTTTGAGCAGCTTTGATAGCCTCTTGCTTTTTACCATTGCCAGCTAAAATTGTTGCATAAGTTAGGTGATACTTATATTTTTCGCCATAATCAGCAGCTTTTTTTGCAACTTTTTCGGCAACTTTCATTGCATCGGAGTCGCCAGAGAAACTTTCCGCAATCTCTTTAGCAATATCATGTAGTTTGCCAGCATCATTTTTGGCTTCTTTCTTAACAAAGTTGTTGCAACACTTGATATAGTTTTTAGCATCGCCCATCTCTTTATAAAATTTTAAATCTGATTGAGATGTAAATTTTTGGGCTTGAGCTGGATAATGTTTTTTCATTTTGGCTTGAGCTACCTCTAAAAGGTCGTCACTCTCAAACTCAATCGCCTTGTCAACGGTACGTTGACAAGCTGCCTCAATTTTTTTATTGACTTCTTCTTTGGAAGTTAGGCTTTCTATTTTAGAGCGATTTTTAATCAACATATCAAAAATACGAGAGTCCGCTTCAGAAGCTGCTTCCAGAACAAATTTTTGATTAAAATCAGTTGTCATATCATCTTGACTATTGATATACTCATTGGCGATTTTTAAACTTGGCTTATTAGATTTATTCAAAGCTCTTACATAATTATATACCAATTCGGGTTCACGATTACCTTCTTCATATAGTTTAGCATAGTCGCCACTATAATCAACTTTGTTGAGTGCAGAACGGCCCATTTGTAGGAGACCATCTACTTGTTGTGCGCCCTTGGCTTTGAAAACGACTTCGCCCTTAGGGTCTATAAAAAATAGTGTTGGAAATGCAGAAACAGGATGTTTTTGACGAAATTTGAGACCTTCGCCTTTTTCCATGTCGAGTTTCATATTGATAAAATTGGCGTTGAAAAATTCGCCAACCTGATCGTCTTTAAAGGTCGTTTTGGCCATGCGTTTGCAAGGGCCACACCATTGAGCATAAGCATCAACAAAAATGATTTTTTCTTCGGTCTTAGCTTTTTCTAAGGCTTCATCCCAAGTACCTTTGAAAAACTCGATACCTTGTGTAAATGAATTAAATTGAAAAAGTAAAATGAATGAGAAAAGAGATAAATACTTCATATTTGAAAATATAATTTGTTTCTAAGAATATTAACGCAATATACAGTAAAATAGATTTGTTTGCACTTGAATAAAAGTCGTAGAAAGGCTAGTAAGGAGTACTTTAACAGTTCTCTAACAAGAAAACTGGTTAGACTTAAATGAAAGACTGCAAAAGAGTTGCCAAGATTTAGGCGGATTGTTGATAAAAAATGTTAGCTTTAAAACTTAATAACTTTGTAGAAAGTTATTTTTTTACACAAAATTTATTTTCTTTTGTATTTCGTCTAAAAACGAAAACCAAAACTGTCCAAAATACAAGTTGCACTATTGTGCAGCTATCAAAGAAAATCTAGCACAGACAGGATTAATGAAATTTTTAAATTTTTTCAAAGAAGAAATAGCAATTGACCTTGGTACAGCCAATACACTTATCATTCAAGATGGTAAGATTGTCATTGATGAGCCGTCTATTGTCGCTATAAATCGCCGAACGGGCGAGACAATTGCCGTTGGGCATCGTGCCATGCAAATGCACGAAAAAACACACGAGGATATTAAAACCGTTCGTCCCCTAAAAGACGGCGTAATTGCCGATTTTACGGCTGCTGAGAGTATGATTGAAGGGATGATAAATATGATTGGTCATAAAAGACGTTTTTTTTCGCACATGAAAATGGTTATTTGTATTCCTTCGGGTATTACAGAGGTGGAAAAAAGGGCTGTCTTTGAATCGGCAGATCATGTAGATTCTAAAGAAACCTACTTGATATACGAACCCATGGCAGCTGCTCTTGGTATTGGCTTGGATGTAGAAGAACCTGTTGGTAACATGGTTATTGATATTGGAGGTGGGACGACGGAGATTGCAGTCATAGCTCTGTCAGGTATTGTTTGTGACCAGTCTATTCGTATAGCTGGAGATGAGTTTACGCTTGATATTATGAATTATATGAAGCGACAGCACAATATCTTGATAGGTGAACGTACTGCTGAGCAAATCAAAATTCATGTTGGTTCTGCTTTGAGCGAGCTGGAAGTTCCACCAGAAGATTATGCGGTAAATGGTCGAGATTTGATGACAGGTATTCCAAAACAAATCACAATTTCGTATAGTGAGATTGCCCATTCTCTGGACAAATCGGTTTCTAAAATTGAAGAAGCAGTTTTGAAAGCACTTGAAACGACTCCACCAGAGTTGGCTTCTGATATTTATAAAACAGGTTTGTATCTGACAGGTGGAGGAGCTTTATTACGTGGTTTGGATAAGCGGATTGCTGCTAAAACGAAATTGAATGTTCAAATCGCAGAAGACCCTTTGCGTGCTGTAGTTAGAGGAACTGGAATTGCCCTTAAAAACACTGAACGATTCTCTTTCTTAATTGATAGAAAAAGCGTTTAAAAAACTTAATTTCATAACAAGCAAATAGCTTGTTATGAAATTAAATTCTTACCTTTTTAGATGAGAAACCTTATACTTTTATTGCTTCGATACAATGGGTTTATCGTCTTTTTACTATTAGAATTGTTTTGTCTGTTTCTGGTAGTGCGCTATAATCGTTCGCAAAACGAAATATTTGTAAACTCATCAAATATCTTTTCGGGAGCATTAAATACGGGAGTATCAAATGTTACACGTTATTTTAATTTGACGAGTACTTCTGATAGTTTGGCTACAGAAAATGCACGACTCTATTCTACATTAAGTAATATAGATACCGACCAATTGCTACGCGATTCGGTATATACGGACGAAGATACCATTGAGCAATACTTATTTATTCCTGCACGAGTGGTTAATAATTCGATTAATCAGAATAATAACTTTTTGACAATTAAGAAAAAAGATATAAGTGATGCTATTGAGCCACGACAAGGAGTTATTAGTGATAAAGGAGTTGTAGGTATTGTTAGAAGTGTGAGCAAACGCTATGCAACAGTTATGTCTATTTTGCATCGTCAGGTACGGATAAACGCTGCCGTTAAAAGTTCCAATAATTTTGGTGCAATAGCTTGGCGAGGTAACAATTCTACTATCGTAAAATTAGAAGACATACCGAGTCATGCTCGGTTGGCGATTGGCGATACGATTATTACAAGTGGCAATTCTCCTCGTTTTCCGAAAGGAATAACACTTGGTGTTATTGATACTTTTTGGTTAGAATCAGGGAGTAATTTTTATGATATTGAGGTCAAATTGACCAATGACCTCAATTCGATAGAATATGTTTATGTCATCAATAATGAATTTCAGGCAGAGCAAGAAGAACTTGAACAAGAATTGATAAATGAGCAATGATGTTTTAAAAAATATATGGCGATTTGTTTTTCTGTTTCTACTACAAGGGCTAATTTTTAAGCGTATTTTTCTTGATAGTAGTATTTTTTATTATGTCAATTTTATCATTTATCCCCTTTTTATATTGTTGCTACCCTTTCGTACACCACCAAGTTTGACTATTTTTCTTGGGTTTTTGATGGGCTTGTTTTTAGATTTATTTTTTTATGATTCTCCTGGTGTACATGCTAGTGCTTGTGTGTTTGTAGCTTTTATTCGACCCCTTGTATTGGGTATGTATGAACCCAAAGGCGGATATAATGTTACTCAAAGTCCTGTCAAGAAACATTTAGGCATAGTATGGTTTAGTTCTTATGCAGCGACTTTGCTTGCTGCACATTTGTTTTTCTATTTTACAGTCGAAGTTTTTACATTCGTTTATATCAAAGAAATATTGTTGAAAACCATATTGAGTTTTATTTTTTCAATGCTATTTATTTTGGTTTATATGTATGTTTTTGATCCAGAACATTAATATATGAAAAGAGTAATCAGTCTTGGAGGAGTTTTTTTTAAAACTAAGGACTCCGAAAAAATGAAACAATGGTACGAACAACATTTAGGTATTCCAGCAGGACAGTACGGGACTACTTTTGAGTGGCAAAAAACAGATGACTCTAAACAAAAAGGCTTTACGGCATGGTCGCTTTTTTCCGATTCTACCAAATATTTTGAGCCAAGCGACAAGGACTTTATGATTAATTATAGAGTTGAAAATTTAGTAGAATTGTTGAAGGTTTTAGCACAAGAAGGCGTACAAATAATAGGCGAAATGCAAGAAGAAAGCTATGGCAAATTTGCGTGGATTCTTGACCTCGAAGGCAATAAAATCGAACTATGGGAACCCAACGATTCTGAATACGAAAAATTAGTAGAAGAAAAAATAGAAAGTATTTAAAACAAAAAAGCCCTCTAAATTTAGAGGGCTTTTTTGTTTATTACAACTAAGGTTTTACATTTTAACCATTCATAGAGGCCAAAAATTCTTCATTGCTAGTTGTGCCTTGCATGTGTTTTCTCAAAAACATCATTGCTTCGTCAGGCTTCATATCAGCAAGATGCTTTCTCAAAATAATCATACGTTGCAGTGCATCTTTGTCTAACAATAAATCGTCTCTACGTGTACTCGAACGAGTCAAGTCAACAGAAGGATAAATACGTTTGTTGGCAAGACTTCTATCCAATTGAAGCTCCATATTACCCGTACCTTTAAATTCTTCAAAGATAACTTGATCCATTTTTGAGCCCGTATCAATCAATGCTGTAGCTAAGATAGTAAGTGAGCCACCATGCTCAACATTACGAGCTGCACCAAAGAATTTTTTGGGTTTATGTAAGGCATTCGCCTCTACACCACCCGAAAGTACTTTACCACTAGCAGGAGCTACTGTATTGTAAGCACGAGCCAAACGAGTAATAGAGTCAAGCAGTACACAAACATCATGGCCACATTCTACCAAACGCTTTGCTTTTTCGAGTACAATACCAGCTACCCGAACATGATTTTCTGCGGGTTCGTCAAATGTAGAAGCAATAACTTCTGCATGAACACTACGTTTCATATCCGTAACCTCCTCAGGACGCTCATCTACCAAAAGTACAATTAAGTAAGTTTCAGGATGATTTCGAGCAATCGCATTGGCAACATCTTTGAGCAAGAAGGTCTTACCCGTTTTGGGTTGTGCTACAATCAGGCCACGCTGTCCCTTACCAATAGGCGAAAACAAATCAATAACTCTTGTGCTATAATCTTTGCCTGTTGGCGAAGTAGAAAGGTTAAATTTTTCTTCTGGAAATAATGGTGTTAAATAGTCAAAAGGCACTCTTTCTCGTATATCTTTTGGCTCTAAACCATTTATCATGGAAACTCTCAAAAGAGCAAAATACTTTTCGCCCTCTTTAGGAGGTCGAATAGCTCCACGAACGGTATCACCTGTACGCAAACCAAATAATTTGATTTGTGAAGGTGAAACATAAATATCATCAGGAGAAGTTAAATAATTGTAGTCAGCAGAGCGCAAAAAGCCATAACCATCAGGCATCATTTCCAAGATACCTGAACCCTCAATAATACCGTCAAACTCTATATCAAACTTCTTTTCCTTCGGAAGCGGTTGTTCTTGATTAGATTCTTCACTTCTTTCTACATTGCCATTTTCAGCTTCTACAGACCCACGTCTTCTTTTATCAGAAGTAGAGTTACTTCTTTCTTTTTCATTTCTATCGTTATTGTCTCGATATTTATTTTCAGACGTACGTTTTTTTCTTTCAGGTGGATTTTCCTCTTTAGCCTCAACCTTTTCTTCATCGCCACTCAGTGCTTGCTCATCAAGAATTTTATAGATAAGTTCTTGTTTGTTTAGACGCTTATAACCTTTTAGACCAAGATTTTCTGCAAGTTCTTTCAACTCAGGCACAAGCATGTCATTTAATTGGAGTATATCATACATAATTTTAGATAGTATGTTTTATTATTTTGAAATTTTTAAAATATTAAAGTGGATATATCTTTTGGAGTTTTGGAAAATTAAGACTGGAACCTAAAAAATGCTCAACAATCCCTGTTTCATATTATAGAATACTAAAATGGAGTGAAATATAATTTATATGGAACAATATTATTGGATAAACACCCAAATCAATGAACCTAAAACATAGATAAACCCGAAAAAATAGTAAAAGAAAAAATATAGTATTTTAGTGGGAATTCTAAGGAAATTGACTTGGAATGAAATAGTAACTCTCTGGAGTTACTGGAGCATTTGAAGAAGTGCTAATTTCCACTTTGGCAAAAATACATTTAATTTTTCAATCCAAATAGTATCTTTGCAAAAAAAATGCCTAATTCATGGTTTTTTAATTTTTTTGATGCCAAATCAAAGAAAAAAAGCCTTTTGTAGAAAAATTTATAAATAAAGCTATAGGTATTTTCTATTTTGTTGATTAGTAGTTTGTAATACTTGTAAATAGTTTTTAATGTTAAAATTATTCAGACTCAAGAAACTTTTTTTTGAAGGAAATAGTTAGTCAAGACAGATGTTTTTCTAAGACCTTTTAATTCCTATTAGTAAATACATAAACGATTTATGCTACAAGTAAATTATATAAGAACGAATAAAGAAAAAGTCATTAATGGACTACGCAAAAGAATGTTTAATGACGAAGACTTAAAGTTGCTCGACGAGGCCATCCTTCTCGATGACAAGCGCAAAAGCATCCAAACAGAACTAGACCAGTTGTTGGCGCAGCGCAATAAACGCTCAAAAGAGATAGGTGACTTGTTCAAACAAGGAAAAGCAGACGAAGCAAATGCTTCAAAATCCAAAGTTGCCGAGCTAAAGGAAACTTCAGAAACAAAACAAAAAGATTTGAATACAACCATGCAGCAACTGACGGAAGTGTTGTATAAAATTCCTAATATTCCACACGATTCTGTTCCGAAAGGGAATTCAGATGAAGACAATGAGGTTTTTCAAGACTGGAAAAATCCATTGCCAGTTCTTGACGATAGTGCTTTGCCGCATTGGGAATTGGCAAAACAGTATAATCTTTTTGATCTTGAGTTGGGTGTAAAAATCACTGGTGCAGGTTTTCCTTTGTATCGAGGCAAAGGAGCAAAGTTGCAACGTGCGCTTATCAACTTTTTCTTAGATGAGGCACACCAGGCAGGTTACGAGGAAATCATTCCTCCCCTATTGGTCAATGAAGCTACAGCAAGAGGAACAGGACAATTGCCCGATAAAGAAGGGCAAATGTATTATGCCGAAAAGGATGATTTGTACTTGATTCCCACAGCAGAAGTACCTATTACTAATGTATATAGAGATGTTATTTTAGACGAAAAAGACTTTCCTGTTAAACTGACGGGATATACGCCTTGTTTCCGACGAGAAGCAGGTTCGTATGGAGCGCATGTGCGAGGACTCAATCGTGTACATCAATTTGACAAAATTGAGATTGTACAAATTCAGCACCCCGAAAAGTCTTATGATACACTCAACGAAATGCTTGACCATGTTCGGGGCCTGATGGATAAATTGGACTTGCCCTACAGAATACTTCGTCTGTGTGGAGGAGACTTAGGATTTACATCTGCCCTTACTTTTGATTTTGAAGTATATTCTGCTGCTCAAAAAAGATGGCTCGAAGTTAGCTCTGTTTCTAATTTTGAGACATTTCAAAGTAATAGAATGAAATTGCGCTATCGAGATGCCAACCGCAAAACGCAGTTGGCGCACACGCTCAATGGTAGCGCATTAGCATTAGCTCGAATAGTAGCAGCTATATTGGAAAACAACCAAACCCCAAATGGCATTGCAATACCAAAGGCATTGCAAGCCTACACACGCTTTGACATAATTGACTAATTGAAAAAAAATCTTTATCAAATTAACAAAACCTTTAGTGACCAAAATCTATAGTTTTGGTCGAAATAGTAAAACTACTTAAAAGAAGTAGCGTTATAATTTTAAGAAATTAAATTTTTAAACCTAAAAACTATTTTGCCTTATGGGGGGATACATGGGTTACATGATAATTGTGGGCGTAATGTCTCTTTTGGGAGGCTTTGTCAGCAACCGACTCAAAAGTAAATTTAAAAAATATGCTCAAGTAGGACTACGTTCTGGCTTATCTGGAAAAGAAGTAGCCGAACAAATGCTTCAGCACTATGGCATTCACGACGTTCAAGTCGTTCAAGGACAAGGTTTTTTATCTGACCATTACAATCCTGGTACAAAGACTGTTTCTTTGAGCCCTGATGTTTATCAAGGAAGAAGTATTTCTGCGGCAGCAGTAGCAGCACACGAATGTGGCCATGCTGTCCAACACGATACTTCATATGCTTGGTTAAAAATGCGTTCAGCCCTTGTACCAATGGTCAATGTTGCTGCAACAGCACAGCAATATTTGTTGATGTTTGCATTAGGTATGTTTGGTATGAGCAACAATCCAACTTTACTATTTATAACTTGTGCTGCATTCGCAGTTACAGCTTTATTTAGTTTTATCACTTTACCTGTAGAGTTTGACGCAAGTCGTCGTGCTTTGGTTTGGTTAGATGAAACAGGAGTAGCACAAGGTGAAGAATACGACGGAGCTAAAGATGCTTTAAAATGGGCAGCTATGACTTATGTTGCCGCAGCATTATCCGCATTGGTTATTTTGTTGTATTTGATTTTACGATATGTAGCAGCGAGTCAAGACTAGGATTTTGAAAAATATGGAATAAAAAAGAGGAGTTTTTCAAAAAAACTCCTCTTTTTTATTTAGAAAACAATTATATTTGCAATCCTTTTAAAAAAATGGCGAGGTAGCTCAGCTGGTTAGAGCGCAGGATTCATAATCCTGAGGTCGAGAGTTCAAGTCTCTCTCTCGCTACCACCAAAATTCAAACCATTTATAACCAGTGTGTTATAAATGGTTTTTTCTTTCAAGAAGCACAAGCAAGGATGATTAATTTTCTTAGTACCATTACTCAAAATGCAAAATTCTCCCATATCTAACAGACTCATCCTTTTACTCTTCGTTAGTCACATGAGTTTTTTAGGCTTCAGCCAAGAAACGCAAAAATTAACCTTTTTTGAACATTCCGATTCATTTAATAAAAAACGTTTTTGGACAGTTGCTGGTATTGGTGCCGCCACTTATACAGGCACAATGATTGGTCTCAATCAATTGTGGTATGCCGATTTTCCCAAGTCCTCTTTCCACTTTTTTGACGACCGAGGTGAGTGGGAAGACATGGACAAAGCAGGTCATTTTTTTAGTGCCTACAACGAGAGTCGCTTATTTTTTGAAGGAGCAAAGTGGATGGGAATAAAAGATAAAAATGCCATTTGGATCGGCTTTGGTGCAGGAACATTATTGCAAGCCTCCGTAGAAATGTTAGATGCTTATTCCGAAAAATGGGGATTCTCAGTAGCAGATATTGGTTACAATACTCTAGGCTGTATAGTTTTTGCTGGGCAAGAATGGATTTGGCAAGAGCAGAGGTTTGTGGTCAAGGTATCCTCTTACAGGAAACCCTATTCCGAAGAACCCATTGTATCAGTTAGTGGCAATGCAACATCCGATTTGAAATCGCATACGGATAATTTATTTGGACGCTCTTTACCAGCTTATTTTTTAAAAGATTACAATGCACAAACGATTTGGGTATCAGGAAATATTCATTCCTTTATAAAAAATAAAGAAAGTCGTTTTCCTAAATGGTTAAACATTGCAGTAGGTTATGGTGCTCAAAATGTCTTTGGAGGCTATTATAATAGTTGGCGTGTCGGTAATGAATCTTATCGTCTCGACAGCGAGGAATATCCTCGCTATCGCCAGCTTTATTTATCCTTTGATGTGGACTTGACCAGAATCCCAACAAAAAAGAAAGCATTACGAACTTTATTACATTTAGTCAATATGCTTAAAATACCATCCCCTACTTTGGAGTTTAATACATTAGGACAAATAAAATTTCATCCCATATTTTTCTAAAATGATAAAATAAAGGATGCCAAATAAACTATTAAACTTATGCAAGTTCGATTTTTACTTATTCTTTTTAGTTTTTCCTTGCCGTTAAATTTATTAGCACAAGAAAATTTCTATTCTTTTTTAACAGATAAAAAATTCAATTCTCCAGAAGATTTAATTGGGTACAATTTTGTACCCAACGAAATGGAAATACCCAGCGAAGGAAAAGAAGAACTGGGGCCAGGACAATATTCCTTTGGTATTAGCCGAAACAATTTATATGTAGCAGGCGAAAGCATGCAAGGTGTTTACAGCATCAACAATTTTAATACAACAGAGTATGGCTACAAACTAACACTTATCAATGCACGTGACCCACGGCAGCAAGGCCACCTCAAAGTCATTTTAGTCGGCCCCAATTATGTAGATGCTTTGGTATTTAAAAAATCAACCAACGAAAAAGAAATCATTTTTTTTCTCCCCCAAATGAATGACGAAATGGCTGCTGAAGACAAAGCCTTTTTTACAGACCGCACTGAGATAGAAGTAATGGCTGCTGATTCGATCTGGGGAACCAAAGTTTATCCATTTTTTAGAATATACGACAATGGAAATATTCACGAACGCTTACAATACAAAGACAGTACATGGGTTTCTTTCGTCGAAGAAATCGAAATTATTGAAAAAATAAAAGAAACTAAAAAACCGAAAGTCAAAAAAGAAAAGAAGAAAAAGAAAAAAGGAGATTTTAATATTGAGACAGGAATGTACGAAACCGAGGAGTCTGAACAAGAAATCTCCGATGAGTTAGAATCCGAAGATGATATGGTAGAAGATGAACTCGAAGAAGCGATTGAGATTGACCAAGATACTTTGATGCCAAAAGTCAAAACCAAAATCATTAAAAAATACTTTATAGACCTTCATACTAAAAATACAAACAAAGAAGGAAATACTGAAACCATAAATCAGCGTTTTTCAATTAAGAAAATTAAAGAACGTGAAGACGAGCAAGCTGAATTAAAACAAGAACGCTTCCAAATAGAATTTGAAACAAACAAAGGATTGATGTATTTATATCTTACAGGCAATCGTCGTATAAGTTCTGTAGAGATGATTGGTGAAAAGTACTTGATGCGTGGACATTAATGAAAAAAAAATCACTTTTTTTACAAAAGGTCTTGCATGGTTCAAAAAAGAAATGTATATTTGCGTCCGCTTTTGAAGAAATGCGAATTTTATTAGTTTAAAATTAAAAGATATTAAGTGTTTTTTATTTTATATATTAAACACTTTAAAAAGTTCATTGACCTATTGGAGTGTAAACAGGTAAATAAGATTTTTTTGCGTAG
>JAHDEQ010000289.1 GCA_020628755.1 Saprospiraceae bacterium
TAATTATATGCACATTTCTAAAAAAGGCTGTCCTAAAAAGACAGCCTTTTTTTTCTTTATTCAAAATTGGCTATCGCTTCAACAAAGAGTAAAACTTCTTCCTACGTAAAATGCTTCAACATAATCACCTCGCGTTTGGTGAGGTGACGAAACCAACCACGAGGCAAGTCTTTTTTAGTCAATCCTGCATAATATACTCGGTCGAGTTTTTTGACTTCATAACCAAAGTGTTCAAAGATACGGCGTACAATACGATTGCGACCGATGTGTATTTCAATACCCACTTCTTCTAAACCTGCACCATCAATATGTCCAACACTATCCACTTGCACAGCTCCGTCTTCTAGGTCAAAACCTTTACGAATAGCATCAATATGTTCGGTAGAAACTTCTTTGTTTAAAACAACATGATAGACTTTTTTGACTTCGTGACTAGGGTGCGATAGCTTTTTGGCAAGGTCGCCGTCATTGGTCAAAAGAAGCAGCCCTACAGTGGCACGATCCAGTCGTCCGACAGGAAAGATACGCTCCTTGATTTTGTGTTGTACCAAGTCCATGACTGTTTTGCGTCCTCGATCGTCAGAAACAGTCGTGATATAATTTTTGGGTTTGTTCAGCAAAACATAAACCTTGTTTCGTTCGGGGCGAACGGGCTTACCTTCAAAATAAACTTTGTCTTTGGCTTGAACACGATGCCCTGGTTCAAGCACAACTTCCGAATTGACTTTTACTTTGCCTGCTTTGATGTGCTCATCGGCTTTGCGGCGAGAACAAATGCCACAATGCGCTATGTACTTATTGAGGCGCATATCTTCAGTAGGCAGCTCTTCCTTTGGTTTGCTATTTTTTTGAGCATCCTTTTTTTTATTCGAGCCACCTCGAAAACTGCGCTGCTTTTTAGGTTTATTTGGTCTTCTCATAATTGTATCAATTTCTCAAACAAAGTAAAAGTAGTGATAGTTACGTTCATATCCGCACATATCAAGAAAGTCTTGTATTTCTTTTTTGCCATCAGGCGAAGCTACACTCAGCAAAATTTGCGGTTGCCAAATGGTCGGTAAGGTTTTATAAGAAGTCATTTTGACCCCTAAAATATCTTTTCCCCATTTGTTGGAGTTATTACAAACCCACAAAAAATTAATACCTCGATGACGCAGTTTTTGAGCCAATTCTTTACCATATTTTCCTGCTCCCCAAATCACGATTGGACGAGAATGATAATAATCTAAGGCTAAAAAATAATCTAATTTTAAATCAAAAAAACGTTGATTGGCATACACTTCCATTGTACGAGAACTGCGTTGTGTATGGTCACGCCACTGATGCAAAAAGGTATTGGTACAAATTGGTTTTAAGTTATTTTTATAAAAGCGAAAACAAAGGTCATAATCTTCGGGGTACACGTCTGGGGCGAATGCCCCACACTTGATTAAGTCTTTTTTGTGCAGCATCCAACAAGGAGAGGGGATGACACATTCTTTATAAATTTCAGAAAAAGGATCTTCTCTTTCGTTGATTTCATTGAGCCAATCTGCATATTTTTGATAACCTTCTCCTAGCTCATCATTGGAAAAATAACTAACTAGACCTGTTGCCAAATATCCTTCACCTTTTTGCAAAAGTAATTTTTTGAGTTCTGCTAACTTTGTCAGTACCATCAAATCATCTGCATCCATACGAGTGACGAACTCACCAGTACAGTTTTCAAAAGCGGTTCGAAGGGCATAAATAATGCCCTTGGAGACATTCGACATTACCTGAATCCGTTTATCTTTTTTGGCGAAAGCCTCTAAAATTTCTAAACTTTTATCCGTCGAAAAATCATTAACGGCAATCAATTCCCAATCTTTCTCGGTTTGAAGCTGAATAGATTGAAGACAATCTCCGAGCCAAGGCTCGGCATTGAAAACGGGCATTAAGATGCTAATTTTACTCACCTTTTTTTGATGCCAAAGTTAAAAGATTTTGGAAGAAAAATAATTTGAATAAAATCAATAAAATCAGTACCTTTGCGCACATTTTTTATTTAACCACTAAATATTTTTTCTCCTATGAGACAATATGAAGTAACTTTCATCGTAGATCCAGTGCTGTCGGGCGATGAAATTAAAGCGACAGCGAAGACTTATACAGATATGATCGAAAAGGAAGGTTGTAAAATCGTTCATATAGATGAAATGGGTCTTCGTCAGTTGGCTTATCCAATCAACCGACGCACATCGGGTGTATATTATACTGTTGAATTTCAACCAGAAAAAGGCAATATGCTTGCTCCAATGGAGTTGGCTATGCGTCGTGACGAGCGTATCATGCGTTTCTTGACGGTCAAATTGGACAAGTACGGTGTCAAATACAATGAAGACAAACGTAATGGCTTAATTGCAAAATTCAAGAAAAAAGCAAAAAGTGACGACAATAAGGGGAAAGGTAGAAAAGGCAATAATAAATCGAAGCCTGCTCCACCTAAAGCTAAAAAGTCCGAAGCTCCGAAGCCTGCTGCTCCAGCTAAGGCTGCAGCACCTGCAACGCCGCCACCTGCTCCAGCTCCTACAGCAAAAGCAGAAGAAGAATAGTTTTTATTTAACACAAAAAAATAATTTAGATCATGGCATCTAGAGACGATATAAAATTTTTAAGCAACCCTAATATAGGTCAACAACGCAAAAAATATTGCCGTTTCCGCAAGTTCGGAATCAAGCATATTGACTATAAAGACCCTGATTTCTTATCACAATTTGTAAACGAGCAGGGCAAAATATTACCTCGTCGTATAAGCGGTAACTCACTCAAGTATCAGCGCAAAGTCGCAGTAGCTATTAAGCGTGCAAGACACTTGGCTATGTTGCCTTACGTAACTGACTTATTTAAGTAAATCGAATGGAGCTTTTGGCTTATTCTCAAATTTTTAATCATGGATATTATATTATTACAAAATATAGATAAAGTTGGTGGAAAGTACGAGGTCGTTACTGTCAAAAATGGTTATGCTCGTAACTATCTTATTCCTAGAGGAATGGCTTTGATTGCCAACAAAACCAACATGCGCCGCCTTGAAGACTACCGTTTTCGCCAAGCTAAAAAAGAAGCTGCTATGGTAGGTGAGTACGAAACAATAGCAGCGGCACTAAAAGAAAAAGTATTGAAAATTGGTGCTAAGGCTGGTACTAGCGGCAAAATCTTTGGTAGTGTTACCAATATTCAATTGGCTAATGCTATTCAAGACCAATTTGGGTATGAGATTGACCGCAAAAAGATTGAATTGCCTGATGATGTAAAAACATTGGGTACATACACTGCTACAATTCATTTGCACCAAAATGTGGATTCTACTGTAGAGTTTGAAGTATTTGCAGAGTAATCCATCTCAAATATATAATTTTATTTGGAAGCCAATTTGCGTAGCAAATTGGCTTTTTTCTTATCTTTTATTCTAATGATTGTGAATAAACCATACTTTTCCACATTTCTATTGTTGGTAACTCTGTTTTGTGTTAGTAACTGTCAACAAGCAAAGCCCAAAACAACATCAACTGCTCCGAAGGAAGCAGTTGAGCAAACGCCAATTTCTAGTCCTGATACTATAAAAAAAGAAATCGTTGAAACCAAAACTTATGATTACGATACTTTGCAATGGTTAGATATTTTGGATTTAGATACGAGTATTCAAGTGGATATGAAATACGCCACAACGGATAACTTTGTAAAAGAAAAAATGTACGAATGTGGTCGTTGCCTGCTTCGTCCTGACGCAGCCAAAGCCGTTGCCAAAGCACATATTTATTTACAAGGCAAAGGTTATGGCCTCAAAATGTTGGACTGTTATCGTCCTCGCCCTATTCAACAAAAATTATGGGACAAAGTCCCCAACCCAACTTATGTAACCAATCCTGCCAAAGGCTCGATGCATAATCGTGGACTTGCCGTTGACTTGACTTTAGTTGACGAAAATGGAAAAGAACTAGAGATGGGAACACCTTTTGACTTTTTTGGCCCTAAAGCACATACTTTTTTTGCTGACTTGCCCGATGATGTACTGGCCAATCGAAAATTGCTTCGAGAAACGCTCAAAAAGTTTGGCTTCAAGCATATTACTTCGGAGTGGTGGCACTATTCGTACCAAGGAGCTCGAAGCGAACTCTCCGATTATTTGTGGGAGTGCGAATAAATTGTAAAGAAAAGGTAGCGTAGTAT
>JAHDEQ010000290.1 GCA_020628755.1 Saprospiraceae bacterium
TTTTTACTCTTACATTTTTTGTCTTAGTTTTTTGTTCGACTAATGCTTACTCTTTTGTAAATAATGATTCAATACCTGGAGTTGAAGGTATTGGAGGATACATTCTGACTGAAACAGGCAAGCCCGTTCCTGGTGTACGTTTTGCAGAAAACGAATCGGTCATTACTGCATCTAATGGCGCATATATTTTGTCTGAAATGAGTTTTCCAAATGCAAGCATAACGCCTTATAAAGACGACGATTATCTAAATGGAGTCAATGCATTTGATTTAGTACTGATGGCCTTACATATTTTAGGCGAACAGCCCTTGGATTCTCCTTACAAAATCATTGCGGCAGATGTCAATAATGATGGTAATATCACCACCTTTGATGTAGTGCAACTTCGACAACTTTTAATCCAAGTTGTAGATGAGTTACCTAATAATACTTCTTGGCGATTTGTTCATACAGATTATGAATTTCCGAATATTACAAATCCCTGGTCTGCTGTTTTTCCCGAAGTGGTCATAGATATTGTAATAAGCGATATGGATACCGAAGATTTTGTCGGTATCAAAATTGGTGATCTCAACAATTCGGTTTTTGAACTAGAACAACCCGAAGATAATCTAGTTTTTAGGACGACAGATATTGCATTAGAAGCAGGCCAGACTTACGAACTGGATTTTACTTCTGATAATTTTGAAGAAATTTGGGCTTTTCAACATTCCATCAATTTTGATGAAACTGTCTTGGACTTTGTAAACTATGAATCGCATTTATTGATGAGTTTTCATCATCAAGCTACAAGTCTTAATACCTTGAACGTAGCTTACCAAAACCTAATAGCCGATAATCTTTCGGAAGATGAAGACGAAATCTTGTTTACCATCACTTTTGAAGCAAAAGAGAATGCCTTACTAAGTGAAGTTTTAGATTTTGAATCTAACTTTTTACAAGGGCTTTCCTTTTCTAATGACGTGGCTAAACCAACAGTTAAAGGAATTGAGTTGATTTTTGATGAGGCTATTTCAACTACTGTAGAAGAAATATCGGTATCGAAAGTTAAATTATTTCAGAATGAACCCAATCCGTTTAGCCAAACCACAACGATTGGCTTTGAGTTAGCTCAAGCCAATCGTGCTACGCTTCGTGTTTTTGATACACAGGGTAAATTAGTCCGACAAATAGAAGGAGATTTTAATAAAGGTATCAACCAAATTGAGTTGCATCGCAAAGATTTATCAGGCAAAGGGCTTTACTATTATCAACTTCAAACCGAGCAATTTTCGATTACTAAAAAAATGTTGGTTTTGTAGAAACTTCTTTGGGAGATGAGAAAGGTTTTTCATCTCCCAAATTTTTCAATCCAAAATCTTCCCTCGATTTAAAATACCTTTGGGGTCGAGGCTTTTTTTGAGTTGTTGCATCAAGGCGATTTCCGTTGGTGTGCGACAAAGGTGAAGGTACTTTTTCTTATGCAATCCTATTCCATGTTCGGCCGAAACCGAACCGCCTAATTCTTGAAGTGGCGAATACACAATTTCGTTTATTTGGTGAATGAGTTCGGGTGTTTGTTCGCTTTTACCAATGATAAAATGGATGTTGCCGTCAGCAACATGCCCAAAGGAACAAACTTGTTCGACTTTAGGAATCTTATAGAGTTTTTGTGTAATCGCTTCTACGACTTCTCCAATGTTTGGTATCGGTAAACTAATATCAAAATGTTGGTCATGATTACATTGAGATTTGAGGACATGGACATCTTCTCGTATTGTCCAAAACCAATCCAAATTGGATTGACTTTGTGCAAGCGCAGCGTCTTTTATTAGGTCTTTTTCAAAGGCTTCCTCTAACAAATTTTGCATTTTTTGAAGGTCGTTTTGCATATCACTTCCCAGACTTTCAATCAATACATAATAAGCAAATCCATGTGCAAGCGGTGGCTTGGCTTGTGCTGGCGGAGAGGTCATCATTTGGTAAGTCTTGCCCCAAATGAGTTCAAATCCACTCAATGTACCAGCCAATCCTTTGTCTATAAATTTCAGGAAATGAACGACTTTAGCATAGTCATCAAAAGCGACAAAAGCCGAGTTTCGGCTTTTGGGAGCTTCAACTAATTTTAGGACAGCTTTGGTGACAATTCCCAACGTTCCTTCCGAACCAACAAAGAGTTGTTTGAGATCGTAACCCGAATTGTCTTTTATAATTTTTTTGAGCGATGCTACAATTGTTCCATCTGCCAAAACAGCTTCCAATCCAAGTACTAAATTTCGAGTCATTCCAAAACGCAGCACTCGCAATCCGCCCGCATTGGTCGAGATAATTCCACCAATTTGAGCCGAACCTTTTGCCCCAAAATTCAATGGAAATAGTAAATCATTTTCTTTGGCCTTATTTTGAATATGCTCTAAAATCACGCCTGCTTGGACGGTCATCGTTCGACTTTGAATATCAACTTCTTCAATTGCATTCATCTTTTCGAGGGAGATAACTACTTCATTTTCATTAGTTTCTGTCCCTCCTACTAGGTTCGTTAAACCTCCATGTACGGCAATTGCTTGGGCGTGAGCATAGCAAATCCGTAGGATTTGACTGAGTTCGGCAGTGGATTTGGGAAGCGCAATTGCTTTTGCGTTAAGCGGCTCATCCATATTCCAAATATGATGATAACGTTCCTTTACCGCTTCATCCAACAAAATATCAATACCTCCAAGTTTTAAAAGTTCTGAAATGACAGTATCCATTTTTTTTGGTGGAAAAATACAAAATAAAAAATAGTATTTTTGGCAAAAATTCAATTATGCACATTACGTCTAAACTTCCTGCAACCGAAACTACCATTTTTACCGTCATGTCGGCATTGGCTCGCCAGTACAATGCCATCAATTTGGGACAAGGTTTTCCTGATTTTGATTGTGATGAGGGACTTCGAAAATTGGTAAGCAAATACTTGAATGATGGTAAAAACCAATATTGCCCGATGGCAGGTTTGTTGGATTTGCGTGAGGCGATTGCTCAAAAAATTGAACGTTCTTATGGAACAATAGTCAATCCTGAAACGGAAATTTGTGTCACCGCAGGTGCCACACAAGCCTTGTTTACAGCCATAAGTGCTTTTGTGCATTCGGGCGATGAAGTGATTATTTTTGAGCCAGCTTATGATTCTTATACGCCTTCGATTCAAGTAGCAGGCGGCATTCCAAAACCTTATCGAATGACTTTGCCTGACTATGCAATTGATTGGAATATCGTCGAAAATATGGTTACAGATAAGACCAAAATGATTCTTATCAATACGCCACATAATCCGACGGGAACGATTTTAAAAGAAAGTGATTTGCTTGCCTTAGAGCAAATTGTAAAGGACAAAAATATCATCGTTTTAAGTGATGAAGTTTATGAACATTTGATTTATGATGAAGAAAAACACCAAAGTGTTTTGCGTTTTCCAAACCTATTTCGGCAGAGTTTGGCAGTTTATTCTTTTGGAAAAACCTTTCATAGTACGGGTTGGAAAATTGGATATTGTGTAGGGCCAGAACATTTGATTCAAGAGTTTAAAAACATCCATCAATGGAATGTTTTTTCAGTCAATTCTTTTACACAATATGCTTTGGCAGAACATCTTCAAAATCCAGAATCGTATGAATATTTGCCGCAGTTTTTTCAAGCAAAACGCAATCTTTTAAACGAACGTTTAAAAGAAACACCGCTAAAAGCACAGCTCTCCAAAGGCACTTATTTTCAACTCTATAATTACGAAAATATCAGTCAAGAAAAAGATACCGAATTTGCAAAATATTTGACCCAAGAAATTGGCGTAGCTTCCATTCCATTGTCGCCTTTCTATACGAATCCGCCAGACGATAAGGTGGTGCGTTTGTGCTTTGCAAAAAAAGAAGAAACCTTAGAAAAAGCCGCAGAAAGATTGAGTAAATTGTAACAGCGGCTTTAGCCGCAGAATATATCCAGCAGTGAATTTATGATGGAATTCGAAAATATAAATAAAGGCTACAACGAAATTTTCAAACCAAAGGAATTGAGCATAGGAGTAGTTGTTCCTATCGAACACTATGTCAAAAGTCCTGTGCCGACAATGAAAGACCATTTATATCTAGCTAAATTGGTCGAAGAGTTGGGTTTTAAAGCTCTTTGGGTTAGAGATGTTCCATTAAATGTACCGACTTTTGGAGATGC
>JAHDEQ010000291.1 GCA_020628755.1 Saprospiraceae bacterium
AGATTTTTATATAAACCCATCAAGTCAAACTCCCAAGTGGCAGTTGCCAAATCTTGTCTTTCGCCCAAGCGAAACAAGTGAACTTGTTCTATATCATTTAACTGTGCTGCTACCATTGCTTTGATTAACCAATTGCGTTGTAGTTCTTCTGTTCCATAATTTTCGGGGCTGGTATTGAGTCCTTTTCTTGGGACATTGCTCTCTGTAATAATCCATCTTTTTTCAGGATAAGTTATTCCATCATACCCAAAATCTAAAAGAACAGCTTCCATATTGTTTTTAAAATCAACGATACAGTCTGCTGCTGCATCAGAATGACGAATGTACTCAAATTGACCAAGTGTATTATTCCATACTCGATAGCAACTCAAGTGCGGATACACATGATAACTCATCACATCAAAATAAGCTCCGCCTGTGTGAGGATAGTCTGTATTTACCGAACCGTCAACAGGATTGTCGGTATTTCTCAATATTGCGTGCAAAAAACTGGGATAACCAAGTCCGCCAGTTGTTATAGTAGCATTAGCATCCAAGGATTTTATCACTTCATAAGCAATACGCATCGTCCGTATATAATATTGAATAGGAGCTTTGATGGCAATATCGCAAGGGGCGGGGTCATTTTCCCACCAATTGCCTGGTACTCCAGGCAATTGCCAAGCATTAGAAGAATATGACAAATCAGGTTCATTCATAATCTCCCAATAATCTACATAGTCTTTATACGTTTCTACAACATTATAAACATAGACCGCATAATAATTATCGTCATTTACAGGCGTTCCATTAGCACCACCGTCCCAAATATCTTCATACAGATTTGCAAACATCAAGGATTGCTGACCTGCACAATGTGCAGTCATATCTTGGTGGGCTGACTCTGGTTCTTGCAAAAAAACAGTATGATTATCCATTCCGACCATTTCGTAATGCTGAAAAGCAGACACTCTCACATTATAACCCCATTGATTGACAAAATGCTCGGGTAGAGAAGCTCGAAATGCGGTAACGCCAGCTCCTTCAATACCTAAGCTCGTATTGCCTGCGGCAATATTGGCCAAAAACTTATCATCATTCCACGTCGGATAATAACCAGGATTGACACCATAACGAAAATGATCATTCCAAGTCGGAATGACATCATTGGCGGTTGTGGTAGGAGCTTGGCCGAAAATTAGGGAGGGTGTAAAAAATAATAGAGTTACAAAAAAAAGTAAGTTGTGCATATAAATTTGATTTAGGGGTTTATTTTTTTAGAAAAAAAATGATGAGGTCAGAGAATGACCTCATACAATTGCTAAATTAATAGTTGCTTTATCAAAAAAATAATAAGTTCTCAAATTTCCGAAAATAAATTTCGTCTAATCCACCAATAACTGTGTGACAGCAGCAGTATTCATCGCCCACTTCATATCATAAATTTCATCCGCATCGGCGATGGCTTCAACGTATAAACCTTGTGCCTCAGCTTTGAGTTTTAGTAAATTACCAATGCTCAATTTGCTATCTAGTTTTTTCAAAAGAGCTTGTACACCTTTGGTATCAAGCCCCTGAACAACTTGACCGCCAAAACTCATCTCCAACCAAACCACTTCTTTGGCAGCTACATCTAATACACCAAAAACCAAGCCTTTGGATAGCCCTTGTGTGATTCGCACTTGGTGTTGTACACAAGAAGGGTCATAAGCCACACCCGATTTTTTAGAAATTTTCATCGGATGTTTGCTATCCATCCAACCCACAACAAGGTTTGGCGAGATGCTTCCTCGCGAATAAGCATTACAAGTAAAACTTACATATTCAGCCCCAGCATCAGCTAGTTTATTGACATCAATTTCGATGTATTCTGCTGTACCAACCATATTTGGAATATTGATAATATCTCCACTATGCTTGCAACCTGTCGTTTTAAGTTGAGAGTAAGAACATCTATCCAATTTATCAGGATAAGCAATGCTGCAACTCAAATCCATATCTAAGTGTTGAGCAGGCAAACCATTTCCCCATTGCATAAATAATCGAACTTTGTTTCCTTCTAAAGGAAAACGAGTTCCCATCAATGCACTTGGAATGTCTTGTACCGACTCCGAACGATCGCCAATGGATAATGGAATTTTAAATAATTGCTCATCAATAAAAATAGTATTATTTTCATTTTCGATTTTGGCAAATCTATCTTTCATCGCTAATAAGCAGAAATCTTCCAACTGCGTTTTCATTCCTTCCAATTCCTTCTCTGAAAACAAATCCAAAAGCGGATTGGCACCAATTCGCTTTTGAGTACCGCCCAATGGTTTGACCGAACGCATTACCGTTTTATCAAAATAGTAATTGGCGTACATATTCAAAGTTAGTAATAACCTTGCAGGGACTTTATCGGCTACTTCTCGAAAATGTTCTAAAGTGATTTCTGGTCCAAACCAAAGCATATTAGAAAACAAAGAACGTGCAAAAAGACCAGGTCTTTTTTTCAAAATAGCAAAGGTTTTATCAGCATTGTATTTCAATCGAAAATGGTTGATTCGTCCTTCTGCAACAGAATAAGTTTCCTCATGGAAAACCTCCAACAAACTTGCTAATTTTTCAAAGCCCTTCTTTTTACTGTATTCCACTAAGCGCAAAGCACGGATAAAACGCACCCACATATTGCGCTTTGGGTGCATAATCTCACAAGACTTCTCTACAGGAATCGCCAAACTATTCATCCATTGAGCAACAACTTTGCACTGACTTCGAGCGTATTTTAGCTTTAGTTTTTCCTTGCTAAAAATACGTACCTTTGCACTTTGGTCATTTGAACGTACGACATGACGATGATTTTGTGCTGTTCTTTTTATTAAAGTTTTTGGCTCAACAATTTGTAAATATCCCGTATGTTGAAACCATAAGTACCTCAAAATATCAGTTGGACTTTTGAATAAAACACTTGCTTCTTCTGTACGACCCGTCTCAACCAATTTTCGAATAACCATCATCAAGGTCTCTTTCATTCCGATGTCCAAGGTTTCAGGGACAGGATACACTTCTAAAAGTGTATCCAAACTCGCTCTTTGTGTCGCATCCAATGCCGTTTTTGAACTCAATAAATCAGCATAATGCTTTTGCAAATCTACATCCGTCCAAAGGTCCAAGACTTTCATTTTAGAACCTTGACCTTTATGGATTTTCTTGTCAAAGCTAAAAGGAGTTCCACAAAATGGGCAACCATTATAGCGTTCAAGAGGGAAAGTATTTTTAGGAATGGTGTGTCCACAAGAAAGCGTTATTCCTTTTTTTGAACCAAAGATATTGTGTAGAAAAGTAATCAAATGGTCGAGTTTGGTTTCACCCGTAGGCGTATCCCAAGCCTTTACCAAAGGTGTCCAATTCTTGTCCACTCCTTTGATGTGCCCCAATCCATTTAGAATATCTCGCTTAATCGTTGGAGTACAAACATTGATTGCTTTGAGCAAATCTTCCGAAAAAACATAACCCAAATCTTTAGCATTTGCTACAAGATTGGCTGTTGTACTTTGCAATTGATGCGTTGATTCACTGATTTTAGCATCAGGAATGTAAACTGCTTGCTTTCGGATAGCAACTTTAAATAACTCTAAATTCATTTTTTATGATTTTAAAAATCAGGTAATCTTGATTCTAGATTTTTCCATAAAATTTGAAGTAAGAATCAATTGACCTGAACGTTTTTTAAAAAGATGGTAATTAGAAAACTATGCGGACTTGCCTGCGCAAGCAGGCTCGAACCGTAGTAACCAATTTAGAAGTAAGTTTTCTTTGACCATTTTGTGGGACTGACAGAACTCGAATCTGCGACCTAATCATTAACCGAAGTAAATTTATATTGACCTTGGGTTATACCGAGAACGGGGTGAAAAACCGAAAATAAAATTAAGGATTTACCCCTTCGGCATCACTATTCACGGGAAAATTACCCTTAGGATAAATTCGGAAATTTATCCCGTGAACAGTATAGATGATGTATAAATTAAAAAGTGATTTGCTCTACCCAACTGAGCTACAGTCCCGCAAAAAGAAAAAGAGGTAATTGTAAAAGTAAAAATCATTAACAGTGATGGGTTTGAAGTAACTCTTACTTGACCTCTTATTTCTTTCTTGTGCTTCAACAAGAAAGGGAATTCAAATAGTTCCAAGTGTTCTATCAA
>JAHDEQ010000292.1 GCA_020628755.1 Saprospiraceae bacterium
ATGACCACCTACGGACTTATCGGCTATCCTTTATCGCATTCTTTTTCAAAGAAATACTTTACAGAGAAGTTTGAAAAAGAAGGTATTCCCAATCATCAATATGACTTGTTTCCATTGGAAGAGATTGATGAATTGACTGCTTTGTTAAAAGCTCAAAGAGACTTGGCAGGTTTGAATGTGACGATTCCGTATAAGCAAAAAGTCATGCCTTTTTTAAAAAAAATTAATGCTGCAGCAGCCGAAATTGGGGCGGTGAACACCATCAAGATTCTTGATGGTGAGTTGCATGGTTTTAACACAGACGCTTATGGTTTTCAAATTTCATTACAAAAATTGTTAAATCCAGAACAGTCTTACCAAGCCCTTATTTTTGGAACAGGAGGCGCATCTAAAGCCATTCAATATATTTTAAAAAAACTAAACATTACTTTTAGATTAGTTTCTCGTCATAAAAAGGAGAATTGCTTGACGTATGAGGAATTAAGTCCTGATGTGATTGCTTCGTGTTTGCTTTTGGTTAATACTACGCCACTCGGAATGTCGCCCAATGTAGATACTGCTCCAAATATTCCTTATCAAGCAATTTCTCAGCATCATATCTTATATGATTTGGTGTATAATCCCGAAAAAACACTATTTTTGAAAAAGGGAATTGAACAAGGTGCAACAAGCAAAAATGGTCTTGAAATGTTGCATTTACAAGCAGAGAAATCCTGGGAAATTTGGAACACTTAAAATCCTTCTAACAATGGCTGAAACTAAAAATCCTCCAATCATAGATTTTGCAAATACGCAAATTGCATTTTCCAATAAATCAGACGAAGAACTCAAAAAGGCCTCTTGGTTATTTGCTACCATGAACCAAAATTGGTTGGTTCAAGTCGGTTCAAAATTGGGTTTGGCTGCCATAAAATTGCGTTTGCCTTTTGTAGAAACTATCGTTAAGAATACCATTTTTGACCAGTTTTGCGGAGGAACAACCTTACTCGAAACGGAAAAAACGATTAATAATCTATACAAATCTCAAGCGCAAACGATTCTCGATTATGGAGCAGAGGCAAAAGAAACGGAGCAAGATTTTAATCAAACCATGAATGAAAATATGCGGGCGATTGATTTTGCGGCTGCCAATGAAAGCACACCTGTTATTAGTACCAAAATTACAGGTTTGACGAGTTTTGATTTATTAGAAAAAATACAGGCATCGAGTACGCTTTCGCGTGAAGATGTACGTGCATATCGCAATTTGTTAAAGCGTTTGGACTCGATTTGTCATCGAGCCTCTGACAAAGGTGTTGGTGTTTTTATAGATGCCGAAGAAAGTTGGATTCAAGATACGATTGACCATGTCGTTTATTTGATGATGAAGCGTTATAATAAAGAGAAAGTTGTTGTTTATAATACCTTCCAAATGTATCGCCACGATAGACTTCAATTTTTAATAGACTCATTCAATACGGCGCAAAAAGACGGTTTTATGCTTGGCGCAAAATTGGTTCGAGGTGCTTATATGGAAAAAGAGCGAAACCGTGCCGAAGAAAAAGGTTATGAATCGCCTATCCAGCCTAGCAAAGAGGCAACCGACGATGCTTTCAATACTGCAATCCGTTTTTGCATTGATAATTTTGAAAATATTGGACTTTGTAATGCTACCCACAATGCTGAAAGTTCTATGCTTTTGGCAAAATTGATTGCTCAAAAAGGCATACAGCCAGACCATCCGCACCTCAATTTTTGTCAATTGTATGGCATGAGCGACCACATTACTTTTAATCTTGCAAATGCGGGTTATAATGTTGCGAAATATGTGCCTTATGGTGCCGTTCGAGAAGTGATTCCTTATCTGATTCGTCGTGCGCAGGAAAACTCATCTGTTACGGGTGACATGAGCCGTGAGTACGAATTGATTAGCGAGGAAATTACAAGACGAGGGCTGGAAAATGATTGAATGCAAGAATGCAGTAATGCATGAATGATAAAATCTTATTCTTGCATTATAAAACTATTAAAAACATTTTTTAAGACATCTTTCTCAATTCGGTGCGTGCCTTTAAACTCATGGATATTCAAATCGAGTTGATTCTTTTTGGCGAAGGCTTTATGCATTTTTAGATATTCAGGTGTTAGAAATTCGTCTTTATCGCCGTAAATCCAATGTAATTTTTTGCTGGCAAAATATTCCTTTTGTTGTGTATAGTCCAAGTCATCGGGCAATGCGCCCGCCCAAAGTATCAAGTGATCAAAATGTGGCAATTCATTCATTATCCAACGCATTTGGGTTTGACTGCCTTGCGAAAACCCAAAAAGAATGATTTTGACATTGGGATGGAGTTGTGCCAAATAATGGTCATATAATCCTTTTATATATTTTGTGTAATCCGCAATTTCGTCGAGCCGTTGGTGGCTTGTCATCCAAGTTGCGCCTGGTTGTGGACGTTTCCAGTAAAATTTATTGAGAGCTTCGGGTGCAACTACAAAGTGTTTGTTCGCATCAAAAATATCGAATTTTTTGATAGTGCGTCCTGCCAATTCTCCGTAACCATGCGTCGCTAACCAAAAATATTCTACTTTCTCCGTTGGCGTTCCAAAGGTATAATAGTGTGCCGTTTTTTGTACGTGTATTTTATGTTCTTGTATCATTATTGAATTGTTTTTTAACACAGAGGCACGAAGACACCAAGGCAAATAATTCTAAAACTCCTTAGATTTCGCCTTTGATAGACTTCGTAATCGCATAAATATGATTTCCAATTTCTTCTAAAGTATTGAATAATTTGGAATACACCAAAGCGCTATTAATATTGTATTCGCTAGATTTGATGTCTTCAAGGTTTTCTGTGTCAGAAATGGATTTCAAGTCATCAATGCGTTGTTCTATCAAATGTGCTCTTTCTTTTTGGACATTTTCGTAATTGGAAACGGAAAGGTTTTGGTACATCGTTTCAAAGGCTTGGTCAACCAAGTTAAACATTTGCGAAAGCCGATTACGTTGATGTTGGTTAAACCAAATCCGACTTTCTACCTTTTGCTCAATCGTATTGGACATTTGGAAAAATAAATCTCCAATACGTTCTAAATTTCCGCAAATACTCATAATACTACGAATCCGAACGGACAGTTTGGGCGAGAGTTGGTCGCGTGCTACTTTGGTCAAATAATCCGTTACTTCTATTTCAACTCGGTCGGTGATTTGTTCATATTTACTGATTCGTTCTAGTAGATTGCGTTGGTCTTTTCGGTCTGTCGAAAGTAGTAAGTTTTTAGTAAAGCTAGACATTCGGCTCGTGATTTCGCCGTATTTGGCAACTTCTTTCTGGACTTCGAGTATAGAAAGTTCGGGTGTTTTAACGGCAAAATCCATATAGTTGAGATGGAAACTTTCGCCTTCTTCTTCTTTCTTAAATATGGTTTTTGCAGCGACTTGTTCTAAATATTTGATAAAACCAATGAGTAAAATGGCATTGACGACATTGAATGTGGTGTGAAAGGCAGCAATACCAATTGGTATTGCTGTAGGATTTTGATAAGCGGAAGTATTTAAAAATTTTTGCAAAAAGAATTTGTCAATTCCTTCTAAGAAAAAGGGGAGAAGAAGCATCATCCAAGCGACTCCGATTATATTGATAAAGGTATGAATCCGTGCTGAACGGCGCGCAGAGACATTGCCGACCAAGGCGGCAATTTCAGCCGTTAGGGTTGTACCAATGTTTTCACCCAAAATCATAGCGGCCGCAATTTCATAAGAAATCCAACCTTTGGTACACATGACCAAAGTCAAAGCCATTGCCGCACTTGAGGATTGAACAATGATGGTTACTACGAATCCTACGAAAATAAAAAACAAGGTAGATAAGAAGCCCGAATTGGCATATTGAGAAAGAAATTCCAGTGCTTCTGAATTTTGACTCAGGTCAGGAACAGTTTCTTTTAGAAAGTATAATCCCAAAACAAGTAAGGAAAGTCCTACAAAAAAATCTCCCCAAAAGCGGAGTTTGCCACGCCGCCAAAATAGTAAAGGAACACCCAAAACCATGATAGGCAAAGCATAATCGGTCAGGCTAAATTTGCTAATTTCTAGTGCGACTAGCCAACCTGTAATGGTCGTACCAATATTAGCTCCAAAGAGCAAGCCCACCGACTCAAAAACCGTCA
>JAHDEQ010000038.1:0-4301 GCA_020628755.1 Saprospiraceae bacterium
GTCGTGATTTCGACACCAATTGGTCGTTCAACGGCTAACATTTCGGCAAGTCCCCACCAAATGACAATAAGTAAAATAAATCCAAGGATGCCTAACAAAAGACTTTGTTGACCTGTTAGATTTCCACGAAGTTTGAATAGTGACATTCAACGGTTTTTAGAGAAGAAAAGAGTTTGCCTAAAAGACAACGAGTATTGAATCTAAACCAAATAATAGGAGGCAAGTTGGAAACTTGCAGAATATCATCTCGAAGTTAGGAAACTTCGAGCATCGTTCCAAAATTTATTCGAAAGATAGAAAACTCGCTAAAAATGATTGTCGAAGTTAGAAAGCTTCGACAATCATCTCAACTTTTAGATTAATTAGCAACTAATTCAAAATCAGTACGGCGGTTTTTAGCTCGTCCGTCTGGTGTATCGTTGCTTGCCACTGGTTTGTCTGGACCGTTTCCGATGATGATGAAACGGTTGCGTGGCATATCATAACTTGCAACTAAATAATCACGAACGGACTCCGCACGTCTTTTAGAAAGTGATTTGTTGGTAGCTGCGCTACCAACATTGTCGGTATTTCCTTCGATACGAATACGTGCATTACCAAATGCTTTTGCAATGTCAACAAATTCTCTATCAATAATATATTTGGAGTTTTCATCCAATTTGTACTCGCCCGTTCGGAAATTGATACTGACCCGTTTTGTGGCGATAGCTTCTTTCTTTTCTTCAGCTTTGGTAGCCGCTGTAAATTGAGCTTTACCTTCGCCATCGTGTGATTTTCCACTCAAATTGGTACGTTGTACAAATTGTGGCATACGAATACGATTCCAACTAGGAGCATTGTCCGCATATTTTAATTTTTTGTATTCACCAGACATTCGGCGATACAAGGACTCACCCGTTACACCTTTATAGTCGGTATCTAAACCAAAGAAATATTTGTTATCTCCATGTGTTGTCAAACGAACATTGTTGATGGCTCCCATTGCATCTGCTTCGGGAATACCCAATCCTTCAGAAAGGATTTTGGCTGCTTTTTTCTTGTTGCTTGGTGAAGAGTTGATTTCGGCAGCACCTTTCATCCAACCTTCATATAATTTTTGAACTTTGTCGCTATTGGCATCTACCCAATCTCTTTTTGCAAAGAAAAAGTCAGCAATGATATGAGAAGCATTTTTGGATGATTCCAAAACTCTTGAGCCTGCAACAGCTCTGAGGCAAGCCTCATCGTCTGGACTCCAAACTACGGCAGCATCTACGTTTTTAGATTTGAAAGCAGCCGCTGCATCAATCGCGCTGGCTTGAGTTACAATCTCTATATCGTCAACTGTCATCCCACCTGCATCCAACAAGTATAACAAGAAAGAATGTGAAGGTGTCATTTCAGCAACAGCGATTTTTTTGCCTTTGAGGTCAGCTACATTGCGAATACCTGGGCGAACCACGATAGCATCACCACCACGCGACCAGTCGGCTTGCCACAATACAACGGGGTCAAAATCTTTGAGTCCGCCAGCAATTGTCGGGAATGCATCAATAGTGTACCAGTGCAAATCAATATCGCCTTTTTTCCAAGCGTTGAGTGAAGCATCCACATCATCGTTGAGTACAAATTCTACTTTGATACCATGATCTTTGTAAAAACGAGATTGTTGGCTAAATTTGAATCCTTCATTGTAATATTGTCCACCAGCATATCCACCCCAAGTTACAACTCCAATTTTGATAACATCGTCATCGGAGGAACTGCCCTTGTTTGAACCAAAAATTCCGCCTCCTTTTTTTCCATCATCCGATGAAGCGGAAGAAGAAGATGAGGAGGATGAACTTCCAGAGTCTGTTTGTTCTTGTTTTGCTTTTTCGCTAAGTTCTTGGCCTGCTTCTGTATTTCGTAAGAAATACATTGCCAAAAATGCAACCGCACCTACAATAAGTAGGGTCAATAAAAATTTAGAAAAGGTTGTCAGTCGTCTTGCCATTAGAAAAATGTTTTGTCGTGTTCACGTGTTCACGTATCCACGTATTCATGTTTGTAGCAACGTGAATACGTGGATACGTGAACACGTGCATACGTTTAAAATTAATCAAAAAATGTATCATATTGGTTGTTACCTCTCTCTTCTCGGATTGGGGCTTTGATGGGTTCATTGATGTCTAAAACGTCGCTTTCGTCATTGGCTTTGAGAACGAGTGTGTCCTTGTCTTCGCCAAGAATGAGTGAGACACCTTCTTTTTCCCATTTTTCGAGCATTTTGAGACCTTCTTCTTCAAAAACACCGTTTTGTAAATCAACTGAATTCATAAAGTTGGATGACATATCCATAAAACGCTCCATCTCACCGACCTTATTGGCCACATCGTCGGCTACCGCCTCCATTGCTGCATCGAACATGGCACGTTTGTCGGGGTCTCCAGAAATGACACTCATGGCCGATTTCATGGCCGAATGCGATGCTCGAATCGCATTGCGTTCTTGCTCTTTGATTTCGACTTGGTCTTTAACATCCTCCATCAAAATTTCGGAATTTTCATACATTTTAGTTAAAACTCGGTATAAAACTTCCATTTTGCGGTACAAATCTTCGAGTCGCATATTGGATTCTTTTAAGCGTCCTGCTTTACGAGATTTGAGGATGACCATTGATTGTTTGTTCTTGGCTTTGGCCTTGCTGGCCAAGTCCAAATTGCTTTCAATTTGCTTTTTGTTGTTTACAATCAGCTCTTGCAATTTGTGCATTTGACCTCGCAATTTGCTGACTTGTTTGTTCATTTTACGCAAGTTGCCTTTGAGGTCATCTATATAAGATTTAAGGATTCCAATCGGGTCAATTTCTACAAAAAGTCCTGTAATCCAGCGCATTACGCTTTTGTACATATAGCCAATGAGGTTGCGCATTTTGGAGTCAAGCGCCATATAAACAATTGCTGCCAAAACCATCAAGCCAATTGCTATACCTGCGGTGGTTTGGAGGAAACCTACGATTGCCGTCAGAAAGGTAGTTACTAAAATACCACCTCCGACAATAAGTCCGACTAGAAAAATAATACCTGTGACCCCTTCGGGTTTTTGCCAAAAAGATTTTGGTTTATATTCACTCATTTTTTACGTGTTCATGTGTTCACGTGTTCACGTGTTCACGTTTACCAATGATTATTTTATGATGACTTTTACAAGTCTGAATATGGTTCTAAAATAGAAAAACAAAATTATTAAAATAGGCATTCCTATTAAAAAAACACCTAAAGTTGTAGATACTAATCCCATAATTGTTGCACTACTAAATAAAAGCAAATATCCCAGAATTATGGAAATCATCAATAAAACCAACAAATAAATAGTAGCCTTTTTCTTATTAGAATACATTAATTCTACGGTTGAAAAATGGTTCTCTGAATTTCCCATGAAACGATTCAATGCAAAGCTAAATTTGTTCGTTTTCTAACGTCACTCACATATTTATTTTACATTGGACACGGGATGTGTCAGAAAACGTGAAAAATAAAAAGTCAACATCTAAAATATAACGTGAACACGTGAATACTTGAGCACGTGAACACAATTATTCTATTTTAAATACTTTTTCATATTTTCGACATCAGCCATTATTTGACTGACGATTTTGTTGTAAGTGACCTCAAAATTTTGACGTGTTGTTTCTACTTTTGTACGTGCGCCACTGATTTCTTGTTTGGCTGCTTCTACTTGTTTTTGGGTTGCTTCAATTTCTTTTTGTAACTGTTCGATTTGCTTCTTTTTTTGAGCAATACCCGCTTCTGCATTTTTAATAGCTTGCTCTTTTCCTCCAATTTGTTTGGTGCGCTGATTGGCGAGTGCCTCGCCAAACTTGCCTTGTTCTTGTTGGAGTATTTTTACATAATGACCAGCTGTATTGATGAGTTGATCGGCGGTAGCTCCCATTGTTTGCGCCATCGCAAAAGCAGATTTGTACATAGTTGGTTCGTCCATATTGCCCATTTTTTGAAGCGAACGCAGTGATTGTTTGTACTCCATATAGTCAAAGCCATCTAAATTGTTCTTTTCCATTGCGCCGAAAAGGATATTGACAAATTTTTCATTGACTTTGCCTTTGGGAGCAGTCGTTTGTTGGCTTTGTGGCGGATTGTTAGAAGGAGTAGATTTAGTCGCTTTGCTTTTGGGCGTAGGAGCATTTTTTGGACTAGCTACAGGCGGACTTTTTTTACTTTTAGTTGCATCCTCTTCTTCTATGATGAAGAGTGATTTTATTTTATCAAACATAGTTTGTAGGTCAAAAAGAGATTAATGTTAGTTATTTTAGATACTAA
>JAHDEQ010000038.1:4401-22630 GCA_020628755.1 Saprospiraceae bacterium
AAATCAATATGAATAACAAATAATAATAAAAACAAGCTAGAACTTGTGATATTACAATAGACCAAATTGTCTATAAAATCTACAAAATAATGGTTTTTATATTAATTGTCGAAATTTTAGCTAGGATAAGCATTAAAATTTATTTTTTAAGCATCAATTCGTTCTAAAATGGGAACATTTTTGACGACCATTTGGACGGTATTGCGAATTTTGTTTTCCAATAAAAGCATTTTATCGGTTCGCAGTTGATTCAAAATGGTTTTGTTGGCATATCTTACGGTTATCAGTTCTAAATCTTTATCAATATTGACCGCATAATTTTCCTGTAACTGTTGTACAAAGTTGGCTACACGGTCGTCCACATCATTGACACAAATCGAAAAACTGATTGCTGTATTTTGCATCATATTGATGCGTAATCGTTGCTTAGTAGCTTGTTCAAAAATAAATTTTAAATGTGGCTCGGCAACAAAAGAAAAATCTAAAGTTGAAATATGAATGAGTGCTTGATTTTTTTCAACAGCTACCATTGGAGGATAATTTTCGTCCAAATTGGCTGTAATTTGAGTTCCTGAGCCATTGGGTTCTATAAATGACTTCACAAACAAAGGAATACTTTTGTTTTGCAAGGGCTTTATAGTTTTGGGGTGGATAACTTTTGCTCCATAGTAAGTCATTTCGATAGCTTCTCGATAAGACAATCTATCTATTTTTGTGACATTTTCAAATAATCGAGGGTCAGCCGTCAAAACACCTGGTACATCTTTCCAAATTGCCATATATTCTGCATCCAAACAGTAGGACAAAATCGCTGCTGTATAATCAGAGCCTTCACGCCCCAAAGTGGTCGTAAAGTTTTCGGAAGTGGATGCAATAAAACCTTGTGTCAAAACAAATCCTTCCTGTTCAAATAAGGGCTTTATGAGGCGATTGCAATTCTCTTGAGTCTCTGTCCATTGGACATTAGCAGAACGATAAGTATTGTCGGTCAAAATCAGATCTCGTGCATCTGTCCAGTGCGTTGGTAGGCCGATATGATTAAAATAAGCTGCTACTATTTTGGTAGAAGCTAACTCCCCTACCGAAATCATTTGGTCATACAAATAGTCATACTCATCTTGCATTTCTTCTTCTAAAATCCATTCGATTTCGACGAAAGTATCATTTAGTAAATCGTAAATTTCATGTGCTTCGCCAAATAGCTCTTTGCATACCTCATAGTGCTGTTGTTTGACCTGATTTAGCAGTTCAAAAGCATCGCCTGTCTTGCTGGCATAAGCCTGCAAGATTGCCTCTAGTGCATTGGTCGTTTTGCCCATTGCCGATACAACTATCGCCAACTTTTCTTCACTATATTTTTGAACAATTTGGCCTACATTTTTTATAGCAGGAGCATCTTTTATGGATGCACCACCAAATTTAAAAACCTTGATATTGGAATTCATTTTTAAAATTTCGACAAAAGTAATAAAACTCAAGTGCAAGTTTCAAGTACAAGTTCAAAATAATTGTATTTTAACTCGAGTTTTATATCGTAGATTATTCCGTCAAACGACCCACTCATCGAAGTATTTAATGAATATTTTGGCGAGATTTTCGGCATCCGAAATGGCTCGATGGTGAATGCCTGTGAACTCAAAACCTTCTTTTTCGACAGAGGTACGCAGTCCCCGTGTTTTTTTGAGTCCTCGTATATTTTTGTATTGTTTTTTGACATTGATGTGCTGATCTACCCAATAAGAATCGAGTTGGTGAAGTTCGCAATTGTCTATCATGATTTTGCGGTCAAAATCGCCCCAAGAGCAAAGCGTATAGTCTTCGTCATAAATCTCGGCCCAATCTTGAAAGGCTTCAATCACTTGTGGAAATTTTTTGGAACGATCCACATCTTCTTGCTGTATGGAAGTGAGTCTTTTGCAAAAAATGGAGAGCGTTGGATGGACAATTGGTCGGATAAACTTATCAAAAGTGCCTATAACTTCACTGTAATCGTTGAGTAAAACTGCACCAATTTCTATGATTTCTTGGGTATCGGAAGGGGCAGCTCCGTCCCAACAAGTCGCTTCTATGTCAAAAATTATATAATTCACGTAGGGTAAATTTCAAGAACGAGAGTTTCCCAAATGCAGGACTTCAAGCTCAGGTTTGATTCTAAAAAAATCAAGTAAAGACTCTAATATTTTAACAAGAAAATTTGGTATAAAGTTGCAAAACGCTTTCAGTTTTGGTTCTTTGACTTTTTCCGTAAAAATATTTCCATTCAAATCTAAATCCCCGACAGTTGTGCGGGGCAGGCGTTCACTTCCTACGGTCGTTCTCTCTTTTATTTTGAACGGAACACGGAACCTGCCTGCGCAGGCAGGTTTGTCAAAGAAGGTCAAGTTTTAGGTTTAAAATTGATGCAACTCTTGATAAATTCGATTGACGGGCAAGCCCATAATATTGGCGTGTGTACCTTCAATTTTGTCTATTTTGCAATGCCCAATCCATTCTTGAATGGCATAACTCCCTGCCTTGTCGAAGGGTTGATACTTGTTGATATAAAATTCGATTTCTGCTTGCGAAAGTTTTGAAAAAAACACTTTGGCTACTTCCGAAAAAGTAACTTCTTTTTCATGCGTCCACAAACAAACTCCCGTAATAACGAGATGCATTTTGTCGGACAATGTAGTTAGCATTCGCACTGCATCTTGATGGTTTTTGGGTTTTTCAAAAATCTCATTTTCAAGAATAACAATTGTATCTGAAGTGATAAGCAGTTCATTTTTCTGAATTAAATGCTTTGCTTCTGTTGCTTTCTTTTTGGCAATAAAAGCTGCTACATCTTGTACATCCATATCCGATGGAAAACTTTCGTCCGCATCAATGCTGCGCACTTCAAAGTCGAAACCTGCTTCTGTTAAAAGTTGTTTACGACGAGGTGATTTTGAAGCAAGTATGAGTTTTTTATTGAGATTTAGCATAGTAATTTTGAATGCAAGAATGCATGAATTTTAAAAGAATTAATTCAAATGAAGGGCAAATATAACAATCCTAATAACATTAATATTTTGATGCAAAAACTAAGGTGTGAAAAATCTTTTTTGGCTTTGGCCAAAAATAGCTTAATGAGTATATACAAAGTGGGAAATATCAAACATATTAGGAAATAATAGTCTTCTAAATTCATTACACCATCCCAAGTCATTCGCTCAAAAAGGACATAACCAAGCAATAATAAAAAGGTCAAAAATATTGCCCAAACTTTTGCTTTTTGTATTCCCAAAACAATGGGAATTGTTTTGCAATTGGCCAATTTATCGCCTTCTACATCCTCAATATCCTTGACTACTTCACGCATTAAAGTCGTTAAAAAAGCAAAAATGATATAGGCAAAAATGATTTTATATTCAAAATGAAAATTATTTATATCATCTTCATTTCCAGACCATAAAGCAATAAAAACATTGCTTTCTGCTACACAAATAATTGCTGGCACAAAAGCACAAAATAAAGCCACTATCAAATTCCCAATAAAGAATGATTTTTTAAAAATAGTAGAATAAAAATACAACAAACCAACTGTGACAGGATAAACAAACAATAAATGGAAATTATTGGTTTGTTGTGCTATAAAAATAGATAAAATAAACCCTAATAAAACACTTGCAAAATAAAAGTAAAATGATTGCTTTTTATTGATTCCATTTCCGATAAAAACTTTTTTGGGTTTGTTTACCAAATCAATTTCATAATCCACTATATCATTGATGATATAGCCGCCCGCAGCAATGAGCATCGTCGTTAAAACCAATAAAAAAAAGAGGAAAGAACTAAGGTTTGAATTAATCGTATTTTCAGAAATAGCAAAGAAAGGAACAAAAATCGAGTAATAAATCAAATACTGTGTAGCAGCAACAATCAATAAATTAGGAAATCGAATAAGTTTTAGTAAGGTCATTTACTCCAAATCCAATCGGATATTAGGAACCGTGTCCACCCAATTGCCATGTAGGCGCAATACTTTTTCAATAACATCACGTACACAACCTCTTCCACCTTCAATTGGAGAAATATAATTGCTTATTTCTTTAATCTCATGTGCTGCATCGGCAGGACAAACAGGCAAATGAACCCTACGCATCGCTTCATAATCAGGTAAATCGTCTCCCATATACAAAGTTCTGTTGAGGTCAATTTCATAAGAACTTACATACTCATCCAAGGCTTCGAGTTTATCATAAATACCAAAATAAACTTCTTGTACACCCAATGCTTTCAGACGATCAACGACCCCTTTGGAGCGTCCGCCTGTGATGATACATACATTATAACCTTCAACAACAGCCTTTCGCATGGCATAGCCATCACGAGTATTCATTTTACGCAACAGCGAGCCATCTTCTTGAATGACTAATTCAGAATTGGTCAATACCCCATCTACATCAAAAATAAAGGTATTTATATCACGAAATTTTTCTAGGCTATTCATACTTATAAGGTGTTCACGTGTTCAAGTATTCACGTGTTCACGTTGGTTTTGAACCAGATTACATGAACACATGAACACTTGAACACCTTATTACTGATTATCACGCCATTCGTAAACCCACTTGGCTTGAATTTGTTCGAGGTGGCCTTCGTTGCAGTCTTCTCGTTTGCCTTCAAAACTAGGGATTTCGAGTACCCACTCAATGAGGTCGGTAAAGCGAATACGGTAGATTTTACCTTCGGTAAAATCGTCGCCAAATTTATCATACAATTTAATGGCAATGTCTTCATAATCTTGCCATTCGATAGGTAAATCGTCTATGTCTTCAAAAGCCATCTTTATCTGTGTTTGTGTGTCAAAGTGTTTATGTGTTTATGTTTTGCCATAGACGCACAAACACATAGACACTTAGATACAAGTTTAATGTTCGTGTCCAATAATTTGTGATTGGTCTGGAATTTCAACCTCAATAATAGTGTCACCATCTGTATCCATGAGTACGCTTTGACAACCCAAACGCGATTCCAGACGTGGATTTATAGCACGATCTATAAAATCTTCTTCTCGATCAGAAATCTCTGCCAAAAAATCTTCTCCTTCATTAATATATACATGGCAAGTACTACATGCACATACACAACCACAATTGTGATTGAGGTGAACCCCATTATCTTCAGCTACATCTAAAATCGAATCACCATTTTCTGCATCTTTAACAGTTACAGGTTGAATGTCTTTATCTTCAAACGTAAATTTTACTATTGCCATTCAGGTTTGTTTATATTTTTCGCAAAAGTAATTTTATTCATTTAGGAAAACAACTATCTTTTCAAGAAGTTTTGGGGCTTCCCAAAAAAGTAGTCTATGATTGTTAATATTCATACATGAATTTCAATTTCAATCTAAATTTGGTATATTGTACATGATATTTTTTAAAACTCATAAACTCTAAACAAAAAGATGGAAGAAAATAACAATGTTTCAGAAGAATTACACGAAGAACCAAGCATGATGGGCGGTCTAAAATCAATTGGTTTTGCCCTAGTCATGTTTGCAATTGCATACTATTTCTATTACACCATGACCAACTACGAAAATGGCGAAGCTGTAAGAATGAATAGAATCTTACTACTGGCTTACGGCATACTTGGAAAAAATATCACCGTAGGAATCTTATCTTTAATAGGTTTAGTCATCGGCTATGGCGGTGTCAATGAGATAATGCAATCTCAAAAGTAAATCAAATGTACAAAATGGAGTGTTTTTTACTCCATTTTGTATTAGCGTTTTTTGTCAAGTCATAATTACCCTTTAGAGGGTATGCGCACTATCTTTTTTTCCTTTAACTTTGTTCTGTATTTCCTACTAAAAGAATAATGCTTCCTTGTTCACTCATTTGTGAACCACAATCACTCCTTTTTACAATTATCATTTCTTTTTGATTTCAGCAGCCTGAAATCAAACAAATTACATATTCAAAATTTTACCATAAAAGTTTTTAATTAGAAATTTTCTAGTCAAACTTTAATGTATAATCGTATTGCTTTTCGCAAAACTGACAAGTCAATTTTGCAACAGTTTTTCAATGCAATTATTCAGCTAAAGAGGCTAATTATTTTTACAAAAAACCGATTACTCATGAACATTTCATTACATCCAATATCCCATTGGAAGCTACTGCTCTTATTATTTGTAGGGCTTTGCTTTTCCTTCAAAACGCAAGCATCTTGCACCTACACTTTGGTATTAGAAGATTCGGCAGGCAATGGCTGGAACGGTGCATCTCTTGAAGTAACAGAAAATGAGTCTTCTAATTTTACGACCTACTTTTTACCAAATAGTGCAGGAAATTCGCAAACCTTCCCCCTAACTATGATAGACGGTGGGATTTTAGACTTCTCTTTTTGGGGTGGCGCATTAGACCATGAAATATCCTTCTCTTTGCTTGATCCTATGGGCAATATTGCTTTGGATGTAAATGGAAACCCTTTTTCGTTTAGCGGAACTATTCCTATGGGTGATTTGCCTAGAGTAAAAATAGATTGTCCTCAAAATTGTAATGATGAAACGATTGATGCAAATATTCATATTGTAATGGGTGATAATGCTAATGAACAGTCTTGGGAATTGCTTGATGGTTCTGGCAATCGCATAGCGTTTGCCAATGGCAATTACTATGCAGGACTGCTCGCTGGAGCTGAAGTTGTGGTAAATGTACCGCTCAATTTGTGCGAAACTTATACGTTCAATGCCTTCGACGGAGCCAATAATGGCTGGAGTGGCGGCTCTTGGACCGTATTTGTTGCTAGCAAATCTTATGGTACAGAGTTGCAAGCTCCACATTCTTATGAAGGTTATTTTGCACTCATTCAAGGGCCAATGATGAATTTCATTGACGAAGTAAATACAACATTTACCGTTCCTTGCCAAACCGATTGTCCTGGGCCAGTTATGTATAGTAGCTTTGATGTAATGACTTGTACAGGCGAAGCCATGATTCCGATTGTCGAGCCACAAGTTTGTTATCCAAATAGTGCCCATGCTACAGGTTGCACCTTGAATGAGACTATTATTATAGTACCTAATGGCGATACCGATGCAGCTTTTGAAATAGTTGCTGGCGGATTTGACCCCAATAATAATATGTATGGAGGCAGTATAACTGTACCCAATTTGCCGATTGGTAAACATGGTTTAATCCATCAAATCACATATTGCGATGGTCAAATTGCAAGATGCAGTACCGATTTATTGGTAGCATCTCAACAAACACCTAGTATGATTTGCAAGTCAGATGTCACCATCAATTTGGCTATGCCTGACAATATTGATAACGATGCAAATGGTAGTTTAATAGATGACTTAGGAGAATGTATTCGTAAAGTCGAAATTTTAGAAATAATAGCACTCAATAGTTATTGCAGTGCCTACGCTTCTTACGAATACGAACTCATCATACTTGACGAAAACGACAATCCTATTGTTGTATATAATACCGACGGTCATCCTTTGGATGCTAATGGCGACCCTATCCTACCTGGTTTTGATACAGCACCTGCTCATGATATATTGAGTCCAGCGCAAATTGGTCAAGACCTAAAGTATCGTCTAACTCACTTAACCAGTGGCTACTCTTGCTGTGGAACATTAGCAGTTGTTGACCATTCTGCGCCCGTAGTCCTATGCCATGACTACGAAGTTTTCTGTACACACCCCGACCCTCTCAATGAATTTTATACTACAACAAATACTTACACGGCCAATCAATTGCCAGCCAATATTGCAGGAGGCAATATTGTTGGCGGCATTTCTATGACCAATCTCGAATTTGAGGTGGGTTGTGGTTCACTTGGCGAGGTCGTACAAGATTTTGAAATAAACTTAAATATAGAACACACTGATATTGAAGACATTAGAATACTATTGACTCCTCCTGCTAGTACAGGGTTGGGTTCGATTACCTTAATGCCTTATGGTACTTGTCCCAAATTTGATGGGATGGCCAAAAATATGAATGTAACATTTACCAAAAATGCCAATACTGTCATTGATGCGCCTTGCGCTACTGGCAACCCTATACTAAGTGGCAATTATTTACCTATTGATTTGAGTGATTTTGCTATGATATGTGGTTTAGATGCTTCAACGATTGAAGGAACTTGGACTATCATCATCATGGACAATGACGACAATGGTGCGCACGAAGATTTAGCTGGTGTAGGTCAAGTCGTAGATGCCGAATTGGTTTTTCAAACAGGTTTTCCTAGTCCACTGACTGTTTTAGATTGTACTGAAACAGAAATCGAATTGGAAATGGAAATGCTAATGGACAATAATTGTGACCTAACCGATTGGATTGGTTCTACGATTATGCGTGTCTGGAAAGTAACTGATGCTTCGGGAAATGCAACTACTTGTACTCAAAATGTTTTGATAAAAGCTCCTACTTTTAATGATATTGACTTACCTGCCGATTTGACGCTCAGTTGTTCGGCAGCAGGCTCTACCGAGCCTGCTACTACGGGTTATCCAATGTTCGGATGCTATGATTTGACCAATTCAATGGAACAAGAATCTTGGTGCGATATTGCTGTGACCTACGAAGATGAAGTTTCTAATAGTTGCAATCAAAGAATCATTCGTACTTGGAAAATCACCAATTGGTGTACAACCGTAAGTCAAACTTTTTTACAAACAATAGATATTATTGACGACGAAGGCCCTAGTATTCAGGTGAATGATGCTGATATCAGTTCAGGAGTCTTTTCCTGCGAAGGCGACATTATCCTCACCCCTTCAGTTACAGATGCTTGTTCTGCTATTGACCAAGTATATGCAACTTATCTAGTCAATGGTATTACCGAAACAGTTACTATCAATGGTTCTACAATCATTCAAAATTTACCTCTTGGCGAAACAGAAATAACTGTTACAGCTAAAGATGCTTGCGGAAATTCAAGCACTGAATCCTTTATGGTTACAGTAGCTGATAATATGGCTCCTACCGCTTCATGCGATGACGAACTTGTTGTCACCCTCAATGGTGCTGGTGTAGCTCGCTTGTTGGCTTCCGATGTTGATGAAGGGAGCAATGACAATTGTGGTATCGAAAAATTAGAAGTTCGTCGTTTGGATGGTTGCTTGGGCGAAACACCTTTTGCACATTATGTTGATTTCGATTGTTGCGATATTGGTTCACCAGTCATGGTCGAATTACGAGTAACAGATATTTATGGCAACAGCAATTCGTGTATGATGTCTTTAGATATTTTTGACAAAACAGCTCCTCAGGTTGTTTGTCCAGGCGATAAAGTTATTTCATGCGAAGATATTATTACAGATTTATCGGTTTTTGGCAATGCTTCGGCTTATGACAACTGCGAGGCGACTGTCGAATTGACCGATACACATACAGAAATAGATAACTGCGGAGCAGGTTATATCACAAGAACATTTACGGCTACCGACAATCAAGGGCTTACTGATGTTTGTACCCAAACTATCCTTGTTAATAGTGTGGCAGGTTACTCCGTCACCTTCCCTGAAGATGTCATGATTACCGATTGCAATGCAGCCATTGATAATACAGGCGAACCCGTATTTTCTAACGATGGTTGTGGTTTGATAGCAACTTCTAAAGACGACCAAATTATCACCGTAGTAGCCGACGCTTGCTATAAAATCAAACGTACTTGGACGATTATGGATTGGTGTGTTTTTGACGAAGACAATCCTAATATAACAGATTCAGGTACTCCTGCTGGCTCGGACGGACGTACTTTTATTGACGATGGCGATGGTTATACAACCTATGTTCAATACATCAAAATACTAGACAATGTATCGCCAGTTATTGATTGTCCAGACGATATTACGATTAATTCTTTGACTAAAGAATGTACAGAAGAAGTTGACATAAGTATCTCTGTATCAGATAATTGCTCACCCAGCAGTGCTTTCAATTACGAAGCAGGAATTGACCTTAACAATGATGGCACTTATGATATGATTCGTACTACTTCGGCTTTTACGCTTGATTTAGGCTTCGGTACGCACCGTATTTATTGGGAAGTAGGCGATGGCTGTGGCAACTTAGCCGCTTGCGAACATTTGATAACTGTAACAGACGAAAATCATCCTTCAGTTGGTTGCCGAGACGACTGGAATGTACACTTAGACTTGCATGGTAATGGTCAAGTTAATGCTTCGGATTTACTTGTTTATGCCGAAGATAATTGTACCAGTATTGAAGATTTGTTCTCAACTGTACAAATCCGTTTGGCAGGTACAAACGATCCATTGGCCTCTACTTTGGATGTCAGTTGCGACCAAGAAGGATTTATTGCTGTAGAAATTTGGGTGACGGACGAGCATGGCAATGGTTCTTATTGTACAACAATGGTTGAGGTTGAAGATGCCTATAATAATTGCGATAATTTTTCTCAACGGGTCAGTATAACAGGTCGTTTGCAAACAGAAGAAGACCAAAGCATTGAAAATGCTATGGTAACAATCTCGCAAAACGACGTGCAGTTTTACTCCAGTGATGATGGCAATTTTGGGTTCAATAATCTACTTATGAACCAAGATTATACCTTGACGGCCAGCAAAAATGACGATTACAGTAATGGTATTTCTACCATTGATTTGGTGTTTATCAATCAACATATTTTGGGTATCAATTCTTTTGAGTCGCCTTGTCAATACATCGCTGCCGATGCTAGTGGCGACGGCAAAGTTTCTACCTTTGACATTGTTCAATTGCGTCAACTCGTTCTTTATGTTATTGATGAATTACCCAATAGTCCATCATGGCGATTTATTGATAAAGACTATGTTTTTCCTGACCCAACTAATCCTTGGTTAGAAGAATTTCCTGAATTTATACATTACAACAACCTCAATTCGGATGCACTTTATAGTGATTTTATGGGTATAAAAATTGGAGATGTCAACGGCAGCGCAGTTGCCAACAATTTGGCAACAGTCGAAGAAAGAAATTTTAATTCGAGTCTTGTTTTCAACATCGAAAATCAAAAAATTAATGAAGGAGAGCAAGTTTGTATTCCTTTCAAAGCCAAAGATTTTGAGGCGATTGAAGGATTCCAGTTTAGCTTAAATTTTGACCCTTCTAAATTGGATTTTATAGACTTCCAAAAAGGTAATTTGAATATGACATCTAATAATTTTGGGCTTCGATTGCTCGAAGAAGGAGTCATTACCTGTTCTTGGAATGATACTAAACAACAGCGTTTGAATGACGATGAAATTTTATTCTCGCTTTGCTTTAAGGCGAATCAAGCTGTAGCAATAGCAGATGCGATTGCCCTCGGCAATCGCTACACTCCTGCCGAAGTCTATAGTACCGAAATGATGAATTTAGAACTGAATTTTGAAAGCTCTAATGCCAGTTCAACATTTACTTTATATCAAAATCACCCCAATCCTTTTGTCAACAAAACCAATATTGGTTTTGATTTGCCAAAGGCAGATTTTGTACAGCTCAAAATACTAGATACCAACGGTAAAATCCTTCATTTTGAAGAAGGAAACTTTGATGCAGGTTATAACCAAATCACATTAGATTTGACTAACAAAAGTAGCACGGGTATATTCATTTACGAGCTTTCGACAAGTAGCCAAAAAGCTACCAAAAAAATGGTTATTCTAAAATAACAACGATATAAATAAGTCCTCATTTTCTTACACGGGTGCTACCCAAAAGTAGCACCCGCTTTTAAACAAAAAAAAATCATAACCAATTATAAATCAATATTTTACTAAAAAACAATTAGTCTTCTAATTTTCCTACACTTGAGGGCTTACAATTTGTAAGTCCTCATTTTTAAAGCCTAAAAAAAAAAGCAAAAAACATTAAAATACCTAAAAGAGGGTATTTACAATTTTAAAAAAAATAAGCAATTTTGTATAGTAATTAGAAAGGACATAAGCAGTCCTTCCTCCCACAGAAAAATTACTATTCCCCCTCTTGTACAATACAGTTGTATAATAAATCTCAATGGTAGAAAACAAGGACTGAACAAACAACCTTCCTTTAGTATTTCTTTCATTGTATTGCCAAAATAATGATAGTATTATCCTACAACATTCGTCATTATTTTTGGTCTATTTTCCTTTGCTATTCCTCTTATTTCCAAATTACATATTGTGATTTGAACGTTTCCTTTTTCACTATTTCATAGCTTCCTAATATGATTTGACGATTGTCAATTCAATACTTTTTCCTACATCTTTTGGCTTAAAGTCAAATGCCAAAATCACAATCAAAATTCTAAAAACAAAGTCAAAAGGCTATTCACAATGAGGTCAAAAGCATTTATGCTTTCCCCTTTTTTTTTAGCCGCTTGAATAAGATATTTTTCTAACAATGTTAATTCCTTGAACAAGCGGTGGCGAGCAATCGCTACCGCTAAGGTTAGAAAGCAAGAAGGACTGTACCTTTTTCTTGAAAAACAGAAGAGGTATTTATTTATCGTTTTTATTTTTTAACAAATTTTTATTTAACCATGAACAACCGATTACTAAACTGGAGTTTTGCATTTTTCTGCTCAATGACTTTGCTATTTTCAGCAAGTGCGCAGGCGCAAGCCCCATGTCCTTTAAACGTAAAGGACTTTGCACCAATCGACGGTAAAGATTGTGTGTATTTTTTGGAGCTTACCGACACGGGAGCCAATGGCTGGGACGGCGCATCTGTTGATGTAGCTGTATCAGGAGCTGCCCCTGTCAATTACAAAATGACTGTAGCAGATGGTGCTTGTGTCATTTATCCAATTTATGTCAACGATGGCGAAACCATTGAGTTGGCTTACTGGAATGGTGCTTTTGAAATGGAGCACGGATTGAGCGTTTACGATGCAACTGGTGCATTAGCCACCGATGAAAATGGAGACCCTGTAACTTTTACAGGAAATATTCCAGCCAACACCCCTTACCTTGTAAAAGCTGACTGCCCTATCAACTCTTGTAAAGACCAATCTGAGACCTTTACAGTTCGTATTACAATGGGATTGTTTCCAGAAGAACAATCTTGGGAAATCTATGAAGGCTTGGCAAGTGCAAGCAGTCAAGGCGCACAAGTTATTGGTGTAAATGCCAATACTTATGCAGGTTTGTCACCTGGTTTTCAGGCAGAATATGCTGTAGAATTAGATTTGTGTCAAACTTATACTTTTGTTGCATTTGACGGATTCAACGATGGTTGGGATGTAGGAGCTTTTGAGATTTTATCTTCTAATGCTGACTATGGAACTCAAATTACCGATCCTAATGACCCACAAGCTGGTGCTTCTTTGGTATTGGCAGGAACTGGATTTGTAGATGAAACTCGTACTGAGTTCACATTGCCTTGTTCGCCTGTATGCGAAGATGTTGTACTTACAGGTGCTATTGATTGCGAAATTACTAACCCTGAGTTGCCTTTTGGTGCTGCTGAAGTTTGCTATCCAAACTGCGGACACGCTTTGGGTTGTGATATTACAGTTGATCAATATGTTTTACCTTATGGCGACGTTAATGCTGCTATATATGTAGGTTCTGAAATGACGACTGGTTCAGGTACTATGCTATTTAGTGGTACATTGCCTTCTGGTGCACACGGTTTAGTAACTAAATATACTTACTGTGATGGTATCATGGTAAAATGTACTTCTGACTTAATTATTTCTGGAGGTACTAACTCTACTTTGACTTGCAATGACAATGTACAAATCTCATTAGGTGCGCCTGAATGGGACGATGATGATAATCAAAACGGAAACTTCCTTGATGACTTAAACGAATGTGTTGTTGCTGTTACGCCTGATATGGTATTAGAAATGCCAGAACTTTGTGAAGGTGAATACGATGTAATTATTCAAGATGCTAATGGCAGCCCAATGGTTACAATGAGTGGCAATGGCTTACCTTTGGACAGATTTGGAAATGAAATTGCTGCAGGCTCTACGGCTAGCCCCGCACACAACTTAGTTGGTGCAGAAGCAGTTGGTCAAACATTGACTTATACGGTTGTTCACCGTGCTACTGGAAATACTTGCTGGGGTACAATAACTGTTGAAGACAAAATTGCTCCAATCATTGATTGCAAAGACTACGAAGTTAGCTGTACCAATCCCAATGTTTTGGACGAAAGATACAGACACGAAGAAGAATTTGTTGCTGCTGCCGAACTACCTGCTAATGTTGCTGGTGGTACAAACGGTTTAGAATCAAATACTTGGGTTCCTGTAAATATTCCTTGTGGTGCTTTGGGCGAAAACGTTAAAAATGCTCACTTACACATTAGTTTTGATCACAATGAATTGACTGACTTACAAATAATTGTACACCCTCCTGTAGGTTTATATGGTTTCTTAAACCCTATAATGGTTGCCGACAACGGCGATGTAGAAGAAGAAAATGAGTTTAGCTTAAATGCTTTAATGCAATACCGTGATTGTAGTAGAATACAAAGTACTTCTCCTGAGTTTTTTGTTACTGAAAACAGTGGCGCTGCTACACCTAGCAATTTAGGTGGTACTTGGTATGTACAAATCATTGACAACGATGCTGAATTTGTTGACAATCCTTTTGGTGGTGGACAAGTTACAGAAGTAGAAATCCACTTAGAGTGCGGATTCCCTTCTCCATCTACGGGTTATGACTGTTCTTATGCTGGTATCGAATTATTGAGCGAGACTATTGCTGGTGGTAGCTGCGATGCAGGTACACAAATCGTACGTGTATGGCAAGCGGCTGACGCTTTTGGCAATACTTCTACTTGTACACAAACGGTAACTTTAGTTGCACCTACGATGACAGAGTTGGTTAAGCCTACTGATGTTACACTTGAATGTAATGGCCAAACACCTGAAGAATTGACAATTGAAGAAACAGGAAGTCCTTCTCTTGGTTGTTACCAAATGACCGAAGAATCTATGTCTTACTGTGATTTTTCATATATGTATGAAGATACTGTAATCCCTACTTGTGGCGAAGGTTTCAAAATTATTCGTGAGTGGACTTTGATGAACTGGTGTACTGGACAAACTGAAGAATTTACTCAAATCATCAAAGTAGAAGACACCGAAGGGCCTGCTATTTCTCAAGGTGATATTACTGTAAGCACTAGCACTTACGATTGTAGTGCTAATGTTTCTTTAAGCGATTTGAATATCGAAGATACTTGCTCTGGCATAAGTGCTGTTACTGCTTCTTACACACAAAACGGTGGTGCTTACCAAAGCAACGGCGGTATTGTTATTGTTGATTTAACCAGTGATGGAATCCTTGAAGGATTGCCAGTTGGTGCTAACGAAGTACTTATTTCTGCTACAGATGGTTGTTTGAACGAAAGTCAAACTATGATTACAATTACTGTAGTTGATGATTCGGCTCCTGTAGCAATTTGCGATGACGAATTACACGTTTCATTAGGAGGCGATGGTACTGCACGCCTAAAAGCTGAAGATATTGACGAAGGTTCTTACGACAATTGTAGTGAAATCACACTAGAAGTAAGAAGAACCGACGGATGTTTGGGTACAACTGAGTGGAGTTCCTACGTTCCATTTGAATGTTGTGATGTAAACTCTGAAGTAACTGTTGAATTACGAGTTACTGATGCCCTCGGCAACGCTAACGTTTGCTGGAAATCCGTTTTGGTTGAAGATGCACTGCCTCCTGCTATTACTTGTCCTGCTGATAAAACTTTTAATTGTGATGATGTAAATATTCATGATGCTTTTGGAGAAGCTGCTGCTATTGATAATTGCAATGTAAGCGTTACTTATGTTGATGAAGAAGATTTTGACAATTGCCACGCTGGTACGTTAACTCGTACATTTACCGCTACTGATGGTAGCGATAAATCAACTGATGCTACTTGTACTCAAACTATTACAGTTGTTCATGTATCTGATTTTGTAGTTCAGTTCCCAGATGATGTAGAGTTAGAAAATTGTCAATTAGAAGATACGCCTGCCCCTCAGGTTTCTGACGACGATTGCGAATTAGTAGCTGTTTCTTACAGCGATAAAGTTTTTGACATTGTACCTGATGCTTGTTATAAAATCGAGCGTACATGGACCGTTGTAAACTGGTGTAACTACGACCCTCAAGCTGCTGACAATACAGACTTAGGATACCCTCAACCACTCCCTCGTACCTACCAAGATGATGGCGACGGTTACTTTGAGTATGTTCAAATCATCAAAGTTATCGACAACGAAGCTCCTGTTATTGATTGTATCGAAGATGTAACTTTCTGTGATTTGACAGATGGTTGCGAAGGCGCAGCAGACTTAGTACTTGGTGCTGAAGATGCTTGTTCTACTGACTTTGGTTCTTTGGTTATTTCTTACCAAATTGATGCTTTCAACGATGGTACTTTTGATATTGTAAATTCAGGTAATGACGCTTCTGGTATGTATCCTTACGGAACACACCTTATCAAATGGACTGTTGAAGATGGTTGTGGTAACTTCAGTGTTTGCGAACACTTATTTACCATCCAAGATTGCAAAAACCCAACTCCTGTTTGTTTAAATGGTTTAAGTATTCCTACAATGAACAGCAATGGTTGTGTAGAAATTTGGGCTTCTGACTTATTAGAATATGCTTTTGACAACTGTTCTGACGAAGACTTCGTTGAAGCATCTGCAAAAATGCGTCGTGCTGGTACACAAGATATTTTGACGACTGGTCTTACTTTCTGCTGCGACGAATTAGGTACTAATATCGTAGAGATTTGGGTAGAAGACGAAGCAGGAAACGCTGATTTCTGCGAAACTTATATCATCGTTCAAGACAATAACAGTGCTTGTAACACAGACCAATCAAGAGCTACTATCGCTGGTGTGATTCGTACACAAGATGCTGAAACAGTTGCTGACGTTGAGGTAGAGTTAGAAGGTACAACTACGCTTCAAACTCAAATGACGGACAACAATGGTGCATTTGCATTCAATGATTTGGACTTAAACACAGATTATACCGTTTCGCCACAAAAAGACATTGAGCCACTCAATGGTGTTTCTACTTTTGATTTAGTATTGATGAGTCAACACATTTTGGGACTAGGTTCATTGACTTCTCCATACAGTATGATTGCTGCTGATGTAAACAACGATGGTAATATTACAACATTTGATATTGTACAAACTCGTCAATTGATTTTGTATGTGATTACTGACTTCCCAAGCAACAACTCTTGGAGATTTGTGGATGCAGACTATGTATTCCCTAATGCTAACAACCCTTGGGAAAGCACTTTCCCTGAGCTAATCAGCTTTGCTAACTTGACTCAAAATGAGTTAAATACTGACTTTGTAGGTATCAAGATTGGTGATGTTGATGGCAATGCAATTGCTAACAACTTGCTTGGTTCAGAAGAAAGAACAGCCAACGGCAACTTAGTTTTCAATATTGACGATGCTTCATTTGATGCAAACGAAACTGTAAAAGTTGAGTTCAGAGCTTCTGACTTTAACGACATCAATGGTTTCCAATTTACATTAAACTTTGATGCAAATGCAATGACTTTCAACGGAGTAGAATCTGGCGCAATCGCAGTTAGCGATGCTAACTTCGGTACAACTATGTTGAACGAAGGTGTACTAACCACTTCTTGGAACAATGCTAACTTGACAAAAGTGGCTAATGATGAGGTATTGTTTACTGTAAACTTCAAAGCTACTGCTACTGCTACATTGAGCCAAGCAATTGGCATCAATAGCCGCTATACAAACGCAGAGGCTTACCAAGCAAACGACTTGCTTGATGTTGCTTTGGCATTCAATACTACAGAAGGTACACTTGTTGCAGAAGAGAAATTTGAATTGTACCAAAACACGCCTAACCCGTTCAATGACAATACTATCATTGGTTTCAACTTGCCAACAGCAAGCGAAGCTACTTTGAGAATATTTGATGTAACAGGTAAAACGTTAAAAGTTGTAAACGGCGAGTATGCTAAGGGTTACAATCAGGTTACTTTGAGCAAAAATGATTTGAATATTTCAGGAATTTTGTACTATGAATTAATAAATGGCACAAAATCTGATATTAAAAAGATGATAATCATCCAATAATCAAATCTAAGCAAACCAACAATCAAATAATAAAGTCTTTCATGTGAAGAAAAGAGAGTTAAATCCAACTCCACCGAATTTGCAGAATGAGAATTGCTTTATTAGTATTTGATTTTAAATTGGTTCTTAGATTTCAGGGCTAGTCTTAACTGACTAGCCCTATTTTTTT
>JAHDEQ010000038.1:22730-25034 GCA_020628755.1 Saprospiraceae bacterium
CTAGGCACGCTCTTCCCAAATTTTACAAATCTCCACAATCATAGCAACCGCCTCTTCCATATCTTTTATCGAAACCCACTCTTTCACGGAATGAATCCCTTGCATACCCGTAAAAATATTGGGGCAGGGTAAACCCATAAATGACAAGCGAGAACCATCCGTACCGCCACGAATCGCATTTTTGACAGGTTCGTAACCAATACGTCGAATGGCCTCCTCTGCATTTTCCATGATTTGAGGATATTTATCAACCACTTCTTTCATATTGCGGTATTGCTCCTGTACTTCAAAAGTATAGGTAGAGTTGGGATAGAGTTTTAAAACATCATCCACAATCGCTTTCAACTCTGCTTCGTATTCTTCTAATTTAGCCGTTTGATGGTCTCTTATGATAAATTTGAGCGTAGCTTGCTCCAAAACGCCTTCCATCATAACTGGATGAATAAAACCTTGTTTTTTGGCAGTTGTTTCGGGACAAAGTCGGTGCTTGGGCAAACGATCTAAAATAGCTCCCGCTATTTTCATCGCATTTTCCATTTTGCCTTTAGCATAACCTGGATGCGCAGACACACCTTTAATAACGATTGTTACGCCATCAGCGGAGAAAGTCTCGTCTTCTAATGTTCCAGGTACACCTCCATCGAGCGTATAACCAAATTCAGCACCTAATTTTTTCATATCCAACATTTCCACGCCAGCACCAACTTCCTCGTCAGGCGTAAAAAGGATTCTAATATCTCCATGCTTAATCTCAGGATGTGTCACCAAATAATGCGCTGCATCCATAATTTCGGCTACGCCAGCTTTATCGTCTGCGCCCAAAAGCGTCGTTCCGCTCGTCGTAATAATGGTATTACCAATTTGTTTTTTTAGATGTGGGTAAGCCGTAGGTGTAATCACCTGCGTTGGGTCATCGGGCAAAACCAAGTCTTGTCCTTGATAGTTTTCATGCAAAATAGGTTTTACATTTGTCCCACTACAATCAGGAGCCGTATCAACATGCGAACAAAAACAGATCGTTGGAACTTCTTTATCGGTATTAGAAGGTATCGTTGCGAACACATAGCCATAATCATCCATTTCTGCATCAGAAATGCCCATCGCTTTGAGTTCTTCAACCAAAAGTCGGCTCAAATCTTTTTGCTTTTCAGTACTCGGAAAAGTCTTGGATTCTGGGTCAGATTGGGTATCAATCTGAACATAACGGATAAAACGCTCCGCAACAGTATGCTTATAATTTTTCATAAATTGACGTTTGCACGTGCTCACGTAGATACGTGTTCACGTTTGTTAATTTGACGTGTAAACGTAGATACGTGAACACGTGGGCACAAAAATAACATTTTTTAATTCTCTGCTAAAAAAGTGCTTACCGTTTTTATCCATTCATTTCTAGAATTGATGAGGTAGTCTTGGTGCGATGATTTGGGAAAAATAACGAGTTCTTTTTCGCCTGCAAGGTTTTCAAAAATAGCTTTGGTTTCTCGTAGGGTAACTCGCTCATCTTTTTCGCCAAACATCAACAAAGTTGGACATTGTATAGCTTTGGCATAATCAACGGGACGATGTTTGTAGGGGTTAAATCCAATTTGCAAACCACCATAAATCATTAAAATATCTGGTAAAATAAAGGTCGGCAAACCCACTGCCTGAAAGCGTATTTGGGTCGTTTCTCTGAACGACCCAAAAGGACATTCCAGCATCACGGCTGTCGGTTCTAAGTGATATTCTTGCATGGCTCGCATAATGGAAGCTGCTGCCATGGAAGGCCCATGCAAATAGATTTTTTCATCAGGAAACTTCTTTTTTACCCAATCATAAGCCATTTTTACATCTTTGGCTTCTTTAAAACCAACCGTTGTAACATAGCCACCAGAACCACCGCTACCCATAAAATCAATCAACAAAGTGCTATAACCTAATTTTTGAAATTCATCGGAATAGCCCAAAACTGCGGACTTATTACTCGAATAACCATGTCCCATAACGATAATTCCCTTTTGTTCAGAATTAGGAATCCACCAGCCTTCAATTTTTTCATAACTTTGCAGAAATATGGTTTCAAAAGGCTGTTGGGGTTGTGCCGTATGCGTAGGTTTGGGCATGGAAACTCCCGTAAAAAGCAAGCCCAACTTGTCGAGCATCGACAAGTCCTCTGCTTTTCCTGTTCGTTCTAAACCTGGCTCGTCAAAATGCGTAAAATTATAGGCTTGATTATAAATAATGACATTCAGTAACAAAAACAGGATGAGAACTGTTGAAAGGATAGTTTTTTTCATGTCAGTTGTATGAAATTTAGATAAA
>JAHDEQ010000293.1 GCA_020628755.1 Saprospiraceae bacterium
TACGACCTTCGGGTTATGAGCCCGACGAGCTACCAACTGCTCCACCCCGCGATTTAGGATTGCAAAGATACTATTAAATCTGATTAATGCAAATCTATTTTTTAGAAGAAAGAAAAGATAACCACTATCGCAGCTATTATTACAAAAATAGTTACGAAAATAATGATTTGAGAATTGTTGCGATAACGATTAAACATCAACTCCATCACATCTCGCCATTCAAGATTTTTGACTAGATTTTCTCGTCCCATGACCAAGTACTTGTTAAAACCCTTGCGTTGTTGGTCGCCATGTTTTTTGAGTACAAAAAAATCATTATTCATAAAGGCAAGGTCAAACAATTCACGTTGCATTGCTCCTCCAAAGGGTCGTTCTAAAATAATCTTATTATTTTTTTCCACCAATTGCCAAGAACCTGCAAAAATATTTCCATCCACCGAAACCAAATACTCTCCTTCTTCATTATAAAAATGAAGTACTGCTTCATGAAAATCTTCGTTATCACGAACCTCCATCCAAGGTTTTTCCATGTAATGTTCTGTTTCGTTTAGGTCTTCTCCCCAAGGTTTTATCAAAGGTAATATAAAATCCAAGTAGTCATCCATACCTTCTTGATATGGAAGCTCCAAACTAAACGAACGCAATAATCTGTCTAAAAAACTATTTTGCACTTGATATCTCTTTTACCTACAATATATAAGATTTTCTGAAATTGGCAAAAATCTTGGAGGAACAAGATTATTCCTTTAATTTTGCAGGTCTTTTCGCTGAAGCGAAAACCGACAAATGTTCACAAAACACAATAATTATAATAACATCATGGCACAAGTAGAATTAATCATGCCCAAAATGGGTGAAAGTATTATGGAAGCGACCATCCTCAAATGGGTCAAACAAGTTGGTGACTCTGTTGAGTTGGATGAGCCTATTTTGGAAATCGCTACTGATAAAGTTGATTCTGAAGTACCTTCTCCTGTAGCTGGTACAATCGCCAAAATTCTATTTAAAGAAGATGATGTCGTCGAGATTGGAAAAGTCATTGCTATCATCGCAACCGAAGGTGAAGAAGTAACCCCCGAAGCAAGCCCAAGCGTTGCGGATCAACCTTCATCAAATGGAGTCCATGAAGCAGCTAAGTCTAGTCCAAATGTTAGCCAACCTGCTATGGCAAAAGTCGCTGTTGCAAGTCCAGTAATGGAAGTTGCAACTACTTCTAAAGATGGAAGTCGTTTTTATTCTCCTCTGGTTAGAAATATTGCTAAAAGCGAAAATATAAGTTTGCAAGAGTTGGAACGAGTTCCAGGTTCTGGTTTGAATGGACGTGTGACCAAACACGATATTCTGAACTATGTTCAGAATAGAACCTCCGCACCAGTAGCTGCCCCTGTTCATAATGTGGCTACTCCAACGCCGCCACCTGCTGCACCCAAAACTGCTGCTGCACCATCTATTAGTGTAAGTGGCAATGTTGAAATCGTCGAAATGGATCGTATGCGTCGCTTAATTGCTGACCACATGGTTCGCTCCAAACATACATCTCCTCACGTAACTTCTTTTGTTGAAGTTGATGTTACAAATATTGTCAATTGGAGAAACGGTATCAAAGCTGATTTTCAAAAGCAATATGGCGAAAAAATCACTTTTACACCTATATTTATAGAAGCAGTTGTAAGAGCAATACGAGATTTTCCAATGATTAACGTTTCTGTGGATGGAAATAATATTATTGTCAAAAAAGACATCAACATCGGTATGGCTACCGCCCTACCTTCTGGCAATTTGATAGTTCCTGTAATTAAATCGGCTGACCATTTGAATTTGGTAGGTTTAGCAAAATCTGTAAATGGTTTGGCAAACAAAGCCCGAAACAACAAACTCAAGCCCGAAGAAATACAAGACGGTACTTTTACGTTGACCAATGTAGGTACTTTTGGCAATGTCATGGGAACACCAATCATCAATCAACCTCAAGTTGCTATCATGGCGGCTGGGGCTATTCGCAAAAAACCTGCTGTTGTAGAAACCGAATACGGTGACCTGATTGCAGTAAGACACATGATGTTCTTATCGCTTTCTTATGACCACCGTGTTGTGGACGGATTTTTAGGTGGTTCATTTTTGCGTAGAGTTGGCGATTATTTAGAAGCCTTTGATGCCAATAGAACTTTGTAAAGATAATAACGTCCTTAACCGATAATTAGGCTGGATGGTAAAAAAACGAAAGAACCACAAATTTTTAACACCTTCTCATTGCTTTAAAATACTTTACAGAAGTGTTTTAATTGTAATGCTTTGTGGCTATACTACTCATGCTTTCGCACAAAATTCCGCCAAAGAAGCCAAACAACAAGCTGATATTTTTTTTGAAAATAAAAAATACCAGCAGGCTCTTCAATATTATCTAACTTACTTAGACTATAAGCAAGACGATGAGCAAGCATTTCTAAATGCTGCGATTTGCCTTTACGAGTCCAACCATGTTGACCAAGCGCAAACTTTTTTACTCAATAATATTCAAGATTCTAAAAAAGTTAATCCACAATCTTATCTGTATCTAGCTAAAACCTACCATGCGAATTTAGATTTTAAAGAAGCGGTCAAAAATTATAAAAAATTTCTAGCCACTGCCAAAGAAACTAATCTCGAACGACGTACCATTCGAGATGCTATACGTCGTTGTGGCAATGGACTCAAAGTTAAACATCAAGAAAAATTGGCTTTGGTTGAAAATCTAGGAGATAAGGTCAATGCCTCGACCAATGACTTTGCTCCTGTGGTAAGCCCCAACTATCCCAATAAATTATACTTTGCTTCGGCGCGCCCTTCTTCAGTGGGCGGCCTGCGTAATGCCGAAGGCAAACGTGACAATACTTACGGAGAATATAGTAGCGATATGTACTTTACCTCTATATATAACGGTGAATGGACAGCGACTACTTCGATGAGTGCGCTACTCAACACGCCTCGCAATGACATGATTTTGGACTTTAGTGCTGATGGTTCTGTACTTTTTTATTACAAAGGTTATAATCTTTACAGTGGTGAAATTTTCGTAGATACTTTTAGCAATGAAAAAGAACGACTCTATCCTCCAAAATTTGATAGTGATATGATTCCTGAAAATGGAGATGGTCGTCCTGATTTTTTCAAAGATTCTATTGTTATTTTTGATTCACGTCGAGCTGGAGGTTTTGGTGGAAGTGATCTTTACTATATGGTCAAAACGAAGAACGGTTGGAGCTCTGCCAAAAACATGGGCAAATTCATCAACTCCCAATACGACGAGACCACTCCTTTTGTAGCAGCCGATGGTCATACGCTTTATTTTAGTTCCAACGATAGTCGGAAGAGTATCGGTGGGATGGATGTTTTTACATCAACTTATAACCAAGAAAAGGGCGAATGGTCAAAACCTCAAAACTTAGGTTTCCCTATAAATTCTGCTAAAGATGATTCATATTTTAGCTTATCTGTAGATGGTTTACAAGGTTATTTCTCCTCTAATCGAAAAGAGAGTCTTGGCGAACACGATATTTTTGTGGCTTATTTTAAAGAAAAGCAAAATGTCCAAAATCCTGCAGTAGAAGAGCCATACTCTTTTGTTGAAAAAATAGTATTGTCAGATGCTGTTGCTACGAATGAGAAAGGAAATTCTAACACCAAGCCTATTAAAAGTTATGATATAGAACCTCTATATTATACGGATGATGAAGATGTTTTGAGCAATCAAAACACCAATCGACTCAATGCGCTTATTAAATTGATGCAAGAAAATCCTCAAACCCAAGCTCTATTGAGTTGCCATTCGGATGAGTCTTCTCAATTTGGGATTTATTTTGCAATCAAGCGCGCCGAGCAAGCTGCCAATTATATCATTCAAAATGGTATTGACGGAAGTCGAATATCCATGCGAGGTTTGGGGGCATATTATCCGATAGCGCAAAATACCCTCAATAATCAGCCCAATGAAATGGGCAGAAAACTCAACCGAAGAATAGATATTGAAGTCCTAAACAATACGGATTCTTCCATAAAAGTAAACATTAAAGAACCCCAAGTGAGTCAGTTTATGACCGACTCACGCGGCACTTATTATAAA
>JAHDEQ010000294.1 GCA_020628755.1 Saprospiraceae bacterium
GGCGGTTACACCCCTCTAGGGTGACCCAAAAAAATTGCTCAATTTGTTCCCAACAAAATTTCTACATATTGATTTTCATGGAGTTTGCTACCTGCTTCGTCGGGTTTGCCTGCATGTACCAACTGAGAGTAAGGTAAAAAAAGCGATTTTACCTTTTTGAAATTCGTAAATTGACTCGTCTTTTGCGTCAAGCGAGAACCTTCTTTTTCGGTATAATGTACCAACTCAATAAGCCGAGATTTAGAGTTGAGAAAGAGGACAAAGTCTTCAAAATAATCATTTGTAAGCCCTTTGAGATAAACAAGATCGTATTTTTGACCATTTGATTCTTTAGAGCCGAGATAAGCAATGGTTTCGGCTTCGTCAATTCGGAAGGGAAACTGAAACCAAAAATTCTTTTTGATCAGTTTGTCCTTGTATTTACTTTCTTGAAACTCCTTTTCCTTATTGGCATTGAGCAAATAGGTTTTGCCCTCTTCGATACCCCAATTTTGACGTTTATTTTTGCCATTGATAAGAAAAAACTCACAATTATAAGAATCCAATTGTGTAACCATTGCAAAATGTTGGGGCAATTCGTCCCAACCAGAGGCTTCTAAATTGCCGTACCAATCGGCTTGCTGATGAAAACGAGCGACATTATAGGCTTTCCAAACATCTTTGCCACCATAAGCCAATTGTGCCGACTGCACTAGCTTTTTTCCTTGAGTAAAATCATTTTGAGAAAGTTCTTTTTTTAGATAAAAGCTCAAAATATCTTGGCCTGAATCCTTGGTACTTTGGCAAGACCAAAGCATCAAACACAAAAAGACAAAAAAATAAGAATAAATAGATTTCATATCAAGCTAAAATTGTTTTTAGTTTTTGATTGGTTAAATCAAGTGCAACTTGAAGCTGTTCCGTTTGAGTCATATTAGAATTATCTAAAACAACGGCATCTTCAGCACATTTGAGTGGGCTATCGGCGCGTGTAGAGTCTATTCGGTCACGTTCGGCAAGATTTTTTTTGATGGTTTCTATATCAACAACTTGGTTTTTATCCTGATATTCCTTGTAGCGACGTGCTGCTCGAACTTCAGAATCAGCAGTCAAAAATATCTTCAACTCTGCATTTGGAAAAACAACGGTTCCAATATCTCGTCCATCCATGACAATGCCTTTGTCGTTGCCCATCACTTGTTGTAATTTGACTAAAGCTCGTCGTACTGCCGAAATAGCTGCAACAGGACTGACCATATTGGAGACATACATTTGTCGAATATCATGTTCAACATTTTCGCCATTGAGAAAAGTTGTATTTTTTTGATCAATATTTTTGAATTGAACATGAATTTTTTCGAGAGCAGCTTGTACAGCTTCAGGATTGGTATAATCCGTATGCGTTCGGATAAAATAAAGCGTAACGGCACGATACATCGCGCCCGTATCAATATAGGAATAGCCCAATTCTTTTGCCAATGCTTTGGCCAATGTACTTTTGCCACAAGCCGAAAAGCCATCAATGGCAATGATAATTTTCTCCATGATTAGTAAGAGTCTGTCAATTTATATCAAAGTTAAGGAAATTTTTAGGAGGCATTTACAATTTAGACCTACTTTTGTACAAGATGAAAAAACAGATTTGGATAAAGTCAATATTCTACTTGTTTATATTGCATCTTATCTTGGTTGCAGTAGGTTATTTTTTCTTTGTACAAGAGGATACACTTTTGCAAAACAGTCAAGTAATTATTGTGTTGGGGAATCCAAGTCGAGCAGATGGCTCAATTAGTCCTGTTCAAAAAAGTCGAATGGATGTAGGGTTAAGTTTATATCAAAATGACTTTGCTCAAAAACTCCTTTTTACGGGTGGTGCAGCTTGGAATGGCCACATTGAGTCAGAAACGATGAAAAAATATGCTATTAAAAGTGGAGTAACAGAAGAAGCTATTTTGATAGAAACAAAATCTTCGAATACGGGCGAAAATGTAGCATTCAGCTATGAAATTTTAAAGTCAAATCAATTAAATAAAATTATAGTAGTAACCAATCGCCTTCATACACGGCGAGCAAAGTTTTTATTTGCTAACTACCCATTGGATGTGCAAGTTGTAGCGGCAGATTATCCTAATTTTTACAATTGGTTTTATTTGTATGTGGCCATTTTGAATGAGTATTATGGGTTTGGGCGGTATTTTTTGATAGGGGAGTAGAGGTAAGTTGAAACCTTCAAGTAACGGTTTTTTTATTGAATTGCTCGATTTTTTAGAATTGCATAATACGGTTGACATTCTTCCAAAAGCGGTTTTAAATATTCGGGAAAAGGTGCAGTTTTGGCTTTGTAAGGGGCAAAGCTCGTAGATTGATGAACGCTTTTGTACCAATATTTTGCCCAACAACCATCTTCGGGTCTAGCCCCAGCTTGCCAAGCAAGCATGGAAGAGTCAAAGGGAATTCCAATTTCTAAGCATAATTTTGATAAAACACTTTTTGGATTTAAAAGTACATTTTTACCATCCAAAACAATGACTTTTTGATCTTTTTTCTCCAAATATTCAAGTACTTGCAGATGGGCGGCATAGCCCACATCTTTCAGTGTGGGCTTTTCGATTTGTTGGACGTAGGAGGGAAGCATTTCCATAGGATCACGCGTCAAAATAACATTGACCATATCGTCCATAAAGGACCAATCTAGCTCTACCAAATGGTGTGTCATGTGTTTAAAAAAAGCGATTGGAGTAGAATGATTTCCTTCCATCATTTGGATGACTTTATTTCCATCATTTTCCATTTTAGCTAAAATTTCCTCTGCTCCAAGATGATATTCGTAAGCATCTGTTTTGGCCAAATAATGTGCATACAAGGGTTCATCGTAAACCGTCGTATCGCTACGTTGTGCAAAAGAATACATCAATGCCGTCGAAATATTACGAGGGCCTGACCAAAGATTGATACGAGTTATTGGACTCATTTTAGTTTCGTTTTTTCCACTTCTGAATGAATGAGTTCTTTATATAAAGTACTTAATTGACGTGCCATAGTACCAAAATCACCTGCGCCAATTTGGCGACCATCAATTTTGGTGACAGGCGTTACGCCTCCGAAAGTTCCTGTTACAAAAGCCTCGTCTGCTCCATAGACATCGAATAAAGAAAAGTCTTTTTCATAACAAGGAATATTATTTTCTCGACAAACTCTTATGATATTTCCACGCGTGATTCCATTCATACAATATTGACCCGTTGAAGTCCAAACTTCTCCATTTTTGACCATAAAAAAGTTAGTTGCATTGCAGGTAGAGACAAAACCATGAATATCGAGCATAAGGGCTTCGTCTGCTCCTGCCTCGATGGCCTGAACGAGTGCCATGACCTCATGCAATTTGCTATGACAATTGAGTCGAGGGTCGAGGTAATCAGGCGAACCTCGACGAATCGTACTGGTAAAAAGGGTAATTCCTTTTTCTTGACTGGAAGGGTCAGCCTTTTTGTGTTCAGCTATAATAACGAGGTTTGGGCCAGAAATGGTGAGGCGAGGGTCTTGGGAGGGTGTTTTTTTGATACCTCGTGTAAGCATAAAGCGCACATGCACGTTGTCGTGCATGTCGTTGGCATGAAGGGTTTTCCAAACTTCTTCAATTAATTCTTTTTTGCTCATACCAATATCCATTCCAATGGTGGCTGCGCCTGTATATAAACGATTGAGGTGTTCTTCTAAAAACACTAAAACACCATCATGCAAACGTAAGGCTTCCCAAATTCCATCGCCTACCAAATATCCACTATCAAAAACGGAGATTTTAGCTTCGTTGCGTGGGAATAATTCGCCATTGATATAAATTTTGACATTTTCGTTGCGTTGGTCGTGGAGGGCATTGTGTGTACCGTGAACTGGAAGCATAGAGTTGGATATTTATTTGATTTTTAGCTTATTTTCTTTGTCTTAATACAAAGAAACAAAAAATCTAGTCCTGCGAAGATTGCATTGAAAAATAATGATGAAAAAACAAATTGCTATAAACAGCTTTCCTAAACTAAGCTATACAAAAAAGCCTCCCGCAAGTTTAGGAA